>JALSTP010000001.1 GCA_026983675.1 Sedimenticola sp.
AACCCTACGACCAGGCGCTGGAGACAGTGAAGGCCGCCCTCATGGAGCAACACCTGGGCGTGGTGAGCGATGTGGACGTGGCCGCGATCTTCAAGAACAAGATGGACAAGGAGATCCCACCCTACCACATCCTGGGCGCCTGCAACCCCAAGCTGGCCGACCGGGTGATCGGCGCCGAGCCCAACGCCGGGGTGCTGCTGCCGTGCAACTTCATCATGCGCGAGGAGGATGGCCGGACGGTGGTCAGCTTCATGGACCCCGAGGCGGTGCTGAACCTCACCGGAACCGAGGAACCGAAAAAGGTGGGCAAGGAAGCGAAGGAGATTTTGCTGCGGGTGGTGGAGACGCTGAAGGGCTGAGGCTACCGCTCCGGAGCGCCCGCGCCCGTCCGGGCGCGGGCGCCATACCAGTTTATTGAAGGCGGGTGATCACCACCCGCGCCACCGGGTTGTCGAAACGGTGCGACTGATCGAGCGCCGAGTTGGCCAGCCCGTCGTCCCGCGTGACCACGCCGCGATGGACAGCGATGAAATCCACGTCGCCCGAACGATCCGCGTTGAAACCCTCACCGCCACCGGCCGGGCCTGGCACGGTGGCCGCCGTCTCGCTGTTTGGCTCGGTCCCCGCATCGTGGGCGATAGCGCTCACGGTCAACTGTTCGCCGGGCGCCAGCGAGGAGAGATCGACGGCGTCGAGCCCCGCGAAGGCATCATTGGTGTTCACCAGCATAGTGACCAGGGAGAGCCGGGGGTCGCTGGCGGCGGCCTCCATCTGAATACTCCCACTCTGTCCCGGCGGGATGACTCCGCTGCCCGCCTCTTTGGACAGAAAGGCACTGTCGGACTGCGCCTCGCTCAATAAGTCCGCGCCATCACCGGATTCCGCCAGCCGCTCCAAGCCGACCGTGGCTGCGTTCCCCTCCTGCCAGGCATGGTAGCCCGAACGATGCAACACCGCCGCAATGGGTGAGAGAGGCTGGTTGGCGGTGAGGTTCGTCACCTCCACTTTGAACATGCGCTTCATGGTGGCCGGCGTCGAATCGGATCCATGATTACAACCGGCCAGCAGGACGCTCCCGGCCAGCAGGCCTGCCGGGATCCACCACCTCCGTTGATCTCGTTTCACTTTCATGACGCACCCCCTACTGGACGACGACGGTAACGCGGGCCACCGGGTTGAGCCAGCGGTGAACGCGGCTGTCCAGGTCGCTTACACCGCCGGCGGGATTGGTGTCGCCGAGGACGCCACGATGGATATGGACTGTGCCATTGGTCTCGGTGGTGGTGACACCGGTCCCGTTGGACCCGGCATCTCCACCGGGCGCCGCCGGGATCCCTGGCGTGCCGGGTGCACCGCCGTTGGCGCTATTGATCAGCTCGTTGTTGGCCTCGGTGCCGGCATCCCAGGCATTGAGATCGACGGTGTAGGTGCCAGGCGTGGTGGGAATGGGCCACGCGTCGAGCCCTACGAAGCCGTCGTTGGTGGGCAACATCATACCGGTGATGGAAAGATAGCCGTTGGCGGAACTGCCGGTATCGAGCGTAGCCGTGGTGGCTGCCCCGCCGGGGGCGAGCAGGCCGCCGGCCGGATTGGTCTCCGTCACGGCGCCAGCCGTGGCAAGATCCGTCGACAGGCCGCTGAGGTCACCCCCTTCGGCCATCGCCTGAAGCGACGCAGAGGCCGCGGTACCTGGCTGGAACAGATGGGTCGCGCTGTCGTGGGCCGCCACCAGCAGCGGCGTGAAGTAGATCCCCTGAGTGAGATTCTGGATGGTGACCGTGAACCGGGCCGCCTGTGACGGACCTGCAAACAGACCGAGGGCCAGGACCGCCGATAGGTAACGCACTTTCATGTCGAGTTCCCCTTTTTCGTTGTGAGTGATTCACAGCTTAAGGGCAGGGGATCCCATAAGGATCAAGAAATCCTAACCAATCTATAACATTGGCTACTCGACGGTGACGGACTTCGCCAGATTGCGGGGTTGATCCACGTCGGTCCCTTTCAACACGGCCACGTGATAGGCGAGGAGTTGCAGCGGGATGGTGAAGACGACGGGCGAGATGAGACCGTCCACCACCGGCTGCCGAATCACCGTGACGCCTGCCTCGTCGTCGCCCATCTGCACCCGTTCGTCGGCGAATACGATCAGCTCGCCTCCGCGCGCCCGCACCTCCTCCAGGTTGGACTTGAGCTTCTCCAGCAGTTGGTTGTTGGGGGCCACCGCCACCACCGGCATGTCCTCGTCGATCAGGGCCAGGGGACCATGCTTCAGTTCGCCGGCGGGATACGCCTCGGCGTGGATGTAGGAAATCTCCTTGAGCTTGAGCGCCCCTTCCATGGCCACCGGGTACTGGTCGCCGCGGCCAAGGAAGAGGGCATGACGCTTGTCGCCGAAGCGCTCGGCGAGCTGGTGAATGATCTCATCCAATGCCAACACGTCCTTGATCCTGGCCGGCAGGGAACGCAGCGCCTCGATACGCATCTTCTCCGCCTCGGGGCTTAGACCGTTGTAACGCCCCAGGGCGGTCATCAGCAACAGCAGCGCCACCAGTTGGGTGGTAAAGGCCTTGGTGGAGGCGACGCCGATCTCCGGGCCAGCACGGGTGAGGAGGGTCAGGTCCGATTCACGCACCAACGAACTCTCCGGCACGTTGCAGAGGGTGAGCGTGGCGGCATATCCGATCTCTTTTGCCAGCTTGAGGGCTGCCAGTGTGTCCGCCGTCTCTCCCGACTGGGAGATGGTGACGAACAAGGTCCCCTCCGGCACCACATGCCGGCGATACCGGAACTCGCTGGCCACCTCCACCTGACAGGGCAGCCCGGTGAGAGACTCGAACCAGTAGCGCGCCACCAGTCCCGCATGATAACTGGTGCCGCAAGCCACGATCTGAACCGCACGGGTGGCGGCAAAGATGGATTCGGCCTCATGACCGAAGGCCTCGATGAGCACACCATCGGCGGAGATACGCCCTTCCAGGGTCTCGGCAATGGCATGCGGCTGCTCAAAGATCTCTTTCTGCATGTAATGGCGATACTCGCCCCGGTCCACTGCATCGGCGGACATGCCGGAGACCTTTTCCGGCCGCTCCACCGGATTGCCGTCCGCGTCCCATATGCGCACGCCGTCCCGGGTCAGCTCGGCGATATCGCCTTCTTCGAGGAAGATGAATTTCTGCGTTACCGGCAGCAGGGCGAAGACATCGGAGGCAATGAAATTCTCTCCAAAACCGATTCCGATCACGAGCGGGCTGCCGTGACGGGTGGCCACGAGGCGGTCCGGCTCCCGGATGTCGATCACACCGAGGGCATAGGCGCCTTCCAACCGGGTGACGGTATTGCGCACCGCCTCCAGCAGATCGTCGCCCGCCTCCAACCGGTCATAGACGGTATGCACCACCACTTCGGTGTCGGTATCCGAAGTGAATCGATGACCGGCCTTCTCCTGCTGCTCGCGCAACACAGCGTGGTTTTCGATAATGCCGTTGTGAACCAGGGCCACCCGTTGGCGGCACTGGTGCGGATGGGCATTCTTCACCGCCGGCTCGCCATGAGTGGCCCAGCGGGTATGCGCGATGCCCAGATGGCCCGTGAAGGGTTCGTCCGCAATCGCATCCGCCAGCGCCTGGACCTTGCCGAGGGTGCGCCGCCGGTGCAGCCGGCCCTCTTCCAGCACCGCCAAACCAGCAGAGTCGTAACCCCGGTACTCCAGTCTTCTCAGACCTTCCAGCAATATCGGTGATACATCCCGTTGGGCAATAGCCCCCACGATTCCACACATCTTCTCAATCCTTAGGTTTCTTTGCCGGGCGCTTCCACCCCTCGACACTCACCTGCTTCGAGCGGCTCAAGGTCAACGTGCCGCTTGGGGCGTCCCGGACAATAGTCGAACCCGCACCGATGGTTGCGCCATCACCCACGGTCACGGGCGCCACCAGCTGGGTGTCCGAACCAATGAAGGCATTGTCGCCAATGACGGTCGGGTGCTTATTGGCGCCGTCATAGTTGCAGGTGATGGTACCGGCGCCAATGTTCACATCAGCGCCCACAGTGGCGTCACCGATATAACTCAAGTGGTTCAGCTTGCTGCCGGCGCCTACCCGCGATTTCTTGACTTCCACGAAATTCCCCACGTGTACCCGATCGGACAGGCGGGTCTCCGGACGCAGTCGCGCAAAGGGTCCGATGCGCGCATCCCGGCCCACTATCGCCTCTTCCAGCACGGAGTTGGCCAGGATTCGGCTGCCGGCGCCGATCCGGCAATCACGAATGAGGGTGTTGGGACCGATGATCACCCCCTCCCCGATCTCCACCTCGCCCTCGAAGATCACATTCACGTCCACGAAGACATCCGTCCCAAACGCCACCGTTCCGCGCACGTCGAAGCGCGCCGGATCGGCCAAGGTCACGCCTTGCCGCATCGCCTCGGCCGCCCGCTCGCGTTGGTAATAGCGCTCCAGGCGGGCGAGCTGCTCACGGTCATTCACCCCCAGGATCTCTTCCTCCGCATCGGGATGGGCCGTTTTGACTTCAATCCCCTCCGCCACCGCCAGGGCAATGATATCAGTCAGATAGAACTCGCCCTGGGCATTGTCATTGTCCAGCTGCGTCAACCAGTGTGTCAGTCGTTTCCCATCGGCAATCAGTATGCCGGTATTGATTTCATCGATGGCCTGCTCTTCCGGCGAGGCGTCCTTTTGCTCGACGATTCGCTCCACACGGCCGTCCTCTCCACGCACGATGCGGCCGTACCCCGCCGGATCATCCAGCACTGCCGTGAGCAGCGCCAGCCCCGAATCCACGCCGAGTGTGATGAGACGCCGCAAGGTCGCCGTGGAGATTAGGGGCACGTCGCCATACAGCACCAGCACCCGATCCATATTCTGCAGCGCAGGCATCGCCTGCTCCAGCGCATGGCCCGTGCCCAACTGTTCGGTCTGTTCGACCCACTCCACAGGCCGCCCGGCCAACGCCGCCTTGACCTGATCGCCGCCATGACCATACACCACCGCAACCCCGTCGGCCTCGAGTGCTTCCGCGGTACCGAGCACATGCGCGAGCAGCGGCTTTCCCGCCAATGGGTGCAACACCTTGGGCAGACGGGAACGCATTCGGGTCCCCTGCCCGGCCGCCAGAATGGCTACGCCTAACTTCATGCTTCTCTCCGTCCAGCCCCAATCATCTTCGGGATGGAACCGCTTTCCTTTTCGGCAACCGTGGAAATTGGGATCAGTTTATCGTGGGGCGGGAGGTATTGGGTCCCGCCACCTGCATGGCATCCTCTTTTGTAGCGTCACGTACTTCGAGGATCTTGACCGTTACCTTGAGGGTCTTTCCCGCCAGCGGGTGGTTGCCATCCACGGTCAGCTTTCCGTTTTCGATATGGCTGACGAAAAAGGAACGGTTCTCCCCTGATTCGCTCCGCATCTGCACTTCGGCGCCCACGTAGCGGAATTGCTCCGGTACGTTTTCAATGTCGTCGGTAAAGGTCAAGTCCGGATCATGTTCGCCAAAGCCCTGCTCTGGCGGCACCACGACCTCCACCGTATCACCCGCCTTCCTGCCGGCGACGGCCTGCTCCATGCCGCCGATCAGTTCCATTTCACCCCCATGGATGTAACTCACTGGCAGGTCGTTCTGTTCGAGAATATTGCCTGCTTCATCGGCGATGGTGTAGGTGAGGGAGACGAATTTTCCCGGTTTGATGGTTTCTTCGGTCATAAATAAAAAAAGCCCTTCTTTCGGAGGGCCGGCGTGTTGGGGTCCGGTTACACCGTCATCTCGGAGACCATGAGTCATTCTTGGATTACGCGCTTGAAACAGCCCACGGCGTGAATGGACGTTCCATGCGTTCTGCCAACATGCCGGCCAAATGCCTATTATACCCTTTCCGTGGAATCGTATGGAGGAACGCCCTGGAAGGCCACAAAATGGTCACAATA
>JALSTP010000002.1 GCA_026983675.1 Sedimenticola sp.
GCTGGAACGCAGGTCCGGCGCCTGCCTGAAGCCCCTAACCCTATGATATTCAGGGACAGGCCGTGGCGCGCCGGCCCGCAGACGGCGTTGCCCCATCTTGCTGTAGGGTGGCTACAGCGGCGATGGGCCGCCTTGCTGCGAACCGGCACGCCACGGCTGAATACGATATATAGTGTTGCCGGGTTAATAACTTGAAGCCGGCCATTCGCCCCCCGTATACTCTTCGCCTATCCCTAATCAAGGCCGTTCGCATATGGCCAAGGCAGACAGGCAAGCGATGACCACACTCTCCTTCAATCCGCCCGTTCGCACGTTGATGGGGCCGGGCCCCTCCGATGTGCATCCCCGTATCCTGGGAGCACTTTCACGCCCCACCATCGGACACCTCGATCCCGCCTTCGTGGGGATGATGGAGGAGACCAAGGCCCTGTTACAGTATGCCTTCCAGACCCGCAACGAACTGACCATGCCGGTCTCGGCGCCGGGCTCCGCGGGGATGGAGACGTGTTTCGTCAATCTGGTGGAGCCTGGCGAGAAGGTCATCGTCTGCCAGAATGGTGTGTTTGGCGGCCGCATGAAGGAGAATGTGGAACGTTGTGGGGCCACACCAATCATGGTGGAGGACGCATGGGGACGCGCCGTGGATCCACAAAAGGTGGAGGACGCACTGAAGGCAAACCCCGACGCCCGGGTGGTCGCCTTCGTGCATGCCGAGACCTCGACCGGCGCCCAGTCGGATGCGGAAACTCTCGTGCAGATCGCCCACCGGCACGACTGCCTTACCATCGTGGATGCGGTAACCTCCCT
Organism: Sedimenticola sp.; assembly: GCA_026983675.1. Lineage (GTDB taxonomy): Bacteria > Pseudomonadota > Gammaproteobacteria > Chromatiales > Chromatiaceae > JALSTP01. The sequence continues at coordinate 808 of JALSTP010000002.1, forward strand.
GGGCGGTACGCCGGTCAAGGTGGATGAGTGGGAGATCGATGCCATCTACTCAGGCACCCAGAAGTGCCTCTCCTGCACCCCGGGAATTTCGCCGGTGAGCTTCAACGAACAGGCGCAGGAAAAGATCCGCAACCGCGATCACAAGGTGCAGAGCTGGTTTCTCGATCTCAATCTGGTCATGGGCTATTGGGGCAGCAGCCAACAGCGTACCTACCACCACACGGCGCCAGTCAATGCCCTCTATGGCCTGCACGAGGCACTGGTGATGCTGCAGGAAGAGGGCGTGGAAAATGCATGGGCGCGGCACCGGAAAAATCATGTGGCCCTTAAAGCAGGGCTGGAGGCCATGGGCCTCTCGTTTATCGTGCCAGAGAGTGAGCGCCTGCCGCAGTTGAATGCCGTTTCCATTCCGGAGGGTATCGATGACGCCACGGTTCGCCGCCGCCTGCTCGACGAGTTCAATCTGGAGATCGGCGCCGGCCTTGGCGCACTGGCGGGCAAGGTCTGGCGTATCGGTCTGATGGGCCACAGCAGCCGGGCGGAAAACATCTTGCTCTGCATCGCCGCACTGGAGACGGTCTTGGGCGACATGGGCGCTCCAATTCAGACCGGCGTGGCGCTGGCGGCGGCGGAAAAGTCGCTGCAGAGCTGAACCCCTGGCCGGCCTCTTCCCCAAGACCACCCGATGCGGAAGCTGCGGCGACAAGGCCCCCTGCATCGTCTGCTTCTCATTGTAGCCGCCGTCAGTCTGTTCATGATCGGCTACTACTGGGGAAATCAGTACAAACAATCGGCGCGGCCGAAGCTTTCCGCCGTGATGCTGCGTCCCCCGGTGGTGTTACCACTGGAGGGGCTGACAGATGCCCGCCACCGGCCGTTCGATGCGGCGCGGCTGAAGGGGCACATCAGCCTCATCGCTGTCGGTGACAGTAACCGCCAGGGAGGACGGACGCTGCTCACCCGACTGGTCCGCATCCGAAATCGACTGGTGGATCGTCCCCGACTTCAGAAAAGCATTCTGATCGTCTTCATCGATACCACCGGTGGCGTCTCCGCGCCAATGGCTGACCAGTTGGCGGCCTATGGTTCTGGATTCCTGGGCGTTTCCGGAGATCCCGATGCCCTGATCCATATCAGAAAGACACTGGGAACCGATGGAGACAAAGGCGCATCCAGCCTGTTTCTCGCAGACCCTGAAGGCCGCATTGTGGCCCTGTTTCCAGCCAGCCAGGCCGTGGACGCCATTGCTGCAGACTTGAAGGCATATGCCGATGCCTATCGGTAATCAGATATGAATTCACAACACCCCGACACACAGACGGCAGCTACCTTCGGTGACCGGCTGTTTGCCCTCCTCCAATACCCTCTGCCCCATCACCTGCTTTCACGGGGGATGCATGCCCTGACGCGGGTCGAATGGTCACCACTAAAGGACCTGCTGATCCGCACCGCGATCCGGGTCTACGATATCGACATGAAGGAAGCCCTGGAGAATGACCCGGGACACTACCGCTCCTTCAACCACTTTTTCACCCGTGCCCTGCGCCCTGAGGCACGTCCACTGGAGGCTGATGAGACTGCCGTCATCTCCCCTGCCGACGGTACGCTCAGCCAGATTGGCGCCATCCGCAACGGCCGTATATTTCAGGCCAAGGGCCGCAATTACGGTCTTGGCGAACTGCTCGGCGGCGACACCGTATGGACCCCACGTTTCGAGGATGGGGCCTTCGCCACGGTCTACCTCTCCCCGCGGGACTATCACCGGGTCCACATGCCTTTGGACGGCGTACTGCGCAAGATGATCCACGTGCCGGGCCGTCTGTTCAGCGTCAACCCCAGCACCACGCGAACCATCCCCCGCCTGTTCGCCCGGAACGAACGGGTGGTTTGCCTGTTCGAGACCGGGACGGGGCCAATGGCCGTGATATTGGTGGGGGCGATCTTCGTTGCCAGTATCGATACGGTGTGGGCCGGCGCCATCGCGCCCCGCTCTCGGGCCACCACCACGTGGCAATATGGCGAACCGTCCCCCGCAGTCCCACTGGATCGCGGCGCCGAAATGGGGCGATTCAACATGGGCTCCACCGTCATCGTGCTATTCGGCAAAGAGGCGGTGCGGTGGAAGGCCGCCTTGCAAGCCGAATCGCCGATACGCATGGGCGAAACGATCGGACATATCGAACAGGGTATGTGGGTGTAGAAACTCCCCGCTGGGCACGCTTCGATACCCGCCATCACCGATAGCGGGCTACGCCCGTTCCAGGGGAAAGGCCAGTACCTCACGGATGTCTCTGGCACCCACTTTGAGCATCAACAGCCGGTCGAGCCCCAGCGCGACGCCCGCTGTCGCTGGCATTCCCGCCGCCAGCGCCTGCAGCAACCTTTCATCCAGAGGCCGTTCTGGGGTCCCTGCCATCGTGCACGCCCGCTGTTCCGCCCTGAAACGACGCCGTTGTTCCTGCGGGTCAAGCAATTCGTTGAAGCCATTCGCCAGCTCCATGGGACCGACATAGAGTTCGAATCGCTCCGCGACCGGTGGATCATCGGGACGGATACGGGCCAGCGCCGCCTGACTGGCGGGATAGTCGTGGATGAAGATCAGCCGATCTGGCGGCAAGCGGGGCTCGATGACATGACTCAGCAAAAGGTCGAGCCATGCATTACGGGACGCCCCCGCCATTCCCTCTGTATCCACTCCGAATTCGCGGGCGCGCATGGCCAAGGCGTCCGACGGTGCATGAAAGGCATCGATACCGAGGTGATGATGGAACAGATCGGCGTACGTCCAACGCTCTACAGGCATCGCGGCGCCCAGGGCGGTCTGCACCAATTCAGCCACCTCGCCCATGAGGCGCCGATGGTCGAAACCCGGCCGGTACCACTCCAGAAGCGTGAATTCGGGATTGTGGCGCCGGCCATATTCACCATTGCGAAATGCCTTACAGATCTGGTAGATGGGACCACTGCCCGCCGCCAGCAACCGCTTCATGGGAAATTCCGGGGAGGTCTGCAGGTAAAGCGTCCCTTGCGGCGGCGCATGGGGGCCCGCGTAACGGGTAACGAAGGGATCGAGCGCGGGGTCCGTGGTGGCGTAGCGGGAACATAGTGGAGTTTCCACTTCCAGCACGCCCCGCTGGGCAAAAAAATCACGCACTGCAGCCATAAGCGCTGCACGCGCGCGCAAGGTCTCCATTCGGGCGACAGGCCGCCAGTCCGGACTGTCCACCGCCCGGTTCAGCCCTCTTTGGCGCGCGAGACGTATTCGCCGGAGCGCGTGTCCACCTTGATGGCCTCCCCGGTCTGAACGAATAGCGGAACCCGCACCACCGCCCCGGTCTCCAGGGTCGCCGGCTTACCGCCGCCGCCCGAGGTGTCGCCCTTGAGGCCAGGGTCGGTCTCGGTGATGGTGAGAATCACGAAATTGGGCGGTTCGACGCCAATGGGCGAACCGTTCCAGAGGGTCACGGTGCATACGTCCTGATCCTTGATCCACTTCACCGCATCCCCCATTGCGGCCTTGTCCGCGGTATACTGCTCGAAACTCTCGGGATCCATGAAGTACCAGTATTCACCGTCGGTATAGAGGTATTGCAGGTCGGTCTCCAGGACGTCCGCCGCCTCGACGCTCTCGCCAGACTTGTAAGTCTTTTCGAGCACCCGGCCGGTCTTCAGGTTCCTGAGCTTCACCCGGTTGAAGGCCTGGCCCTTGCCGGGCTTTACGAATTCGTTTTCGATAATGGAACAAGGATCGCCGTCAATCATGACCTTGAGGCCGCCCTTGAACTCGTTTGTACTGTAAGTCGCCATGTCATCCTCACGATACCATCAGATTGCGGCGCCCATGATACCGCGAAGCAGGGCGGGTTGGCAGGCCGAACTCGGTCGGGCCGTCACCTCGCCCGCCGAACTGCTGAAGATACTGGATCTCGACGCGGCCCTCCTGTCCCCCGCCGTGCGGGCTGCGCAAACCTTCCCCCTGTGCGTCCCTCGGGGGTTTGTGCAACGCATGGAAAGCGGCAACCCCAACGATCCCTTGCTGAGGCAGGTCCTGCCCCTTGGCGCCGAGCTCGTCCCCCAGCCCGCCACATTTTCCGCCGACCCGGTGGGGGATCTCGATGCGGCAGCCCGCCCCGGTCTGCTGCACAAGTACCATGGCCGCGCCCTGTTGATCGCAACCGGCGCCTGCGCCATTCACTGCCGTTATTGTTTTCGGCGTCACTTTCCTTATGGAGATCACACGCAAGGCCGTCTGTCATGGGAAACGGGACTCGCCCATGTCCGCGCTGACCCCTCCATCCATGAGGTCATCCTCAGTGGAGGCGACCCGCTGCTGCTGGACGATGGACGCCTGAAGGGATTGGTGGATGCCATCGGCGCGCTCCCTCATGTGCGCCGGTTACGCATCCATACCCGCCTGCCGGTGGTGCTGCCGGAGCGGGTAACCCCTGCGCTCGCGGAATTGCTTGGACAGGTGCGGTTCAACCATCCGGTGATAGTGCTCCACGTCAATCACGCCAATGAAATCGACGCCCGGGTTCGCCACGGGTGCGCCATCTTGAAGGCAGCGGGGGTCACGTTGCTCAACCAATCGGTGCTGCTACGCGGCGTGAATGACAACGCGGACACCTTGGTGTCCCTGAGTGAATCGCTTTTCGACGCGGGCGTCCTCCCGTATTACCTCCACCTTCTCGACCGGGTCGCCGGCGCCGCCCACTTCGAGGTGCCCGAAGACAAGGCGCTGCAGATCCATGAATGCCTGCGCACGCGGCTTCCCGGATACCTTTTACCCCGTCTGGTCCGCGACGCACCCGGGGCTGCCGCCAAATACCCCCCCGCACCATGCTGACCCTGCCCGACGCATTACCGCTTCCGAAGCGATCCGCCCCGAACCAGGATATGGCGTTCCTGCATTCAGGAACGCTGCAACACTGGCTCGATGTCCACCTTAAGGACGACGATCAGGCGGCCGAAAGGTTGCTCACCCTGCTGCAGGAGATCAACCGCAGCCAACTCGCCTTCGATCTGTTATGCGCACACGCACCGCTCCTATACCCCGCGATACAGACAGTCAGCCAGCGCTTCGAACAGCACTTCGCCACCTACCCATTTCCTCTTCCCGCCACCGCCTATTCGCGTGCCGCGATGGCTCGGGAAATCCTCATCGAGTTCGCGCTGCTTCACAAGCGTATTGCCGCCGAGGCCACCGATGAATCCGCCCTGGGCGGCGCCATCGAGAACATGGTCAGGCTCCTCGGCCGCGTGCTGTTCCAATCATCTCTGCTCTACCTGTCCCCACCGTCCGGGATATGGCGCGAACTTCACGGCCTTCTCCAGATCACGGAACGGCTTCCGCTTGCGCTCCCGGAGCATGGCGCCACCCTTTCCGAATATTTACGTATCCTCACCTTCGCCGCCGCCGCGCCTCACCGTATGCGGCCCGAGGAGATGATTCAGATCCAACCCCTGCTCATCGATTGGTGCCAACACGTGCGCCTTGCCCCGGTAGGAAGACCGGCCATGGAAATGCCATCCTTGCTCATCGATCTGGAGGCGGACACTCCCGCCCAACCCGCCACCGTCCACCAGGACCAGACCGATGGACAGCGATACCGGCGCCTGGATCTTTCAACCCTGCAAACACACCTTCGCAGCATGGCCGAACATGATCCACAGGCATTGCCCATACCCTTCCCTCTTTTCAAGAAACTGATACAGGCTTTTGGCGCAACACCGGTACGGGGTTTTTTTCGGGTACAGGGCACACTTGCCCTCCAGTCGTTTCATGGAATCAAAGGCGTGCACGAACAGATCGCCCAACCCTCAGACAAGGGCGTAGTCTCCCTACGCCTGGTGAATGAAAGCGCGACAGGGTATTGTGTCGAATGGGACGATACCGTGCCCCACCCCATCTGCATCGGCGAGATTGCCGGAATCCGTCAGGAACGGGCGCCGGACAGGCTCTCCGTAGGGGTCATCCGCTGGATGCGCAACTCCATCGTGGACAGCCCGCGTGTCGGCATCGAGATTCTCTCCAGCCGGGTACAGGCCGTCAACGTTGACAACGGCACAGAAGCGGGGATGGAAGCGCTGTTATTGCCCGCCGTGCGCGCCACCGGGCGTCCCCAGACCCTGATTCTGCCAGCGGCCAGAAACCATAGCGGCGACCGCCTTCTGCTTGCTGACAAGGACGGCGCATCCCCTATCCTCCTGACACGCCTTTTGGAATCGACACCGATCTTCGATCACTACCAGTTCGACACCCTGCAAAACCGGCAATAGTCGACCCTGTACAGTTCCTCTATAATGGAACTATAGGGGATAACCCTGAGACTGCGGTTTTGGTCGGCGAGATCTGGATACCGCTGATATATACTGTGGAACCTGAATACGCGTAATGGAGAACCGTGAATCAATGGACAACCCGACAAGGGCGATCAACCTGATCGTCGTCGATCCTTCATCGGAACGGGTGGAGGGCGTCGCGCGCCTCTTGCGAAACCGCGGTCTGGCAGCGCATCCCCAGGCCGTCAATGAACCCGCGCGACTGTACAGTCTCCTCTCCCCCGATGTCGACCTCATTATCTACAACGCCGATATAGCCGGCATGAACATTGCCGAATTTGGAGAAATCTACCGCGCATCCGGCTCCCGGGCCCCTGTCATCGCCGTCTCGGAACACCCGAGCGCCCAACTGTACCGCGGGGCCATTGCCTCGAGTATCCACGACGTGGTTGCCATAGCGGATATCGACCATCTGGAACTGGTGGTCAGGCGCGAGCTGGGCCACCTCAAATGCCGCCGTGAACTGGATCAGACCACCAGGCGTCTTCAAGCACTGGACAAACGCTGCAACACCCTGATTACCCATTCCCGCGACGCCATATGCTATCTGCAGGAAGGGGTATTCACCCAGGTGAACGCCAGTTGCCTGTCGCTGTTTGGTTATCAGGCGGCCGACGAGATCACCGGACTCCCGCTGCTGGACATGATCGCACTGGAAGAGCAGGACCGGATCAAGCCCCTGTTCCGCGCCATCATGCTGGGCCAGCAGAGTGAAGCGGAACTGACGACCCGTTGCCTGAGGCGGGACGGGTCCGAGTTCGACGCCCTTCTCGAACTCACCCGCTTCGAGATCGACGGGGAACCTTCTGTCCAACTTCGCATCCACAAACGCCGAAAGCCAACACATGCCGAACCGTTGCTGAGCCTTGAAGCACACCGGGATGCGGAAACGGGGCTGTTCAACCGCGCCTATTTCCTGAAACAGTTGGAACGACGGATCGACGAGAGCGATACGCCGCCCGATGGGGTGGCGCTCCTCTATATCGAACTGGACGGATTCCGTCAGGTCCGGCGTCAAATCGGACTTGCCGCCACTGACCGCCTACTCAAGGATGTGACCCGCATACTGCTACAGAGCAGCAGGCCGGAAGAACTTCTCGCACGTGTTGGCGATCAGAGTTTCGTTCTTCTCGCCGACCGGGAAAGCGCATTTGCCATCAACACATTGGCGGAAGAGATCTGCAGATCGATCGCAACGACCGGGTTCCACGACACCTTCGAGCCCATTCAGCTGACATGCAGTATCGGTATCTCCTTACTGGCCAAGGCCATACGGCTTCGCAGGTCACCCTTCGAACTGGCCATGCGGAGCTGCGAAGCAGCGGAAGAGAACGGTGGCAATCAATTCATCTTCAGCGCCGGTGACGAAGACCTGCAGGAAAGAGATACGATTGTGCCAAACTCGCTTATTCATTCGGCCCTGGAGCACGATCGTTTCCGTCTCACCTACCAGCCCGTGGTGAACCTTCGCGGTAACAGCGCCGAGACCTTCCTGGTGATGCTGCGCCTGCTTGACGATGAAGAAAACGAGATAGCCGCTGGCGATTTTCTCAAGCAGGTGGAACACGCGGGATTGATGGACGCCGTGGACCGCTGGGTGATCGAACACAGCATCATGGAACTGGCGCGCCTGCACAGCCAGGGGCGGGACGTCCATTTCTTCGTAACCCTCTCCAGCGCCTCGCTGAACGACCAGGACCTGCCCCTCTGGATCAACGAAAAACTGCGCCAATACGGTACCCAGGGCGCTTGGTTGACGTTCCAGATGCACGAGCAAGACGTCCGCAACTCATTCGACAAGGCCGCGCATTTCTTCGAGGACTTGAAACACATCGGCTGCCAGTTGGCCATCGACCGTTTCGGTCTCAAATCCGGACTCGAATCACTCGTACACCATCTCAATGTGGACTATGTGAGACTGGATCCCAGCTTCATGAAAAACCTTCCGGAAGATGAGAACAAGCAGGAAAGGCTGGCGCAACTACAGGAGCAGATCCAACCCTTTGATGTAAAAGTGATCGCGGCGTCCGTTGAAAATGCAAGGAGCCTCTCTATACTCTGGAAGCTGGGAGTCAACCATATCCAGGGGCATTTTCTGCAGGCGCCCTCACCCGCCATGACCTACGACTTCCAGTACGTCTGATCCAGCGTTTTTTCAACTGTTCGCCACGCCATGGGGCACATGGCCCGTCGCCACGTGCTGACGGGCAGAGTCGCAATGCCCTTGCTGGTCATCGAAAAAGATATCCGCCCCGAATGACTTGAGAAAAGGCCCCTTTTCCATGCCACCCAGAAACAATGCCTCATCGATGCGGATATCCCAGGCACGGAGGGTGCGGATAACACGTTCATGGGCGGGGGCCGCCCGCGCGGTGATCAGGGCCGTACGGATCGGTGAATCCTTGGCGGGCAACAGGGACTGGAGATGGTGCAACGCCGACAGAAACCCTATGAACGGACCACCCGCAAGCGGCGTGCGGGCCGAGGCCTTCTCGTTTGCGCTGAAGGCCTCCAACCCCTTGAAACGGTAGATCTTCTCGGCCTCATCCGAGAACAGCACTGCATCACCATCGAAGGCGATGCGCAATTGATCTGAAGGCCCCCCGGACATCTCACCGCTGCTCGGCAGGATCGTCGCCGCGGCCAACCCCTTTTCCAGCGCGGTACGCACATCGTCAGGATTCGATGACAGAAAGAGATGCGCACCGAACGCCGTGGCATAACCATAGGGACTGGAACCCCCGGTAAAGGCCGCGCGGCTGATCTCCAGACCATGGGTCTCAATGGAATTGAAGATACGCAAACCGGTATCCGCACTGTTCCTGGACAACAGGATCACTTCCACACGGGCGCGACCTTCCAGCAAACCATTCAAGGCCAAAAGTTTACGCACCAGGGCAAACGCCACCCCCGGCTGCAGGAGATCGTCCTCATGCTCGATCTGGTAGCGGCAGTAGGCCTCGATCCCTTCCTGTTCAAAGACACGATGGGATTCATCCAGGTCGAACAACGCACGCGAAGAGATGGCAACGACCAGATCCGCCTTGGCTTTATTGTCACCGTTGGACACTTAAAGAAACCTGCTGACCGCTTCGATCCAATCGTAATCCACCGCTACCAGGGCATGAACGTATTCATGAACGACATCGGACGACTGACGTTGTGATTCATTACGGCGAAATCATTGCGTATATTATGGGTGGCATACGACATGGATTCCGTGGCCTTCGTAATAACCTGAATGGCCTGATCCATGGAATCGATATTGGTCAACATCGGCTCCAGGGTACTGACGTCGCGGGATATCGATTCGACACTGACGGCCATGGTCCGCACGTTACTCGAAAGCTGGCCCACGTTGTCAGAAATGGCCTGCATGTTGCTGGCGAGGACTGTCATATTTGAATCCACGCTGATCGCCAGGTAATGCACGTCTTTCGCCAGGCTGAAAATGAGATAGAATCCGTATGCTGCGAGAATGATAAAGGCAAACAAGGAAGGATAAACAATCATCTCCCAGCGCCGCGCACTGTTCTCGAACGCGAGCGCCAACCGGTCAACGGAAACAACATCCTGTTGGCCAGCGCTCCCAGCGTCCGGGATGGAATCCGTTTTGGGGCTCGAAGGTGCCTTGATACCCGCTATCTTTTCTTTATCCGACATGACGCTTCATCTTCAACTTGATCTGTTACAGGAACCGCCTCAATCAAAAGCCTATCATAATTTCGGTTATTCTCAAATTAGCTTATACGCACATTAAAATACCTTAATAGACTAAATGGAGGTCCCGACTGAATACGGTATATATTGTTGCCGGGTTAATAGTAGTAGCGGCATCGCCCCTGTAATTTTCAACCACCGCGGGCAAAAGTGCTTCCGCACGCATCAGCGGCGCGGAAGATGCTGTCCGGAATGGGAAATCACGCCTGATTCCAGGCCTTCGATGGCTTTTATGAGCGCCCGCGCCCTGCCCTCTTCCCCTTTCTTCATCAGCACTGCGACCGCACGAGAATAGGCCTCTATGGCGGCCTTTGCATCACCCATCTCGACGTAGACATTGCCCAGTTCGCCGAATACGTCCGCGTTATCTGGATACTGTCTGGCCAATCTTCGGTATTCCCGGATCGCGCCGGCAAGATCCCTGTTCCAATAAGCACCGCGCGCCATGGAGAGATCGGCCACAGCATCTCGTGAAGGCCGATCCCGCCGCGCTGGCGCCACAGGACGAAAATGGTATGACGGCGTATTCTCACCATGCCCGACGGGGGGCGCTGAGGTTTGTGCCTGCTGCCTCGCTGGAGGAACCAAAGCTGGAACGTCCGATAGGGGTTCGCCCCCGTCTTCTCGCGATTGCGGCGCCGGTGCTGAAGCAGATAGCGGCGATTTGGCAACACTGTCGGAGTGGGGGGCCTGGTCGGGGACGGGGGAGAGCCGGCGTTTCCGCCGATCCGACGCGGGCGACGGAGGGCGCGCCTGGGTTGACATCCCTCTGCCTCCCGGCCCCGGAAACATCTCGTCCCACTGAAAGAAGGCGTATGCTGCCAACATCAGAAAGCCCAGCGCCACTAGATGACATTTCAGAAAATGGAACGCCGCCCTCACCCGAGCCCCTACGTTTTATTTCACGAGATCGGGATAGAGGGCGGCCGCCAATGCAGTGACCTCGCGTGCACCCCGCCCTCTGGGATCCAATTCAAATACCGCCAAGCCTTCACTGAAGGAACGTCGGTAGATAGTGCGTTGCGCAAGCCGCGGCTTGATGAATTTTATACCGGGAAGGGATACCAATGCAGCGGCCGCTTCATCCGTCTCCCTGATAGCAGGATGGGTATCCGCCCGATTTATGAACCCAAGGATCTTGAGTTTGCTCTTTGTTTCGAGCGATCCCACAAACTTTATGAATCGCTGTGTTGACCATATATCCGCTTGCGAAGGCGGCACGGGCACGAGAATTCGATCGGCCATACAGATGGCCTTTTTCATGGAATCCAGGCTTGCGGTGCCGATGTCGATAAGCGTCTCGTCGGCCTTGCCGAGATGTTTCTTGTTGTCCAGAACCGTCCTTTTCAGCACATTGATCTGCGGCGTATAACCTTCTTCGGCCCGCACGTCGGCAACGTCCGTCAAGGTTGCCTGCGGATCCGCGTCCACCACCTCTATCTCCATATCCGCCATCAGCAACCATACGGCAAGATTAAATGTCACCGTACTCTTGCCCGAGCCGCCTTTGAGGCTACCCACGACTGTAATCACGCCTATACTCCCATGGATGTATAACGGATCCAGGAACTTCGAATCGACACCGCTCAATACCGGGACATATTGAATGAACCCGTCAGGCAAGGCAAATGCCACACGCACTCAAACAGCGCGGCCATTGGCGTCTGAACATGTATCGAACACCCATGTGGCAAACGGACCCATCCAGGAGCCTGTCGGATTTAGCCACTCGAAGTAAAAACCACTGGGAGCGAATCCAATCCATTTGTCGAGCAAGACGAACCGAATTGATCGATCTCCAGGGATTTACAGCCGATCAGTGCTAAACCCGACAGGCTCCTTAAGGTTCCTATTTCGGTATCAGGGCAACGTGTTCAGATCCACCTGGGCAACAGGATACCCCCAATAAGGACGGTCGCGCCGCTGACTATTGGGCGAAAACCCCTTGTTCCCCTGCGCATCCCCATGGCCGTTTGAAACGACCGGCAATACACTTCTGTTTCTCCCACTGATATAGGGGAGGTAGGGCCTTCTGGTCATACCCCTCGCGTAGGCCGGGGCCATTGGACGAAAAACGTAACGTGGCGCATTGCCCCAATACGAGGGCCTGGGCGCGGTGTGACGGAACGACGGGGCGTATGGACGAAACCGGTATCCCCGCGTACCGAAGTATCCGGCACTGCGCCGATTCCAGCTACGGCCCTGCGCGACCGGTGGCCGCCACCTCCATATACGAGGCGCATGCCGCATACGATCATAACGCCGATTGAGGCCCCACGCATGGGCATCGGGCATGGGATTCGCACGCCAGGCAGCCGGACTTTTCCGTTGGATATATCCCATCCGGCTCGGTATGGGTCGATAGGTGACACTGGGCATGTAGCGCTGCCCATTCACCCGCCGCGCCACATATCGGCCACCCGCCTGGGAAGCCGAACGTGCCATATTCCGGCCGACTGGCGCGCCCATCCTACGAATATTGCCTTGCGCAACGCCGGGACGAAGCGAACTAAAACCATTGGCCATTCCTGGCCCCCGTCTCCACCCATACCTCATAGCGCCAGGATGGGGGTATGCACCGACCCCACGCGGACCGCCGGCCCCCATCTTTCCAAAACCCGATGACGACATGGTGTTTACAGGACGCCAATTCCAGTTAGGCGCCGTACCCCGCGCCCCCTGATACCCTCCACCCGGAAAACTGCTCATCGCGGCCACAGACAGCGTTGTACAGGCCAGACCGAACCCCGCCATCACAGACTTGATTTTTATCGATGATACTTTCATTGAACTCCCACCTCTTCATTACTTTATATTGATTTGACAATTGTTTTATTGAGCGGCGCGCGCTCTTGGCGGCATTCCCCCACCCGCAGGGGCAGGCGCCATCTTCTTATATCCTGCTGGAAGCGTAAAAAGGTCATCCGGTTGCACGCCCTCCCGGATGTTGATCATCTCCCGAACGAACCCTCCTGGAAACTCTTCACGAACCGCCAACTTGAGCCGCGGGTCGTACCACTGATAGGTACGTTGTGGAGGGTTGCTGCCCTGGGAAGAGAGCAACTCCCATTTTTCGACCGTGCGACCATTCAGTTTTTCCATGCCAAGGAATTTCATCTCCGATTTCTGCCCCCCTGGCATCTCCATCCGCAGCGGCATGCCTCTTTCCACATCGATCCACTGCATGCCCTTCGCATTTTTGCCCTTTGCAGCGAAGGTGATTGCCCATTTGATGGCGTCCCTCCCTGCAACCTTTTCATGGCCAAGATTCTTGCATTTTGCATTTTTCAGCAAAGCACATGGATTCTTTTCTGCAGGTTTTGTCATCGGCGCCTGGCCCGGCACCGGGCGCTCCATATAAACCCGCTGCGCCGGATAGAGCATCCACTGCACATGCTTGCTGTTGTCAACGATATGGATGATCTTCTTTCCGTCTCGGGCCATGTCCGTACGCATCCTGCCCTTGCTGACATACACCTTTGCCTTGGTGGTTCCCTGGGGCCCTTTCTGAATCATGTCCGCCGAGAACGACGGTACATCGCTGACGTCGGCCCACAATGGCAATCCCGATAACAACGCCATCATTGAGACTATGACGAATGATGCAAGATGGGTTCTATTCATTGTTGCCGGTCTCCTCCTCATCTGAACTGTTTGTCTGTACACAAGGGATCTTCGGAACCCTGGAGCCTGCCAGCCCGGATTATTCATGAAATCGCTCGCACCCTTGCTTGATCCTTGTCCGCACAGGGAATTTTCCTTCCTCGGCAATACAGCCCGTATTCCACTCGGTCGGAAAATCCCCTGTGCGGACAATTCTCTGTGCAATCATCGCGGCGATTCATGAATAATTCGCCCCAGGAGTCCGTCGGGTTTAGGTGATCGTCGCAAGCATGGTGGGCCTACGCAGCGAAAAATCGAGGAAAAATGGACCGCTTTCCCACCAGTGCAGTAGATTAATCCTAAATCCGGCAGACTCCTAGTTACAAACAATTTATGCCGCGAACTCACGGATATCGATTCGTCTGGTCAAGGCCGCCAGACCCCTCGCATAGCGTATCCGCTTCGCCCTTTACGAATCTTTTTCCTCTCTCCAGACACGGAACCGCAACCCTCTCTTCCCCCCGTAAACCAAAAAGGGAGCGGACTCAGTAACGTGTCACGGAATCATTTTGCCAACGATCGCCCATCGGCAAGGCATTATTGTCGGGCGAGGGGGAGATATCGCCGTTTTCATAGGTCCAGAGGTGACGCGGATCACGGCTTGGTAAAGGGCGTCTTGGCTGCCCAGTCCCTATATTACCCCCCCCCGTATAACGTCCCACTGAAGAGCGGGAGTGATCCAGTGGCCGAAACCGGGGCTGTTGATAGCTCCATCGGCGCGTTACCCGTTCCTCAGCGGGATATTGAGTATCCGGTACAGTTCCGGCCCATCCACTGCCTTGAGTTGATGGACGCATCGGGTAAGGAGCGTCTGGTGAGCCTTGCGGCCACTGAGGAACCGGATAGCCGTCTTCCGCCAGTTGTCGGGAGCGATAAGGAACATGCCGCTTGCCCCTGTCCTTTTCCGGGTTGCGAAACCGATACCCCCCAATGTTGACACCACCAGCCCCTCCACTTGAATAAGGTACCGTGGCAGGCGGCACGGCGACTGGCGCCCGGTAGTCTGGAATCGACGGTTGATACCGCCGAGGATCATAGATAGGCGGATTTTGCATCCCCCCCATACCCACCGCCCCCGGGGGCGAATAGGAACCGCGTCTTTGTGGTATTACCGGTCGGTAGCTGGAACGCTTTTTGGCTTGAAGAGCGGCTGCGCGCTCCCCTTCACCCTTAACAGGCGTGCTCCCATCATTTGTCCACCACTGATATGCGGCCGGACCGAACAACACGGCACCGATCGTAAACCCCAGAAGGACAAGCATTAACGGCGACTTCTTCATCACCAACCATCAATTTTACCACTAACACCATGAATTATAGCAGTATTAGAAATATTTAACAGCTTTTTTTCCCATCCGTTCTATTCCAGACCGCTGTCGTTCCTACCACTCACGGCCTTCAGGCGGATCCCGCGACGCCCTGTACCCTTTTCCGTACCCGTCGGCGCCCCTTTTCCAGCAGTATCATGTGGTTCCTCTGATGTCGCCCGTTTAGCCGTTGCCTTGGCCTTTTTCCTCGAGACCGGCCGCTGCTTGCCTACCCGTTTCTTGGTGCTGCCCCGGGCTTTTTTAGGAGACGAGGATTTGGCAGGCTCCTTCCCCTGGGTGGTCTCTTCTGAAGCAGGCTTCTTACGCGCAGACACCGTTTTCGGGCCAGATTTCTTTCCGGTCTTCGTCTTCTTGACCCTCACATCCTGTTCCAGCGCGGTTTTTTTCTTCACCCCCGCCTTCGCGGTCTTGGCCGGCTTCACCGACATTGCCTTGTCTCCCGCCGACTTTTCTGCGCCAACCGCCTCCTCTACGGGCTTCATCTCCACTGCCGTTTCGCCCACCATGGCTTTTGCCGCGACCTCTGGTTCCGGCTCCAACACGCCTCCAGGAGAGGAAACAGGCGGTGCGCTACCTGCGGGCGGAACTGCGCCTCCATCGCTCCCCGAAGCATCCACCGTCGACGACGACGTATCAGAGGTTGATACTTTCGCCGTCCTTTTACGCCTGGACAGTAAGGATGCAATGATCACAAAGGGCGCACGCACCAGATAGAAAAGCATCTGCAAAACAGTGATGAATTTGGACCAAATGGCGATGGCAACGGACCGCTTTGGCGGAACCGGGGCCGCCTGTGCCGCAACCTCGGACGGTTCTTCAAACGCGCCTTCACAGGGAATCACCGCCCCCTCCGGCATGCCCGCCGCTGCGACTTCACACAGGGCTTCACTGGCCGCGATGCAACCGAGGGGAATCACTATCAAGGTGAGCACCGTGGAGACCAGCACGCCGGATGCAAGCGAGATTGCCATCCCCTGAAAGATAGGATCGGTAAAGATGACGCTGGAACCGCACACCAGTGCCAGCGCCGTTATCATGATCGGCCGCGTTCTGGCTTTGCACGCACGGATGACGGCATCTCTGACTGGTACGCCTTTTTGAACTTCGTGGACCGAAAAGTCGACGAGAAGAATCGAGTTACGAACGATAATACCGGCGAGTGCGATCCAACCGATCATGGATGTCGCCGTGAATGCCGCTCCCATGATGGCGTGCATAGGAATGATGCCCAGCAACGTAAGCGGGATAGGCGCCATTATCAGAGCCGGGATACGGAAGTTCCCAAACTCCCATACCACCAGGATGTAGATCAATACCAAGGCGACCATGAACGCCGCCCCCATGTCGCGGAACGTTTCATAGGTCACAGTCCACTCACCCGCCCATTCGATTGCCGGTGTATCGTCACTGGCCGGTGGCCCTATCCAGGACGTT
Source organism: Sedimenticola sp. (assembly GCA_026983675.1). Classification (GTDB taxonomy): domain Bacteria; phylum Pseudomonadota; class Gammaproteobacteria; order Chromatiales; family Chromatiaceae; genus JALSTP01. The sequence continues at coordinate 17,295 of JALSTP010000002.1, forward strand.
TCGAGTGGCGTCCCGGCCGGTGTCTTGTAGTCTTTCAGGAGATCTTCAACCTGCAACATGCCATAGACCGGCGCAGCGAGACGTCCCCCCACGTCCGCCACCACATACTCCACATCCCGTAGGTCCTTGTGGTAGATAATGTCGTCCTCCGGCACCTTTTCGAAATGCCCCAGTTCGCTTAATGGCAGAGTCGCACCCGTCCGCGAATGAACGGGGAGATCCCCGAGCCGGGCAATCTCCGACCGCTGCGCCAGGGGTACTTGAATCACAATATTGACAGGCTCATGCCCCGCCCGTTGCTTGATATCACCAAGCGTCGTCCCGCCCAGCGCCATGGCAAGATTTCGGTTGATAGCATCGACGGAGATCCCCTGTCGAACGGCCTTTTCCGTCTCCACATTGAAACGCCAATACTCGAAGGGATCACGCAGATAGTTATCCACGTCCCGCAAGGATTCGGCACGCGAAAAAATCTCGGTCAGATCGCGCGTCACCTGACGACGAAGCTCTGCATTCGGACCATGCACCTCCGCCACGACGGACTGGAGCACAGGAGGACCCGGTGGCATCTCCACAACGGCAACATGGGCGCCCGTGCCCTTGATCAGTTCATCCACCTCCTGGCGGGCCTGCACCGCGATCTCATGACTGGTCCGCTTGCGCTTGCTCTTGTGCAACAACTGCACCTGCACTTCGCCTTGCCAGGGCTGGTTACGGAGGTAGTAGTGGCGAACCATGCCGTTGAAGTCGAAAGGCTTTGCCGCCCCCGCGTAGACCTGCAAGGCGGTCACTTCGGGCAGCGTGCGCAACTTTTCCGCAATGATGTGCGCCATATTGGCCGTGACCGGCAGCGCTGTGCCCTCTGGCATATCCAGCACCACGGAAAACTCGGGCTTGTTGTCCAGAGGCAACATCTTGACCGCTACCCATTTGGTGTAGAAAAACGAGCAGGTGAAGGCGAAAGTCCCCCACATCATCAGCCGGAAAAGGAAACGTTTGGCGCGGCTGTCGATGAGCGGATTGAGCACCCTCCTGAACAGTCCTTCAAGGCGTTCCGCGCCCGCATGCTCGCGCTTGCCCGCCTTTTCTAGATACCGCATGCTGGGCCGCAACCAGGGAGAAATCGCCAGATAAGGGGTAAAGACAAAGGCGGAGAAGAGGGAAACCAGCATGGCCACCGAACCCAAGGCCGGGATCGGTCCCATGTAGGGCCCCATCATACCCGTCACGAAGCCCATGGGCATCAGTGCGGCAATAACCGTAAACGTTGCCAGGATAGTCGGGTTGCCCACCTCCCGAACCGCGTCGATTGCGGTCTCGGCATCGGTCTTCTCTTCCTCCAGCCAGCGGCGGTAGATGTTTTCGACTACCACGATTGCGTCGTCCACCAGGATGCCGATGGAAAAGATGAGCGCAAAGAGACTTACACGGTCAATGGTGTAGCCGGTCAGCCAGGCAATGAATATCGTGAACAACAATACAACGGGAATGACCAGCACGACCACAATGGCCGGCCGGAAGGCCCGAAAGGCACCCAGAACCAGAAGAAACACAAACCCCGTGGCAACGAACAGCTTGAAGATGAGTTCATTGACCTTGTCGTTCGCCGTCTCGCCATAGTTGCGGGTTACCGCCACCTCGACATTGCTCGGGATACGCTTATCCTTCAGCTCCTGGGCACGCTTGATGATCTCGTTGGCGACCGTAACCCCATTGGCGCCCTTCTTCTTCGCGATCGCTATGGTCACCGCGGGCGCGCCAACGGCCTTTTCTTCCGACTCCGCAGCGGGGCCGGTATAGAAAGAGACGATATGTTTGGCATCTTCAGGTCCCCGCACAACGCGCGCCACATCGCGAACATAAACCGGGGAGTTATTGAAAGTGCCCACCACCAGACGTTTGATATCGTCTTCATTGCGCAAAAACGCGCCGGTCATCACCGTGAAATGCGTATCCCCCGCTTCGACCCCTCCCGCCTGCTGCTCGCTGTTGGCGGTGCGGATGGCATTCGCCACCTGATCCAAACTGATCTGGTAGCCCGACAACTGCTCGGGAAAGACCTCCACCCGAACCTGCTCCCGGCGCCCGCCGACGACGAACCCGCCACCGGTATTCGGGATCTCCTTCAGCGCCTGCAGGAGATCCAGCCCCAGCATGCGCAACTGGCCATCATCCACATCGGGCACGCCATCCCGATCCAGGTCTTTCGACCATAGGGTGAGATTCACCACCGGGACATCGTCGATCCCCTTAGCCTTGACCAACGGCGGCATCACGCCCGGCGGGATCTTGTCCATATTGGAGTCAAGCTTCTCGTTGACCTTGACCAGAGAGGGCCCCATCTCCTCCCCAACCTGGAACTCGATGGTCACGATGCCCTGACCCCGCTCCGACGCCGAGTACACATGCTTGACGCCCTTTATCTCGCTCATGATACGTTCCAGGGGCTGGATCGCGAGCAACGAAACCTCATCCGCCGACGCCCCCGGATACTTCACAAAAATATCCACCATCGGCACGGAAATCTGGGGATCTTCCTGGCGCGGCGTCATCACCAGCCCCATGAGCCCCATGAGCAACATGGACATGTAGAGTAAAGGCGAAAGAGGGGACTGAATAAAGAAGCGCGCGGTACGACCCGCGAGCCCTAAATGCTCTTCGTCGAGGTGGGGCTCGGGATTCTTTCCATCACTCGGGGTGTCGTTCTGGCTCATGGTTCTCTAGGCTACCCGTCAGCAATAACGATAACCGGCTGGAAAACAGCAATGAACGCGCGCCCGGGCCGAGTGTAGTCCATTCCGCCCGGACCCATCGATCATTTTCCGCCAGAGGAAGAAGGCGACGTGGACCATCCTGAGGACACACCGACGCCAGGATTGCTTAGTATGCTCTCACCCGCCTGCAATCCTGAAAGTACGGCAGTAAATCCCCCCGGCAATTTTTCACCAAGACGGATGAGGCGCAGATGGGGCTTGCCATCCTCACCCAGCACATAGACGCCCGGCAGACTGCCGTTGTAGCGGATGGCGCTGGTGGGGATGACCGGATTGCTGCGTGCCGGCGAGTTAAAATCGGGCACCATCACCTTGGCATACATCCCAGGGGCCGACACCCCTTGGGGCAGATCGAATTTCACTTTCACGGTATGCCGTTGGGCATCTGCCATCGGAAAAATCTGCGCCACCCGCACCGGCACCGTCTGCCCATCCACATCCAGCTTGGCCTGAAGCATCATGCCTTCGCTCAAGCCGGGGCGCAGACGCGCTGGCACGTCCACCAGGATCTGCAAGTACTCCACGTCCGCGTATTTTATCAGTGGCTGCCCCGGCTGCATGGTATCGCCGACCTCCACATACTTCTTCATGATCACACCGTCGAAAGGCGCGACGCTCTTGGCATCCCTGATCTTGGTGTCCAACGCCCGGATCTCAGCCTGAACCCTCGCCACTGTATTGCGCGCCTTGGCGATCTGAATCCCGGACGAAAAGATGTCCGCGCCCCTTTCCGCCCCGCGGGAACGCTCGCCAACAAACGATTCCATCGGCCGGGTGAACATCTGGTCGAAGAGATTGGGGATACCCATACCACCCGGGGCGGATTTGGAGCGGGGCGACCACAGCTCCCGGTTATACTGGACACCCGCGTTTCTGAGCTGGGCTTCGGCATTCGCCAGCTCGGCCAGCAACGCCTGGCGTTTCGCCAGCAACTCACTGTCGTCGATCGCCACCAGAAGGTCACCCTTCTTGAAGGCGTCACCCTCGATACCGGCAATAAACTTGACCCGCCCCGGAATCTGGGCGGAGAGGGTGACTTCCTTATACGGGATCACCGTACCCCCCAGTGAAACCGTTGGCACCTGACGGGACTGCTGTACCACGAACACATCCCCCGCCGGGGCATTTGCCCCACTCGATGCCGCGACGGACACAAATGACATTCCCACCGCCAAGGCGAAAGCTCGGATATTGATCCCCATCATCAGGTTTCCTAATATAGCGAAGCGGACTCTGCGCGAGCGCTGGATGAAGCGGTGAACCACCACCCCACCCAGCGCTGAAAACGCGTTACACCCGCCCCATGACAGAAAAGCTCTTTATGAATGGCGTCGCCATGCGCGGATCCTTGAGCATGGCCCCATAATCCCCCACCTTGAATTTCATCTTTCCCGAGGTGAAGGCCATACCGAGACCCATCATTCCCGGGGGCTTACTGATCCACTTTTTCCACTGGGCCTCACTGCAGCGGATGTCCCAGTTGACCTCCTCCCCATCATAGGCACCGGCACTGACCGCCTTTCCATTTTCGACCTTGATGACACCCCGCGGCTGGTCCTCTCCGTCGAATCCATAGGCAATAACGCTACTAAACCCTATGTCTGCCAGGGCGTTACTCAGATCGGGCTCCGCATTCCACTGCTCCATGAACCCTTCCATCCATTCTTTCGAAAACAAGTCTGCCATCTCACTCTCCTCATAACCATTGGGTAACATCTTTATTGGTATTCGCCCGGACGGGGGATCCGGGGGTGAGGGGCAATGCAGCTCTTTGCCCCTCAAAATCAATGCCTTAGTATCCCCGAAAGCCTCAATTTTTGCAACATCACACAGGGCCCCAACCACGCAAATCATATCTGAACATTAGAATATTCGGATACTTATACATCATGAATACCACTTTACTTACAATCTATTACGACTAAAACATCAGCCAAGCAACACATTTCCCATACAAATTTCATAGTAATAGATTATAAACAGAGTTTAGGATACTGATTCGCCTCGCCCCCCTACCCGCTCGTACCCCCAGTAGAGTAATATTGACCGTCCAGATCCCCAGGAGTGACAGTAATGAGTCCGGCAGGCAAAGCCATCCAACAGCGTTTACAGAACCTCGAATCCCACCTCAAACAGGAAAACCCCGTGCTGCTGGATACGGTCAAGAGCTTCCGGCTGCTTGACCGCGTCGCCTACCGCATGGGCCTGCTGCAACGGGACGACTCCTTTGCCACCCAGATCCCCTGGTGGCCACTGATTTCCGTATTGGGCACGTTCTCCTCGGGCAAGTCCACTTTTATCAATCATTTTCTCCAGTACCCCCTGCAACGCTCTGGCAACCAGGCCGTCGATGACAAATTCACCGTCATCTGTTACAGCCGGGAGAAGACCTCTCATGCCCTTCCCGGCGTGGCGCTGGATTCGGATCCCCGCTTCCCCTTCTACCAGATCTCCGAGGAGATCGAACAGGTGGCGGAAGGCGAAGGACAACGTATCGATGCCTACCTCCAGCTCAAGACATGCCCCAGCGAACGACTGCGTGGCAAGATCCTCATCGACTCCCCCGGTTTCGATGCCGATGCCCAACGCAACGCCACGCTGCGCATTACCGACTACATTATCGACCTTTCGGACCTGGTGCTGGTCTTCTTCGATGCGCGTCACCCGGAGCCCGGCGCCATGCAGGATACCCTGGAACATCTGGTCACCAACACCATCAACCGGCCGGATTCAGGCAAGTTCCTCTATATCCTAAACCAGATCGACACGACTGCGCGTGAGGATAATCCCGAAGAGGTGGTGGCCGCCTGGCAACGCGCGCTAGGCGAACGCGGCCTGACCGCCGGGCGCTTCTACGCCATCTACAATCCGGATGCCGCCATCCCCATCGACGACGCGAATCTGCGCAGCCGCTACGAAAGCAAACGCGATGCAGACCTGAAGGAGATCCATGAACGGATGCAACAAGTGGAGGTGGAACGCGCCTATCGCATCGTCGGCGCGCTGGAAAAGACAGCCCAAGACATCGAAGAAAAGGCCGTACCGCTGCTCACCGAGGCGCTCCAGAAGTGGAAGCGCAGGGTCATCTGGTGGGACGCCATCGTATTTTCCCTTGTAGCCGCCCTGGTGCTCGGCCTGACCATCGAGGCAGGTTATTGGGACGGTCTGCGATTCTCTCCGCCCTGGCTCGGGGAGGGATCGAACGGCCATGCGATCCTGTTTGCCATCGTCGTCATCGGCTTCCTCATCCTCCTCGCCATCCACTACGGCATCCGGCACTTGGCGGCGCGCAGTCTCAACCGCTGGCTGCGGAAACAGGCAGACACCCTGGATCTGCGCGGCAACCTGATCAACGCCTTTCATCACAGCACCCGGTTTTGGCGCAGTATTTTCTCGGGCAAACCTGCAGGCTGGGGACGAGGTTCGCGCAAACGCATCAGGAAGGTGATACAGGATACCGACAGTTACGTGCAATCCTTGAACGACCGTTTTACGAATCCGTCCGGGGATACGCCGATCGCGGCACAGTCCACGGCGTCTTCAGCGAAGGAAGATGTGCCTGCAACAGCAAGAGAGACGCTGGATTAGCGGGGCGTTGAGAAGCCCCCTCTTGGGCCTTCTCGAGCAGGGACATCCCTGTAGGGCGTATCAGGCGGACTGCCGGGAAAGTTCTTCGCTGTAGAACATGCGGCGGTTGTGGCCGGCGCGCTTGCAGGCGTACATGGCGATATCCGCCTGCAGATAGAACCCATCCAGAATCCTGACCGGATCCCCAGGCGGAATCTCGCTCCATGTCGCCATGCCGATGCTGACGGTAAGCCCCGGATCGGGGCTGTCGAAGTCAATCTTCAGCGCGGCCACCGCCTCCTGGATGCGCTGCGCCACCTGGTCGGCGCCTTCGCGATCGGTGGCTGGAAGGAGAATACAGAACTCTTCGCCGCCCACACGGGCCACGATATCCCCGATGCGTCCCTCGGCCTTTAGAAGCTGGGCCAACTGGCTCAATACCGCATCGCCCTGCTGATGACCAAGCGTATCATTGATGTGCTTGAAATTGTCGATGTCGATCAACAGCAAGGAGAAGTTTTCGGGGTTACGTTGCGCGCGGGCCAGTACGGCCGCCCCCTCTTCAAAGAAATATCGCCGGTTCCTGAGACCGGTGAGTTCATCCACGCTGGCCAACTCTTTGTATCGCCGCGCCAGCTTCCTGCTGTCTTCCAGCGCCTTCTCCAGCTCGACAGTACGATTTCTCACTTCCGTCTCCAGATCGTTCAGCAAACGATGGCCGCGCAGCATCTGACCCAAGAGGGTGCAAAAGAGGGTCAACATCTGCTGATGCCAGGGTTCGAAATATTCCGGCAGCAGATGCGCCACATAGAGCACGCCCATCGTCTCCCGCCCGGATGCGATGGGCACCACGAGCATGGAGCCGGCATCGAAGCCCAGGATGATATCCCGGAAGGGATCATAGCGCTCGTCATTCAGGCAGTTACGGCAATATTCCAACCTGCCGCTCTCGAACACCCGCCCGATGATGCCCTCTCCGGAAACGAAATCGGGGATGGCGGGCAACCGTTCCTTGTCGGCGGCCTCCATGGGCGTGAAGAGATCATCGTCGTTTGCACTGAGGGTCCGGATGCATCTCAGGATCGACCCCTCGGCGATGAACACAGAACACTGTTCCAGGTCCGCATGCTTCATCAACACATCCACGGCGTAAGAGACCAGTTGCTCTTCGGTATGATACTGGAGATCACTGTCTGCCAGCAGACGGATTGCGGAAAGGGCATCCAGCAGCGCGAACAGGCGCTCCCGCATCTCACTCGATGTCTGACAAGCCGCCAGATGCTTCATCTTGTCCATCGTCGCAGACCCTCGCCGGGTTACACCAACAAACGGGCTGTAGCGCGTAACTCCTCGCACTGCTCACGGAAACGCGTATCGAGTGCCCGCAACGCGTCCCGCCCGATCTCCATACGCGTGACGAGCGGATCCGCTTCCGAAAGCAATGCCTCGTCCCCGGCAAGGTAGCCGGATATCCACTGGGCCACTGCGCCGGTGATGAGTACCTCGCCTTCGTGGGCCCCTTGGTAATTCACATCTCCCTGATGGACGATGGCGGTCACCACGGCCTCCGGCATATGCCAACGCTGCGCCACCCAAGCCCCGGCCTGCTGGCTGTCGAACCCAATGTACTGGCGTTCCAGCGCCCGTGCATTAGCCTCCGGCTCCTCCGCCAGCGTCGCGTAGACTTGGGACATCCCCTCGGGGTAGAGATGCGCCAATACCAACGCACCGAGATTCCACATCATCCCGCACAGATAGACGCTGTCCGAAAGCAGCGCCTGATCCGCATGAGTCTGCGTCGCCACGGCCTGACTCATGGCCGCGCTCCCCAATGCCGCACACCAGTATTCTTCGAGGTTGAAGCCCTTACACTTGCGGGTGTCGAATGCACCGCACATGGCGATGCTCAGCGCCAGACTCTTGACCATATTCAGCCCCAGCACCCGGATGATGGCATCTCGGACGCGATGGATCGGCCTCGACTGGGCAAAGTAGGCGGAGTTGGCGAGGCCCAGAATGCGCGCCGAAAGGGCCGGATCCCGATCGATGATCTGGGTCAGGTCATCGATTTCCACATTGGGGTCCCCTACCAGTTCGAGCAACCGCGTGGCCGTTGCCGAAAGGGGCGGCAGGTGCTTGATCTTTATGACTTCACTTTTGGTTGCTGCCATCGTCATCTCTTTGGTAATACGCTTATGCTTCCTATGTATCGACCAGATGAAGCACGACTTGACCGGTACCGGCCCCCTATTGGCCAAAATACCCCCTCGATCAGGGGGTTTATTTTGTGTATTTCATACACTATTATTTCGTGTATGATAAACACTTAATAGCCGAGATCCTCCAACAACCCCGATGAGCCGTTCATACTGCTACCCTTACCCACACCCAGCGATCACCACCGATGTGGTGGTCTTCAGCATTCAGGCCCAA
>JALSTP010000003.1 GCA_026983675.1 Sedimenticola sp.
CACCAGCGAGAAATTTCTGCTCACCGCCTACGAGGAGTCGCCCTACCGCATCCCGGTGATCGGCTGGATGTCGGATCTGAATCACCTCAAGGTGGAGGACCTGCGCGCCTGGTACAAGCGCTGGTATGCCCCCAACAACGCCACCCTGGTGGTGGTGGGTGACGTGGACCCGCAGGCGGTGTTTGCCCTGGCGAAGAAACACTTCGGCCCGCTGAAGCCGGAGACCATCGAGCCGCCCAAACCGCGCGCCGAGCCGAAGCAGCGTGGTGAGAAGCGCATTGTGGTCAAGGCGCCGGCGCGCGAGCCCTATCTGATCATGGGCTACAAAGTGCCGGTCGTGGGCAAGGCCGGCGCGGAGTGGGAACCCTACGCCCTGGATATGCTGTCTTACATCCTCGATGGCGGCAGCAGTGCGCGTCTCAGCCGCGACCTGATCCGCAACAAGCGGATCGCCGCGTCGGCCAGCGCCGAATACAGCATCTTCCAGCGTCTGCCCGGCATGTTGATGTTGGACGGCGTGCCAACCCCCACCTATACCATCGCCGACGTGGAGAAGGCCCTGCGGGAAGAGGTGGAGCGGCTGCGCAAGGAACCCGTGACCGAGGCAGAGCTGGCGCGTGTGCGTAACCAAGTGATCGCCTCCAAGGTCTATGAAAAGGACTCGCCTTTCTACCAGGCGATGTTGATCGGAATCCTGGAGTCCATCGGGCTCGACTGGCGGCTGGCCGACCAGTATGTGGATCGGCTGAAGGCGGTGACTGCGGAGCAGGTCCAGGCGGTGGCGAAGAAATACCTGACCGACGACAACCTGTCGGTGGCGGTGCTGGCGCCGCAGCCGATGGACGAAGAGGCCATGGCGCGCCGTCGCGCCGGAGGAGTTCCCCATGATGTACGCTAGGAAATACCGGAAAAACATGTCACGACGGCTCGCAACCCTGCTGCTTGCGGGCGCCGCGCTGGCGCTGGCGACAGTGGCCCAGGCCGGGCCGAAGATCCAGTCCTGGACCACCGGCAATGGGGCGCAGGTCCTGTTCGTGGCGGCTCCGGAACTGCCGATGGTGGACCTGCGGGTGGTGTTCGACGCCGGCAGCGCCCGCGATGACGGCACGCCCGGGCTGGCATCCCTCACCAACGCCCTGCTCAGCGAAGGGGCGGGCGCGTGGGACGCCGACCAGATCGCCGAGCGGCTGGACGAGGTGGGCGCCGAATTGGGCAGCGGATCATTGCGTGACATGGCGTGGATGTCGGTGCGCAGCCTTACCGAACCCAAGGCGCTGGACACGGCGCTGGAGACCCTGTCCGCCATCCTGACCAAGCCCACCTTTCCCGCCGGCGCCCTGGAACGGCTTCGCCAGGCCACCCTGGTGGGCCTTCGCCAGAGTGAGCAGAACCCCGGCAGCGTGGGTAGAAAGGCCTTCTTCCGCGAGGTCTACGGCGACCACCCCTATGCCACCGACCCGGAGGGCACCGTCGCCTCTGTGCAGGCCTTGACCCGCGAGGAGGTGGTGGCGTACTACAAACGCTACTATGTGGCGAAAAACGCCGTGGTGGCCATCGTCGGCGCGCTCGACCGGCCGGCGGCGGAAAAGCTGGCCGAGCGGCTGGTGGGCGCCCTGCCGGCGGGCGAGCATGCGCCCGCGTTGCCCGACGTGAAGCCGCTGGAGAAAGCGCGCACCCGGCGCATCGCCTTTCCCTCCAGCCAGACCCACATCTACGCTGGCCAGCCCGGCATCCGCCGGGGCGACCCCGACTACTTCCCGCTCTTCGTGGGTAACCACATCCTCGGCGGCAGCGGGCTGGTGTCGCTGCTCAGCGAGGAGGTGCGCGAAAAGCGCGGGCTTTCCTACAGCGTCTCCAGCTACTTCCTGCTGATGCGCAAGCCCGGCCCCTTTCTCGCCGGCCTGCAGACCAAGAACAGCCAGGCCGACGAGGCCCTGAAGGTGATGATGGAGACCATCCATCGCTTCGTGCAGGAGGGCCCCACCGACAAGCAGTTGGAAGCGGCCAAGCAGAATATCACCGGCGGCTTTCCGCTGCGCATCTCCAGCAACAAGAAGATCGTGGAGTACCTGGCGATGATCGGTTTCTACGGCCTGCCGCTCGACTACCTCGACCGTTTCACCGGACGTGTCGAGGCAGTGACCAAAGAGCAGATCCGCGACGCCTTCCGGCGCCATCTGCACCCGGACCGCTTCGTCACCGTGATCGTCGGGCCGGAAGCCTCTGCACCGCCGGACACAAAGAAGATGCCGCCCTCGGTGGCGCCGCGGGGCTGACCGAAGGGGCGGATGGCGCGTCGCGGCGCAGGCGGCAGGGTCCGGGTCATCGGCGGGCGGCTGCGCGGCCGCCAGATCGAGTTCGGCGATGCGCCGGGGCTGCGCCCGACCGGCGACCGCATCCGCGAGACCCTTTTCAACTGGCTCGCCCCGAGAATCGCTGGCAGCCGCTGCCTCGACCTCTTCGCCGGCAGCGGCGCCCTGGGCTTCGAGGCGGCCTCGCGTGGAGCGGGACAGGTAGTGATGCTGGACCGTGCCCCCGGGACATGCCGGCAGCTGCGGGTCAACGCCGCCCGGCTCGGCCTTGCTGACGTGCGGATCGAACAGGCCGACGCCCTGCCGTGGCTCGACCGGCCAGCGGCTGAATCCTTCCACATCGCCTTCATCGATCCACCTTTCGATGCCGCCCTCCAGGCTGTGGCGTGCCGCCTGCTGGAGGGCCGTGGCTGGCTGGAACGGGACGCCCGCATCTATCTCGAATACCCCGCCGGCGATCCTCCGGCACTGCCCGCAAACTGGGAGATCCTCAAACAGAAACACACGGGGCGGGTGGGCTACCTCCTCGCGGGGCGGGGCGATTGATGGTGCAATCCGCGGCTTGTCTGCTACGATTGCCGGAGGTTCCACAGGGGGTTCAGCATGACGATTGCGGTCTATCCGGGCACTTTCGATCCGGTCACCAACGGCCACGCCGATCTGATCGCGCGCGCCGTGCGGTTGTTCGACAAGGTGATCGTGGCGGTGGCGGCCAACCCGGGCAAGCAGCCCGCCTTCGATCTGGGCGAGCGGGTGGAACTTCTGAAGCGGGTCAGCGCCGGGATCCCGCGGGTGGAAGTGCGGGACTTCGACTGCCTGTTGGTGGACTTCGTGCATCGAGAGGGGGCCGATGTGATCCTGCGCGGCCTGCGCGCCGTCTCCGACTTTGAGTATGAATTCCAGTTGGCTGGAATGAACCGCCGCCTGGCGCCGGATGTGGAGACGGCATTCCTCACCCCGGCGGAGCAGTTCGCCTTTATATCCTCCGGATTGGTGAGGGAAATTGCATCATTGGGGGGAGATGTTTCAGAATTCGTACATCCCGAAGTGGAAGCTGCATTGCGCCGGTGCTTCGGGTAGTATTCAAACCGCGTTAACGAGTTTTAGGAGATCGACGGCATGGCGTTATTGATTACCGACGAATGCATCAACTGCGATGTGTGCGAACCCGAATGTCCCAACGGCGCAATCAGTCAGGGGGACGAGATCTACGAGATCGATCCCGATCTCTGCACCGAGTGTGTGGGTCACTACGAGACCTCCCAGTGCGTGGAGGTGTGCCCGGTGGATTGCATCATCAAGGATCCGGAGCACGAAGAGACCTACGAAGAGCTATACGCCAAGTACCAGAAGATTACGGGCGGTGAGGGATGACGTGATGCCTTCGCATCGTGGCGCGGGAAAGGCTCCTTCGTGGGGCCTTTTTCGTTTCCTGGCGGCAGGGGCATTGGCGTGGGTCACCCTGACTGCCACGGCGGGAGGGCCGCCCCGGGCAGCCGTCGCCAGCGCCCATCCCCTGGCCACGGATGCGGGGATGGCGATCCTCGCCGAGGGAGGTAACGCCTTCGATGCCGCAGTGGCGGTGAGCGCCGTGCTCGCCGTGGTGGAGCCCTACAGCTCCGGCCTGGGGGGCGGCGGTTTCTGGTTGCTCCACCGCGCCCGCGACGGGCGCGACGTGATGGTGGACGGCCGTGAACGGGCGCCGCTCGCCGCGCATCGGGATATGTATCTGGACGACAAGGGAGAGGTCGTGCCCCGCCTCTCCATCGACGGTCCACTCGCCGCGGGTATCCCCGGCGAACCAGCGGCGCTCGACCACATCGCCAGCCACTACGGCCGTCTGTCCCTGAAGCAGGATCTCCAGCGCGCCATCGACATCGCGCGCACGGGCTTCCCCGTCGATGCACACTACCGGCGCATGGCGCAATGGCGCCAGTCGGCATTGCGCGCCTCACCCGCCGCCACGCAAATCTTCCTGAAACAGGGCGAGGCACCCCCGCTGGGGACTCTGATCCGTCAACCGGCGCTGGCCCGCACCCTCCAGGCCCTGGCGGAGAAGGGCCGGGCGGGATTCTATACCGGACCCGTGGCGCGGCGGCTGGTGGCATCGGTGCGGGCAGCAGGCGGCATCTGGCAGCCAGAAGATCTGGCGCAGTATGCCATCGTCGAACGCGTCCCCATCCGCGGCGTGTATCGGGGAATGCGCATCACCAGCGCCTCGCCACCCTCCTCCGGCGGGGTGGTCCTGACCACCATGCTCAACATCCTCGCCCGCTACGACCTCGCGGCCCTCCCCCGCATCGACCGACTTCACCTGATGGTGGAAGCCATGCGCCGCGCCTACCGCGACCGGGCGGAATACCTGGGTGACCCCGACCGGGTGCGGATGCCGGTGGAGATGCTGATCCACCCCTTCTACGCCGCCGGCCTGGCCCGGGATATCCGCATGGACAAGGCGACCCCCAGCGCCTGGTTCGGCGGCATCGGGCAACAGGAGGGCCACCATACCACCCACTTCTCCATCCTCGACCGCGAAGGCAACCGCGTCGCTGCCACCCTCAGCATCAACTACCCCTTCGGCGCCGGCTTCGTTGCCGAAGGCACGGGGCTGCTCCTCAACGACGAGATGGACGACTTCTCGGCCCGCCCCGGCGCCCCCAACGTCTACGGTCTGGTGGGCGGCGAGGCCAATGCCATTGCCCCCGGCAAGCGCATGCTCTCCAGCATGACCCCCACCTTCGTCGAGACGCCAGAAGGCGTCGCCATCCTCGGCACCCCCGGCGGCAGCCGCATCATCACCATGGTGCTGCAGGCGATCCTCGCCATGGCCGAAGGAGAAGGACCGGAGGCGTGGGTGCGCCGCCCCCGTATTCATCACCAGTACCTCCCCGACGTGATCCAGTACGAACCGGAAGCGCTGAATGCAGAAGAGGCCGACGGGTTGAAACAGCGCGACCACCGACTGAAGCGGCTGGCGCGCCCTTTCGGTAACATGCAGGCGGTCTACTGGAACAAAAAGACCGGAATGGTCAAGGCCGCCAGCGACCCGCGCGGCATCGGCAAGGCCCGGGTGGAGTGACCCTCGGCTGCGTCCGCACGAGCGCCTTGTTATGTGTTTTGCCATTTCAGTGGGAAACGCTCAGGGTGTTCAATGATTTCTTCTGTGTAACTACTCAGCCCATTTGAGCAAAATCAGGCAACTTTCCCGCAAAAACCAACACCAACGCATCGGATGCACTCAGTCCTTGTTTTCGGCAAGTTGATAAATAGCCCCGAATACGACAAAACATCAACGCGCCGTCCATACTCCTGAAGCAGCCCGAGATTTTTTGCTGCACTTTCGTCATGCGCACATCACGCTCCGCCAGATTATTGGTGAACGGCACCAGCGGATGTTCCATGAAGCGCAGCACATCGTCCTCATAGTCGATGAGCCTTTCCAGCAAATTTCTGGCCTTGCTGCGTTTCAAACGTCCACGTTTTCGAGAACCCGGCGGTCTAACTGGGGCCGGACACTCATCCTCAGCAC
>JALSTP010000004.1 GCA_026983675.1 Sedimenticola sp.
TCGAGGGGCAGGCAGGCCGTTCAGGGTATGGAGAACAGTGAAAACCGGTTCCAGCTTCCACAGGGTATCCGTCTGGATGCCTTGGTCTGCCGCAATCTGGAGGACGCAGCGCAGCGCGAATGGTGGTTGGGGAACGGGCGGGGTGGATATGCCGGCGGGACCGTGGCGGGCGTCCGCAGCCGACGCTATCACGGCCTGCTCTTCGTCCCGCTGAATCCCCCACTGGATCGCCATCTGTTCGTCGCCAGCGCGGATGCCATCCTCGTTCTGGGGGACCGGGAGTGGCCCCTGCACACCCATCATTGGCGGGGCGGGGCGGTCGAACCGCAGGGGTACCGGCACCTGGTGGGGTTCCATTTGGATGGGCGGATGCCGGTGTGGCGCTACGAGGTCGAGGGCTTTCTCATCGAGTCACGCATCTGGCTGGAACAGGGCCGGGATGTGGCCTATACCGCCTGGCGGTTGATCGATGCGCCGGCGGGCGTGGATACGCCGCGACTCAGGGTCAACATCCTGGCCGACGACCGGGAGCATCACCAGCACACCGAGGCATTTTCGTTGCGCCCGAAGATCCGCCACCAAAACGGGCGGCTCACTGTGGCATTCGACAGAACCCGCCTCTATGTCTGTCCCGTCGGCGGCGGGATCGAGCCGGCAGAGATCTGGATCGAGAATTTCTTCTACCCGGCGGAGGCGGCGCGGGGGCTTGAGGCCCTCGATAATCACCTGATGGTCGGTGTTGCCGACCTGGCCCTGGAGACGGGGGTCTGGAGCGGGCTGGCATTTGCGCCCTCACCGTTGGAGGCGCCCGATCTGGGGGCCTCGATCAATGCCTTCCGGCAACACGACAGGGAAGTGCTGGCCGATCTTTCCCCACAGGCGCCCCCGTGGATCCGCCAACTGGCGCTGGCGGCGGACAGCTTTGTCGTCGAGCGGCCTTCCGCGGACCGACCCGGAGGCAAGACGGTGCTCGCCGGGTATCCATGGTTCGGCGACTGGGGGCGTGATACCTTCATCGCCCTGCCCGGACTGACCCTCGCCACCGGCCGGCCCCGGATTGCCCGCGCCATCCTGATGCGCTATCTCGATTTCATCGACCGGGGGATGGTGCCGAACTGCTTTCCGGACAGCGGCGAGCCCCCCGAATACAACAGCGTGGATGCAGCGCTCTGGTACATCGAGGCCTGGCGGGAATACCTGGAGTGGATGCGGGACCCCGCTCTCCTGCGCCGGGTCTTTCCTTTTCTGGAGCAGATCATCGAACATTACCGGAAGGGCGCCCGCCATGGTATCCGGATGGACCCACAGGACGGGTTGATACGGGCCGGCGAACATGGCGTGCAACTAACCTGGATGGATGCGAAGGTTGGGAGCGAGGTGATCACCCCACGCATCGGCAAACCGGTTGAGATCAACGCGCTCTGGTACAATGCGCTCTCGACAATGGCCTGCTTCGCCACCCGCTTCAGCCAGACCGGCGAACCCTACCAGGGTCTTGCCCACCGGGTCCTCGACGGGTTCAAGCGGTTCATCCGTGCGGATGGCCTCGGACTCTACGACGTGTTGGACGGGCCGGACGGGGATGATGCCAGTATCCGGCCGAACCAGATATTCGCGGTGAGCCTGTGCCATTCTCCGCTGGACGATGACGCCCGGCGGGCCGTGGTGGACACCTGCGCCCGGCACCTGGAGTGCGCGTGGGGGTTGCGCACGCTGTCGCCGGAAGATCCGGCCTACCGGGGTCGGTACGAGGGCAATGTCCGCGAGCGGGACGGCGCCTATCATCAGGGCACCGTCTGGCCCTGGTTGCTCGGCCACTACATTCTGGCCCGTCACCGGATCGACGGCGATGCGGAGGCGGCGCTGCGGCGGCTCGAACCGCTGCAAGGCCACCTGTCCGAAGCGGGGCTCGGCAGCGTCAGCGAGATCTTTGACGGCGATGCGCCTCACCGCCCGCGCGGCGCCCCGTCGCAGGCCTGGTCGGTCGCGATGCCGCTCCAGGTCTGGTGGCGGCTGACCCGGACAGCCGATACGACATGCAGGACGATCTGCAGGGAGAAAACATGAACCGTCCATCCCCCATTCGGGTTCTCGCCGGTGACATCGGCGGCACCAAGACTCGCCTGGCGATCATCGATGTGGATGGTACCCGGCTCCAGACCGTCGCCGAGGAGACCTACGCCAGCCAAGATCATGCTTCGTTGCGGGCGATCGTGCAGGCGTTCATCGGCCGCCACGCCCATCCCGTCGCCGCCGCCTGCTTCGGCATCGCCGGTCCGGTGCGGGACAACGTGGCGCAGGCCACCAATCTGCCCTGGCACATCGACGCCGCGGAGCTGGAGGCGCGCTTTCCCATCGGCCGGGTGTTCCTGCTCAATGATCTGGAGGCCAACGCCTGGGGCATCCCCACCCTGGGCGACGGCGACATCTTCGAGCTGCATGCCGGCCGCGCCAACCCCCGTGGTAACGCCGCCATCATCGCTGCCGGCACCGGCCTGGGCGAGGCCGGCATGTATTTCGACGGTGTCCGTCACCGTCCCTTTGCAAGCGAAGGGGGGCACGCCGATTTCAGTCCCAACAGCGACCAGGAGATCGAACTGCTGCGCTTCCTTAAACAGCGTCACCGGCATGTGAGTTGGGAGCGCGTGGTCTCCGGCCCCGGCCTGGTGAATATCCACGACTTTCTGCGCCACACCGCCCACTGCCAGGCGCCCGACTGGCTGGCGGAGGCGATGCGTGAGGGCGATCCCGCCGCCGCCATCTCCCGGGCCGCTCAGGCGGGGCGGGATGCGGTCTGCGAAGAGGCGTTGGAGCTGTTTATCCATCTCTACGGGGTCGAGGCCGGCAACCTGGCGCTCAAGCAGATGGCCACCGGCGGTCTCTACATCGGCGGCGGCATCGCCCCCAAGATCCTCGACGGGTTGAAGAACGGCGCCTTCATGAACGCTTTTCTCGCCAAGGGCAGGATGCAGCCCCTCCTGGAACAGATGCCGGTGCGCATTATCCTCAACGACAGGACCGCGCTATTCGGCCCGGCCCTGTATGCCTCAACCAACACATAGGAGTCCACAATGCAACTGGGAATCATCGGCCTGGGCCGAATGGGCGCCAACATGGCGCGCCGCCTGATGGCGGCGGGACAACACTGCGTGGTCCACGACCACCACCCGGAGAACATCGCCGCGCTGGAGGGGGAGGGCGCCGTGGGCGCGGGCGATCTGGCCGACATGATCGCCAAGCTCGATACGCCACGCCATATCTGGATGATGATCCCCGCCGCCTACGTGGATGGCCTGATCGATGACCTTGCGCCACTGCTGGCGGCCGGCGACACCCTCATCGATGGCGGCAACTCCTATTACAAGGACGATATCGCCCGCGCCAAACGGCTCGCCGGCCGTGGCATCCACTACCTCGATGTGGGCACCAGCGGCGGCGTCTGGGGGCTGGAGCGGGGCTACTGTCTTATGATCGGCGGTGAAGACGCGGCGGTCCAACGCCTGGAGCCCGTCTTCTCGGCGCTTGCCCCCGGCCTGGGCGACCTTCCCCGCACCGCAGGCCGCAAGGGCGAACCCACCCCTGCCGAGCAGGGCTACTTGCACTGTGGACCGGCTGGCGCAGGCCATTTCGTGAAGATGGTCCACAACGGCATCGAGTACGCCTTGATGGCCGCCTACGCCGAGGGTCTCAACCTGCTCAAGCACGCCAACGTGGGCAAGGCCTCCCATGACAAGGACGCGGAGACGGCGCCGCTGCGCCACCCCGAGGATTTCCAGTATGACATCGATATCGCCGAGGTAGCCGAAGTGTGGCGGCGGGGGAGCGTGATCGGCTCCTGGTTGCTGGACCTGACCGCCAACGCCCTGAACAAGAGCCCTGAACTGGATGCATTCTCCGGCCGGGTCTCCGATTCCGGCGAGGGGCGCTGGACCAACATCGCCGCCATCGAGGCCGGGGTGCCGGTGCACGTGTTGAGCAGCGCCCTGTATGACCGCTTCACCTCTCAAGGCAGCGCACAGTTCGCCAACAAGATCCTCTCCGCCATGCGCTTCGAGTTTGGCGGCCACCACGAGAAGAACGCCTCATGAACGAGCCGATCGAGACCCCTCCGGCAGAACCCGCGCCACCCGGCTTGATGGTGATTTTCGGCGCCGGTGGCGACCTCACCCGGCGCAAGCTGATCCCGGCCCTCTACTATCTGACCCGTGATGGCCTTCTCTCCGACCGTTTTGCCATCATTGGCGTGGACCACGTCGAAGGCAACGACGACAGTTTTCGCGCACGTCTCGACGACGCGCTGCCGGCCTTCATCGGCGAGGACTTCTCCCCCGATCTGTGGGCGCATATGCGCCAGCGTATCTTCTATCTTGAGGGCGATTTTCTGGAGGACGACGCCTTTACCCGGCTGGCCCGGCGGCTGGAGGAGATCGGGAGACAACGGGACATCCCCGACAATCACCTCTACTACATGGCCACGCCACCCCGCTTCTTCGGTGAGATCGCCAGCCGCCTGCACCGCGCGGGCCTGACCGCCGAAACGGAAGGCCACTGGCGGCGCATCGTGGTGGAAAAGCCCTTCGGCCAGGACCTGCAATCCGCCAGGGTGTTGAACAACACCCTGCACGATGCCTTTGAGGAGCGGCAGATCTACCGCATCGACCACTACCTCGGCAAGGAGACGGTGCAGAACATCCTCATGTATCGTCTGGCCAACAGCACTGTGGAGCCGATCTGGAACTACCGCTACATCGACCACGTGCAGATCACCGTGGCGGAGACGGTGGGGGTGGAGAACCGGGCTGGCTACTACGACCGTGCCGGCGCCCTGCGGGACATGCTGCCCAATCACCTGTTGGCGCTCATGTCGGTGGTGGCGATGGAGCCGGCCAACGCGCTCGACGGCGAGGCGGTGCGGGATGAACAGGCCAAGATTCTGCGCATCGTCCAGCCTATCGAACCGCAGCAGGTCCTGACCCAGGTGGTACGCGGCCAGTATGCGGCCGGCCGGACGGCGGACGGCACCCACGTCCCGGCCTACCGCAGCGAGCCCGGTGTCGATCCCGAGTCACCCACCGAGACCTTCGTCGCCCTCAAGCTGATGATCGATTCCTGGCGTTGGGCCGGGGTGCCCTTCTATCTGCGCACGGGAAAACGCATGCCGGTGAGATATACCGAGATCGCCATCCAGTTCAAACACGCCCCCAACATGCTGTTCAAGGACTCCTTCGTCAAACGCGAGAACATACCGCCCAACGTGCTGATCCTTCGAATCCAGCCCAACGAGGGGATCGGCATGTGCTTCAACACCAAAGTGCCCAGCCCCGTGCCCCAGCTCAGTCCGGTACAGATGGACTTCAGTTATGCGGACTACTTTGGCCAGGCCCCCACCACGGGCTACGAGACCCTGATCTATGACGCCCTTTGTGGCGATCCCACTCTGTTCAAGCGCGCCGATACCATCGAGGCGGGCTGGGCGTTGGTGGAGCCGATCCTGGATGTCTGGAGTGCCTTGCCGCCGCGCGACTTCGGCAACTACCCCGCTGGCACCTGGGGTCCGCCCGAGGCCGATGCCCTGATGCATGACGAGGGCCGCAGCTGGCGGAAGTGCTGAACCGTGACATCACCGTCCATGTCCGAATTCGGCCCTGAAAACGCCGAGAGCCGACGTCTCGAAGAGCAGCGCCGGGGCCGCGCCGATTGGCGGCTGTGGGGGCCCTACCTGGCGGAGCGTGCCTGGGGTACGGTGCGGGAGGACTACAGCGCCGATGGCACGGCGTGGGAATACTTCGATCACGAACAGGCCCGCGCCCGCGCCTATCGCTGGAGCGAGGACGGTCTCGGCGGCATCTGCGACCAGGAACAGCGGCTCTGTTTTGCGCTGGCGGTGTGGAACGGCCGTGACCGCATGCTCAAGGAACGCGCCTTTGGCGTGACGGGCACCCAGGGGAATCACGGCGAGGACGTCAAGGAATATTACTTCTACCGCGATGCCACGCCCAGCCACAGCTGGCTGCGTTATCTCTACAAATATCCCCAGGCGGCCTATCCCTATGAGGACTTGGTGGCGGTCAACCAGAGTCGGGGGCGTGACCAACCCGCCTACAATCTGCTGGATACCGGCGTGTTCGATGAACGGCGTTATTGGGATGTGGAGGTATTCTACGCAAAGGCCTCTCCGACGAGGATCCACATTCGCATCCGGGTCACCAACCGCGGCCCCGAGCGCGCCACCTTGCACCTGCTGCCGACCCTCTGGTTTCGCAATACCTGGACCTGGGAGATACAGAGCGATCGGCCCCGTTTGTCGGTGGGTCAGACATCGCCGCATGGTGCCTGGTCCGTGCGGGCCACGCACCCCACGCTGGGCGAGTGGCGTCTCTACGGCGATCGCAAGGCCACGTTGCTGTTTACCGAGAACGAGACCAACCAGGAACGGCTGTGGGGAGAGCCGAATCTCACCCCGTATACCAAGGACGCCTTTCACCGTCTTTTGGTCGAAGGCGAGAGCGGCGCGGTGAACCCTGAGCGCGTCGGTACCAAATGCGCGGCCTGGCTGCGGATCGACGCGCCGGGAGGGCAAGGCAGCCAGTGCGAGTTCGTCCTCAGCGCCGAACCACTGGAAGACCCGTTCGAGGATCACCAGCGCATCATGAGTCTCCGCCGGGGCGAGGCCGATGTCTTCTACGACGACCTGTTGCCCGATGCCAGCCCGGAGGACCATCGTATCATGCGGCAGGCGCTGGCCGGCATGATCTGGAATCAGCAGTTCTATCACTACGATGTCCAGCGTTGGCTGCAGGGTGACCTCACACCACCGCCCGAGGCTCGGAAGCAGGGGCGCAATCGGCGTTGGCGGCATCTGCGCGCTGCGGACATCATCTCCATGCCGGATACCTGGGAGTATCCTTGGTTTGCCGCCTGGGATCTTGCCTACCATTGCGCGGTGCTGGCGCTGATCGACGTGGACTTCGCCAAGGCGCAGGTGGAACTGATGGTGAGTGAACGTTACCTCCACCCGAGCGGGCAGATTCCGGCCTACGAATGGGCCTTCGGCGACGCCAATCCACCGGTGCATGCCATGGGCGCGCTGAAGGTGTTCCGGGGTGAACGCATCCAGCGGGGGGCAGGTGATCTCGCCTTTTTGCAAAGGGTGTTCCACAAACTGTTGCTCAACTATGCCTGGTGGATCAACCGCAAGGACAAGGAAGGCCTCAACCTGTTCGAGGGCGGTTTTCTCGGTCTCGACAACATCTCGGTCTATGACCGTTCCCGCTCTCTTGCCCCTGGCTATCATCTGCGTCAGGCGGATGCCACCGGCTGGATGGCCATGTTCGCCGTCAACATGACCGCCATGGCGCTGGAGATTGCCACCGAACACCCCGAATACGAAGACATTGCCATCCAGTGCTATGAACAGTTCCTCGCCGTGGCCGACGCGATTGCCGGAGACGGAGGCGAGGGATTGTCACTGTGGGACGAGGAGGCCGGATTCTTCAAGGACGTGATTACCACGCCCGAGGGGGAGGGGCATCATATCGATGTCTACTCCTGGGTCGGTCTGATCCCGCTGTTTGCCTGCGAACTGATCGACGCGCGGCTGCTGAAGAATGTCCCGCGCTTTCGGCGGCTCTTGCGCCGGCACAGGGGCGGCATGTTCCGGGGCAATCGCATCTGCGCCTGTCCTGAATGGGAGAATCCCCACGGTGAACATCTGCTGGCGTTGGTGGACGAACGCATGTTGCCGCGTATTCTCGAACGCTTGCTGGACGAGGAAGAGTTTCTTTCGCGTTTTGGCATCCGCAGCGTCAGCCGCCGTCATGCCCGGCACCACGATCTGGGTTATTTGCCCGGGATTGGCCAGGCGTCCATCGAGTATGTGCCCGGAGAATCCACCTCTGAGTTGTTCGGCGGTAATTCCAACTGGCGCGGTCCGATCTGGCTGCCCACCAACTATTCCCTCATCCAGGCGCTGGAAAAGTATCACCGTTTTCTCGGGCCGGGGTTCACCCTGAATGCCCCAAGCCTGGGGGAGAAAGACCTGAATCTGAAGGAGGTGGCTACGCTACTGGCAGAGCGCCTGGTCGACCTCTATCGCCGCAACGCCGAGGGGCAGATTCCCGCGTTGCGCGGCGACAGTCCGTTCCAGGATGACCCACACTGGAGGGATCTGTGCTTCTTCTACGAGTATTTCCATGCCGAAAATGGCCAGGGATTGGGCGCGGCCCATCAGACCGGATGGACCGGTCTGATGGCCAACCTGGTGATGCGCCGCTATCGGCGAGACATCCCGTCCTACTGGCAGTGACCCGCAACGGCGCCGCGCCACAGGTCGCGCAGGGTCACTTGGCCGGCGTGGGCGCTTTCTGTGATGCCGTTGCGCCCTGCGTGGACGCGCTCTTCCCGCCGTTTGTCGAGGACTTCGGGTTTGCCGCCTTGACCAGGCTCTTGCGGTCATAGCCTTTCAGTTCGTCGAAGGTGAAGTCACTGACCGTGAAGTAGTACGGGACAGTGGAGACCTTCAGCACATGGCGTTTTCCATCCTTTGATTTGAAGATGTCATAGTGGCGAACCTCGCCGGATTTCAGGGTGACCTGGAATGTGAGTTCCGGCGAGCCGGCGAGATCTTTCGGTCGCTCCTTGCCCAAAACCGAAGCGAAAGGCAGGGTTAGAACGGTGTGCACCAGATTCTTGGCCTTGGCTTCGTTGAGGGTTTCACCGTCTTTCAGTCCGGCGAGGGTGGGTTTCTTGCCGTCCCACTGGAGCGTCAGGCCGCCGATGTCGATCTGCTTGAGCTTGTCGCCGGTGAACTTGAGATAGTCCTTGTCCTCCCAGGAGGCAGCCGTGGCCTGCGCCTCATAGGTGCCCATCTCGATGGCATAGATGTCGTCGTCGCCCGCCACTCGCGCGTGGATCTTGCGGAAGCCGGGCGATGTGCCGAGGTAGAGGGTGATAAGCGGTTTGGTGCCCTCCAGCAACTGGATCTTGCGCTCGAAACCCGCGTCCGTCACCTTGAACCGTTTTGCAGCGTCTTTGGTGGTGGCCACCGGCCAGCCTTTGGTGAAGCCGGTCAATTTGTCCACCAACGCCGTCACCCGGTCGCTGTCGGCGGGAAAGTCGTCGTTGCCGGGCAGCACCCATTTGCCCTCCTTTCGCGCCAGCGTGATGGTGTGCTTTTCGCCATCCCAAATGGCGAGACCGTCTATTTTGGAGGTGTCCACGTCCAGCAGTTTTTCCTTGGAATGGTAGGCGCCGAAGTCCCGACCCGTCATGGAGAGGGCCGTGGCCAGCAGGATCTGCGCCACCAGCAGGGCGCCAAGCAAGGGTATCCATCCACGTTTCATCGTTATGCCCTCCCCAGTTTCAGAACGTCGGCGTAGTGCCGTTCACGTCGTTTCATCCAGAGCCTCCGCAGCAGATAGATCAGCACCAGACCGAGCAAGGCCAGGCCATAGTTTAGGTACTCCCAGAAGACCTGCTCACCATGTTTCAAGGGCGCAAGGACGCGGGCGAAACGGGCGCGTGCGCGGATGCCGAGCAGGCCCCGGTCCTCCAGTGACCAGTCCACTGCATTTTCCATCAGTTGCACTGTATTGAAATAGCGGTTGCCATTCGCCTGGGTGGCGAGATCGATCACCTCATCGGCCAGAAAGGTGTCGGAGGAGAACAGGATGATGCGGGCCGATTCCGGCGACTGTTCGATCACGCCGCTGACCATGGGGTTTTTCTGATCCTCCTTTTTCTTGTCGTCCTTTTTATCCTTGGCATCTTTTTCCTTGTCTTTCGCGGCTTGTTTTTCCTTGAGCAGCGGCGAAGGCTTGCCCTTGAACCAGGAGGTGAACCGTCCCTCGGCCACTACCCCCAGAAGTTTCTTGCCGATGTCGTCTCCCGGCGCAAAACCAAGAGGGCCGTGTTTCGCGAAGTCGGGCTGAATATTCAGATTGTCCGAGGTCCATGCCTGTGTGCTGCTGTGGAGCAGGGGCGTCACCTTGAGGTGGGCCTTTTTCGCGCCCTCCGCGTCGATCGGCGATGCCCAGTTGAAGGTGAGCTGTGGCAGGCCGGCGAACATGCCCGAGGCCATGTTCATTCCGTCGTTGCGGATATCGATGAAATAGGGGTATTCCACCATCCGCACTTCCTGGACCAGAAAACCGCCCACGTTGCGCTGGATGGGGATAGGAAACGCCGTGTTCTGCGGGTCGAGCACCATCCGGTCCCGGACTTCGAGACCGTTGTGCTTGAGCCAGTCGGCGATCGGGAAGGCCGTTCTGCGGCTGGCCGACAAGGCACCCTGCAGATTGATATCGAAAGGTGAGACTGCCATCAGCACCGTACCGCCCTGCATCAGGAACTGGTCGATGGCAAAGAGCTGCTTGTCGCTCAGTTTGTCAGGCGCCACCACCATGAGCATATCGGCCTGCGGGGGCACCTGTCCCGAAGCGAGATCGGTCTCCAGCAGATTGGCGTTCTCCTTCAGCTTCTGCTTGAGCAGCTCGAAGTTCTTTCCGCCGCCCATCATGCCGAACTGAGGCATCATGGGGGTGTGTTTCGGCAGCACGAGCGCCACCGTGCGCAGCAGCCCCTTGGCGAAGCGCTTGAGGCCGGCGTCGATGCCGCGCTTCAGGCTCGCATCGCCAAGGTCTTCCGGAAGAGGGACCTGCACGCTCTGGTTGCCATCTTCCATCACCATGTAGAACCAGAAGGTATTGGGATCGAGCAGTCCGAGGGCCATGGGTTTGAAGCCGTATTTGGCGCCGATCTCCTTGGCCACTGCGCCACCCTCCGCATCCGGGTCGACAAAGGCAAAGCTGAATTTGTCGCCCGCCTTCTTTTTTATGCTGTCGAGCTGTTTGCCGAGCGACTCGCGCAACTTTTGCAGCGGTTTCGGCAGCTTTGCGGCCGGTGATACGTAGGCCGTGAATTTCACCGGTTTTGTGATGTGCGAGAACAGATCCCCGCCACCCTGATAGGCGTACAGCACCTTTTTTATCGCCCGGGTGATGTCGTATTCCGGATTGCGCAGCTCTACTTCCAGTTCGATGTCCGTATCGCTGGCCACCTTGACCTCGATGAGATCACGGTAGGTGAGGACTTCGTACTGGTCCCCGTATTGCACCACCACGTCGAAGTAGGAGTTGACCAGCGAGGCGGAATATTTGCTGGTGGTCTGGAAGGCCACCGGTTTGATGCCGTACTTTTCACCGGCCTCTTTTTCCAGCTCGGGGTTTTCCAGCGGATCGATGAACTCCACCCGGACACGGCCCTTGCCGGCCACTTCATACTCCTTGAGCAGGTCCTTGAGCTGGGGGACCAGTGGAGCCAACAGGGGGTGAGTCTGGGCGCTGAAGTAGCCGCGGATGAGCAGCGGTTCCTGAAGTTGGGCCAGGTAATGACGAGTGGCCTTGGAAATGGAGTAGATGTGGCCGGCAGTGACATCGGCGCGGGCCCAGCCCACCTGTTGCAACCAGATGTTGGCGACGGCGATGTTGGCGATCAGCAGACCGGCGGTGGCCAGCCATACCCGGTGGCGGCCGGGACCGCACTTGCGGCTCCAACGGCCGCGCTCCAGGGTGAGGACGTTCAGGACCAGGAAGACGCCGACGATGCTGAGGTAGTAGTAGATATCGCGGGCGTCGATGACGCCCCGGGTGATGGACTCGAAGCGCGAGCCGGTGCCCAGCAGTTTGAGCAGCTCCGCGCCGCGATTGCCAAGCAGTGCGGTAAGGGTGTCCGAGCCGATGAGATAGAACAGACCGCAGATCAGGGTGGTGACGATGAGGCTCACGATCTGGTTGTCACTGCGGGCGCTGACGAACAGGCCGATGGCGATATAGGCGGCGGCCAGGAACAGGGTGGCGAGATAGCCGCCCAGCACAGGGCCCCAGTCGAGCGGACCCAGCAGGGATACGGTGATCGGCAGGGGCAGGGTGAGCAGCAAGGCGATGGCCACCAGCGCCAGGCAGGCCAGGAACTTGCCGAGTACCAGCCGGGCCGGAGAGACGGGCGAGGTCATCAGCAGTTCCAGGGTGCCGGCGCGCCGTTCCTCACTCCACATGCGCATGGTCAGCGCGGCGGTGAGGAAGATCATCAATACCGGCATCCATTCGAACATGGGGCGGACATCGGCAATGTTGCGGGCGAAGAAGGCCTCCACCCAGAAGAAGATGAACAGAGTGACGAGCAGGAAAGCGCCGAGAAAGATAAAGGCGACCGGCGAGGCGAAAAACGCGGCCAGTTCCTTCCGGGCGACGTGCAGAATACTACGCATGATCGGTATCCTCCCCCGTGTGGTTCTGCTGGGCGATGCCTTCATTGATTTCGCGGAAGACGGTTTCGAGATCGCGCTGCTCGGGCGTGATGGCCATCAGCTCCACGCCATTCTCGATCAGATGACGGGCCACGCGCGGGGTGGTTTCCTCGGGTGGGGTGTCGAGATCGACGAAATAGTGGGCGTGGGCGTCGTCGCTGGAGGCCCGGGTGACACCGCTTACGCCGGCCACCTCGTTCAGCAGATCTTCCACCCGCTGCGCCGGTTTGACCGTCAATATGAGACGGCGGCTCGATTGCAATTCGTCGAGCCTGGCGTCCAGGGCGATGTGGCCATTATTGATGATGATCGCCCGGTCGCACACCGCCTGCACCTCTTGCAGGACGTGAGTGGAGATCAGGACCGTGGCATTTTCCGCCTGGGTCTTGATCAGGCTTCGCATATGCTGGATCTGGGAAGGGTCCAGGCCGTTGGTGGGCTCATCCAGTATGAGGAGCTGTGGGCGGTGGAGGATCGCTTGGGCTACGCCGACGCGCTGGCGGTAGCCGCGGGAGAGGGTATTGATGAGTTGGGTGGCCTTGGGTTCGAGCCGTGTTTCACGGATGGCCTCGGCAACCGCCTGCTGTTGTGCCGGGCTGTCGAGTCCGTGCAACGAGGCGATGTATTCGAGATAGTCGATCACCGTCATTTCAGGATAGACGGGGCAATTTTCAGGCAGATAGCCGATCTTGCGCTGTACCTCGGTCCGGTGTTCGGCGATATCGAGACCATCGATCTCGATGCGGCCCCGATCGGGTTCCAGAAAGCCTGTCAGCACCTTCATGATCGTGGTCTTCCCGGCCCCGTTGTGGCCGAGGAGCCCGATGACCTCGCCTTTGCCAATCTGAAAAGACACCTGATCCACGGCGGTGAAATCGCCGTAACTGCGGGTAAGCCCCTCTACCTTGATCATTATCTGCTCCCGAATTATTCGTCTTGTTGTCCCCATGGATGAAGAAAAACGCCTCTTATGACATTCGAAGGCCACGGTTGGTTCAACCGGTCATGGCGAAAAGGTGGCCGGGGCGGGACGGGTGCAACCTGGTGTATCGGCCCCAGCGCAACCGTTCGGTGCGGTCTCGCCACGCGAGGCCGCGGCGCCCCCTGTTGCCTTGACATACGCACGAAGCCCGCCCCCCACGGAGAGGGCAGGCTTGTATGGAGGGCGCGATCGCCGGATCGCGCCGTGGCCGTCAGCTCGCCACTTCGATCCGGCGGGGCTGGGCCTCCTCGGCCTTGGGTAATGTCAGCGTCAGCACCCCATCCACCATGCGGGCGCTGATGCCGTCCTGGTCGATGTCGTTGGAAAGGGTGAAGCTGCGCCGGTAATGACCTACATTGTACTCGGTATAGAGGGGCTTCATGTTCTCATATTTGGAAAAGTTGATGTGTCCTTCCAACGTGAGGACGTTTCTGTCCAGCTTGATGTCCAGGTCGTCCTTTTCCACGCCGGGCATTTCCATCGTCAACACCAATGCCTTGTCGGTTTCGTAGATATCGGTGTTCGGTACGAAATAGCGTCCGGGTGTGGTCAACTCCTCCCGGGTCTTCAGCTCTTTCTTCTCTACGGTATCGAGTGCTTTGCTCTCCGTCATGCCTGTCACCTCGCGTATTCTTTGATGCTCGCACCGGCCTTTGCCGGGCGCATGGAGTCTGTCTGTTTGGACCTGTTCCGACCGGTGGTCATCCGATCTCGATCGCCCTGGGTTTGTCCTGTTCCGCCCGTGGCAGGTGGAGGGCGAGCAGGCCGTCGCGGTATTCGGCCTTGACCTCATCCGCGTTGATCTGCACCGGCAGTGTGAAGGTCCGGTCGAAGTCGCCTTCGACGCGCTCCCGCCGGTGCAGGCTCGCCTTTTCGTCATACTCCACTTTCTTGCTGCCGGCGATGCGGACCTGATCGCCTTTCACGGTGATCTGCATGTCCTCCTTTTTTATGCCCGGCAGCTCGGCGATCAAGACCAGATCGTCGCCCTGCTGGAAGATGTTCACTGGCGGGAAGGCGCCATAAGCGGTGGTCGAAAGGCCCAGCCAGTCGCTGAAACGGGACTGTTCAAGGGCATTTTGCAATTCGAGCAAGGCATCGAAGGGGTTGGTGAAACGGGTCGCCATAGGTCTTTCCTCCCAGCAATCCTGTTGTTGAACCTGTTCGCCGGTGTAGATGGGTGCGGGTTCGGGGTTTTCAAGGGGTCAGCGGGCCAGAAGGTAGAGCAGGATCAGGTTGGCCAGGAACAGGAGGCCGGCGAGTCCCCGCCAGAAGGCGACGGGATTGCGTTCCATGAGGGGCAGGTCCTTTTCCTTGAAGCCGGTGTTGGGGTGACTCAGGTCGTGGAGAAATTCGGAGAAATGGTCGTAGCGGCGGCGGGGATCGGGATGCACCGCCTTGGCCAATGCGCCATCCACCCACAGGGGGATCGCGGGCAGGTGGCCCCGCGCGGGACGGTAGATCAGCTTGCGTTGTGGATGGGGGGTGTCGGTTTCGCCATATGGGAGCTGACCGGTCAGCAGTTCGTAGACGATGACACCCAGGGAATAGAGGTCGGAGAGGCGGGTGCAGCCCTCGCCACGCAGGCATTCGGGCGCGGCATAGTTGAGCGTGCCCTGGGGCGTGGCGCGTTCGAGGTCCGAGTCGATCTCCTCGAGGCCGGCGATACGGGCGGAGCCGAAATCGATCAGCTTCAGGGTGCCGTGGCTATCGATCAGGATGTTGTCGGGCTTGAGGTCCTGATGCACCATTTCCAGCCGGTGCAGGGCGCGCAGGCCGTCGATGATCTGGGCGGCGAAGGCGCGCGTCTGGGCCAGTGTCGCCGTGCCGTTGTCCTGCATCCACTGGGCCAGGCTCATCCCTTCCACGTATTCCGAGACGTTGTAGAGAAAGCGTCGCCGCCGTGGTTCCATCACCCTCGCCACATGGGCGTTACGGACCCGGCGGCCCACCCATTCCTCATGCAGAAAGGCGTCCAGATATTCCGGGTCGTCGCGGTAGTTTGCCGAAGGGGTCTTCAAGACCACCTTGTCGCCGCTTTCGGTGTCGAGGGCGAGGAACACCTCGCTGCGTCGGCTGGCGTGGAGTTCGCGCAGGATCTCGTAACCGTCGATGCGCATTCCGGGCCGGAGATCGGGCGGGAAGGGCAGTTCGCTGAGCCGCAGGAGGATGTCCTCCTCCTTTTCGGAGGGCAGGGCGAGGATCCGCACGAGCTGGCAGGTGACATTGTCGCCGCTGCCGTTCTTCAACGCGGTCTCGACGATGCGGTTGGCGGCCTGCTGGAGGTTGTAGCCGAACTCTTCCACAAAACGCTGAAGCTGAGTGTCGGTCAGGTACTCGTGGACGCCGTCGGTGGAAAAGAGCAGCAGGTCGCCTGGTTCGAGCGCCACCTTGCGGTAGTCGATGTCCACGTGGGGGTCGGCGCCCATGGCCCGGGCGAGGAATTCACGCTCCTGCGAAAGCCACACCCGGTGATCGCGGGTGAGTTGCTCGAAACTGCCGTCGCGGTACAGGTAGATGCGGCTGTCGCCGACGTGAAAGATGTGCGCGGTGGTGGATTTGATCACCGCTGCGCTGAAGGTGGTGACCATTCCCTTGGCGGTGTCGTAGCGGCGCTGGCCCTGGCCGAACAGCCAGCGGTTGATGGCGCCGAGGATCTTGGCTCCCGAGGTGCGCACGGTCCAGGACTCGGGGGTGCTGAAGTAGTCGCTGAGGAAGCCGGTGACGCAGATCTCCGCCGCTTCGCGGCCGCCCTCGCTGGCGCTCATGCCGTCGGCGATGGCTGCGGCCACCCCCTTGGTCAGCAGCAGTTCGCCTTCCGGCACCTTTGCCCCGGAGGCGTCGGCATTCTCCGGCTTGTCGCCCGCCTCGGTGCGGCAGGCGTAGTCGATCTGTAGGGTTGGGGTCATGGGCGTCGGGTGAACGATAACAAACAGTCACAGGGGGTAAGCATACGCTATTTGGCTTACCCCCTGTGTTACGGCGTCAGCCTACGTCGATCATCTGCACCGTACCGTCTTCCAGCACCTCGGCGGTCTGGCCTTCGGGTTCATCGAGGAACTGCACGGCGATCAGCGCCACCAGAGCCGCCCCCGCAATGGTGTAGAAGAAGAACTGCGGCGTGACGAAGGAGAACACCGTGAGGAAGGTCACGGCGCCCACGTTGCCATAGGCGCCCGCCATGCCGGCTACCTGCCCGGTCATGCGGCGCTTCACCAGCGGTACGATGGCGAACACCGCGCCCTCGCCGGCCTGGACGAAGAAGGAGCAGGCCATGGTAGCGATCACCGCCAGGGCGATGGGCCAACCCGAGGTGATGTTGCCGAGGACGAAGTAGCCCACGGCGAGACCGGCGATCAGGAGCGTCAGCGACTTCTTGCGGCCGAAACGGTCGCTGAAGAAGCCGCCGCCGGGCCGCGCCACCAGGTTCATGAAGGCGAAGCCGGAGGCCAGCAGGCCCGCCTCCACCTGGCTGATGTCGAAGGTATTCTTGAAGAACAGGGGCAGCATGGAGACCACCGCCAACTCCGAGCCAAAGGTGACGAAGTAGGCCAGATCGAGGATCGCCACCTGCTTGAACTTGTAACGGTGTATCTCCGGGACCTCCTCGCTAAAAACGTGCTTGTTGATGCGCCACACGTGCGAGGCCTGATAGAGGTAGAGCGCGAACAGGCCGATGTAGATGGCGTCCGTGATGCCTGCGCCGATGATGTGCAGGTTGGCCGGTCCCAGCTTCCAGGCGAGGACCGCGAGCGCCGCATACATTGGCACGTTCATCAGCAGGTAGAAGAAGAAATCGCCCTTGCTGGTCACTTCCATGGCGCCGGTCTTCTTCGGCTTGAAGTAGGTGGAGCCCTTCGGCGTGTTGCGCGCCAGGCGGTAGTAGATAAAGGCGTACACCAGCGCCAGCGCGCCTGTGGCGGCAATGGCCCAGCGCCAGCCGTTGTCACCGCCGAACCACAGGGCCAGGCTCGGCAGCAGCATGGCCGAGGCCGCGGAGCCGAAGTTGCCCCAGCCGCCGTAGATGCCTTCCGCCAGCCCCACCTGCTTGGCGGGGAACCATTCGCCGATCATGCGGATGCCGATGACGAAACCCGCGCCGACGAAACCCAGCGCGAAGCGGGTGGCGAGCAGCATCTGGTAGGAATCCGCCAGGGCGAAGAAAAAACAGATCAGACTGGAGAAGAACAGCAGCGCGGAGAAGACGATGCGCGGGCCGTACTTGTCCACCAGCATGCCAATGACGATGCGCGCCGGGATGGTCAATGCCACGTTGATGATGAGAAGCGCCTTCACCTGCTGGGTGGTGAGATCGAAGGTCGCCTTGATGGAGGCCATCAGGGGGGCGTGATTGAACCACACCATGAAGGTGATGAAGAAAGCGAACCATGTCAGGTGCAAGGTGCGTATCTTGCCGCTGAATGAGAAGAGGTTGAGTTTCTGTTCGGACATCGTTGTCTCCTGATACTGCTGTTGGTATTTCGGGTCCGCCTGGCTTACTGCAAGGACGGTGCCAATGGGCATAAACCTTGTTAAACATGGGGTTACAGGGAAGGGGTGGGGGTTGGAGGTGGGAATTCTGCGCCGAATGGGAGCGTTGCGCCCCCAGAGGGTGCATTGCAGGCGCACTGAAGCTGGGCGGCCGGCGTGCGCGGGCACCGTTTTGGTGCGCCGGTGGCGTATGGCAGTGCCGGGTGAGGGTTATGGTGTCGTGCAACTGTTCGAATTATATAGATAAATTGTCAATTTTCGAGTCTTGGCACGACCGTTGCACTGAACAATGATGTATAGACCCATGGTCCCCTCGGGGCCTGCATCAAGAGGTAGCTATGAAAGAACGACTGGTTTTGATAGGTAACGGCATGGCGGGGGTGCGTGCCCTGGAAGAGTTGCTCAAGCTCGAACCCGATATGTACGACATCACCGTATTCGGTGAGGAACCGCATCCCAACTACAATCGTATCCTCCTCTCGCCGGTGCTGGCGGGGGAGAAGACCATCGACGACATCATTCTCAACAGCCGCGAGTGGTACGAGGAGCACGGCATCACCCTGCACACCGGCGATCCGGTGGTCGCCATCGACCGGGCAAAACGGCGGGTGCGCACCGACAGTGGCGTGGAGGCGCCCTACGACCGCCTGCTCATCGCCACCGGTTCGCGGCCCTTCATCATCCCGGTGCCGGGCGCCGACCTGGACGGCGTGATCGGCTTCCGTGACATCCACGACGTGGACGTGATGCTGGAGGCCGCGAAACACTATAAGCGGGCGGTGGTTATCGGGGGGGGGCTGCTTGGCCTGGAGGCGGCCAACGGGCTGATGAAGCAGGGCATGGACGTGACCGTGGTCCATCTGCTCGATACCCTGATGGAGAAGCAGCTCGACAAACCCGCCGCCGATCTGCTCAAGCGTTCCCTCGAGGCGCGCGGGATGAAGTTTCTCATGCAGGCCCAGACCAAGGCGATCCTCGGCGACAAGCGGGTCGAGAGCATCCGCTTCGAGGATGGGATGGAACTGCAGACGGATCTGGTGGTGATGGCGGTGGGTATCCGGCCCAACGTCGAACTCGCGCAACAGGCGGGTATCCACTGCGAACGCGGCATCGTGGTCAACGACACCATGCAGACCTACGATCCCCGCATCTATGCCGTGGGCGAGTGTGTGCAGCACCGCGGCGTCACCTACGGCCTGGTGGCCCCCTTGTTCGAGCAGGCCAAGGTGTGCGCCAATCATCTGGCCAACCTCGGTTATGGGCTCTATCAGGGCTCTGTCACCTCCACCAAGCTGAAGGTGACCGGGATCGATCTCTTCTCCGCCGGCGAGTTCCACGGCGGAGAAGGGACCGAGGAGATCGTTTTCCAGGACCCGGCCGGCGGGGTCTACAAGAAGATCGTGCTCAAGGACGACCGCATTCATGGCGCCGTGCTCTATGGCGACACCATCGACGGCGCCTGGTACTTCCAGCTCATGCGGGAGGGGACCGATGTGAGTGATATCCGGCCCCACCTCCTGTTTGGTCAGAGTCACCTCGGCGACTCCGGCCACGGCGGCGTCAACCAGGCCGCGGCCATGAGCGACGATGCCCAGGTATGCGACTGCAATGGCGTATGCAAGGGCGATATCGTCAAGGCGATCTCGGAAAAGGGTCTGTTCACGGTGGACGATGTCAAACTGCACACCAAGGCCGGGGCCTCCTGCGGCTCCTGTGTCGGCCTGGTCGAGCAGATTCTCGCCGACACTCTCGGCGGCGACTACTCCGCGCCAGAGGCGAAACCGTTGTGTACCTGCACCGATTTCACCCACGACCAGGTGCGCGCGGCGATTCGCGAGGAACATCTCACCTCCCTGCGGCAGGTGTTCGACAAGCTCGACTGGCGCACCCAGGACGGTTGCCACGTCTGCCGGCCTGCGCTCAACTATTATCTGATTGCGGCCTGGCCGGAGGAGGCCGGAGACGATCCCCAGTCGCGCTTCATCAACGAGCGCGCCCACGGCAATATTCAGAAGGACGGCACCTATTCGGTGGTGCCGCGCATGTTCGGCGGTGTCTGCACCCCGGCCGACTTGCGCGCCATCGCCGAAGTGGCGGAGAAGTACGAAGTGCCCGAAATGAAGGTCACCGGCGGTCAGCGCATCGACCTGTTCGGCATCCCCAAGGAGCAACTCCCTGCGGTGTGGAAGGATCTCAGTGACGCCGGTTTCGTCTCCGGTCACGCCTACGGCAAAGCGATGCGCACGGTGAAGACCTGCGTCGGCTCCACCTGGTGCCGCTTCGGCACCCAAGACTCCACTGGCATGGGGATCGAACTTGAGAAACTGACCTGGGGTTCCTGGATGCCGCACAAGTTCAAGCTGGCCGTCTCCGGTTGCCCGCGCAACTGCGCCGAGGCCACCATCAAGGACTTCGGCGTGGTGGGCATCGACTCCGGCTGGGAGTTGCATATCGGCGGCAACGGCGGGGTCAAGGTGCGCGCCACCGACATGCTCTGCCGGGTTGAAACCGAGGCGGAAGTGATGGAATACTGCGCCGCCTTCATCCAGCTCTACCGCGAGGAGGCGCGTTACCTCGAACGTACCGCGCCTTGGGTGGAGCGGGTCGGACTGACCTACATCAAACAACATGTGGTGGAGGACGAGGTCAACCGCAAAGCGCTGGCGGAGCGCTTCCGCCGCTCGCAAGAGATCGCCCAGGTGGACCCCTGGAAGCAGATCGCGGAGGGGACGGAGCGTCTCGGGTTCATGCCGCTGAAGGTGGTGGGTTCCAATTGACATCCGTGATCCGTACACAGACCAACGCAGGTACAGAGTGATGAGTGAAGAGTGGATCGAAGTAGGGCGTCTCGACGACATACCGCGGCTGGGGTCGCGGGTGGTGAAGTCCGCCGAGGGCGAGATCGCCCTGTTCCGTAACAGCAACGACGAGGTGTTCGCACTGCGCAACCGTTGTCCGCATAAGGGCGGTCCCCTGTCCGAGGGGATCGTGGCGGGGAAGCGCGTCACCTGCCCGTTGCACAACTGGATCATCGAACTGGAGAACGGCGTGGCCGCGCCGCCCGACGAGGGGTGCACGCCCGCCTATCCCGTGAAGGTGGAACGCGACAGTATCTTTCTGATGCTCTCGCCCGCCAGTGCCTGCTGAGTCCACGAGGAGAAAGCGTATGTTGTTCGGTCGTTCCAGAAAGAACCCCATCAAGCTGCCCGACAAGGGGGTGGTGGAGTGGAAATACGCCGCTTGCGGCTACTGCTCCACCGGCTGTTCCATCGAGGTGGGCTTCGATGCCGAGGGTAGGGCCGTCTCGTCCCGCGGCGTGGCCGATGCCGACGTGAACCGGGGTAAGTTGTGTCTCAAGGGCATATTCGAGCACGAATTGTTCAGCTCCGCGGGGCGGGGGACCGAACCGCTCATCCGTGAGCATTACCGGGATCAGTGGAAACCCGTGGACTGGGATAGCGCCCTCGACCGGCTGCACGACGAGATCCGCCGCATCCAGGGGCGGTATGGCCGCGACAGCTTCGCCATCATCTCCACCGGGCAGATGCTCACCGAAGAGTTCTACACCCTCGGCAAACTCACCCGTGGCCTCATCGGCACCAACAACTACGACGGCAATACCACCCTCTGCATGGCCTCCGCGGTGTCGGGCTACAAGCGCAGTTTCGGCTCCGACGGTCCGCCAGGCTGCTACGAGGACTTCGAGCACACGGATTGCCTCATCGCCTGGGGCTCCAATCTGCCGGAGCAGCATCCCATCATCTACTGGCGCCTCAAGGAGGCCCAGGAACAGCGCAACTTTCCGCTGATCGTGGTGGACCCCCGCGTGACCATGCTGGCACAGAACGCCAACCTCCACCTGTCCATCCGTCCCGGTACCGACGTAGTGCTGCAGAATGCCCTGATGCACGTCATCTTTGCCGAGAATCTTCAGGACGACGACTACATCGCGGCAAACACCGTGGGCATCGAGGAGCTGCGGGAAGAGGTGGCGAAGTGGGATCCGCGCACGGCAGCGAAGGTGTGCGGTATCGACGAAGACACCATCCGCGTGGTGGCGCGCACCTTTGCCAAGGCGCCGGCGGCGATGCAGATCTGGACCATGGGGATCAACCAGTCCACCCACGGCTCGGATGGTGTGGTGGGGATCAACAACCTGGCGTTGATCACCGGCAATATCGGCAAGCCCGGCGGTACCTCGTTGTCGATCACCGGCCAGTGCAACGCCATGGGCACCCGCGAGTGGTCCTCCTGCTCGGGCCTGCCCGGCTTCCGTTACCTGGAGGTGCCGGAACACCGCGAGGAGATGGCGCGGTTCTGGAACGTGGATGAGACGTTCTTCCCCAGGCAGCGCGGCATGTATCAGACCGATATCTATCAGGCCATGGAGGCGGGGCAGATCAAGGGGTTGTGGCTCATTGCCACCAATCCCATGAGTTCGCTGCCGAATACCGCGCGTATCCGCCGCGCCATGGAACAGCTCGAATTCTGCGCAGTACAGGATTGCTACGTGGACAGTGAGTCCAACCAGTATGCCCATCTCTACCTGCCCGCCGGCACCTGGGCCGAGAAAGACGGGGTGATGACCAATACCGAGCGGCGCATCAACCGGGTCAAACCCATCATGACGCCACCGGGACAGGCCAGACCCGACCTGTGGATCTTCAACCGGGTGGCCGAGCGTTTCAACAAGGAAGGGCGGGTGAAGTTCCCGGAGAAGGCCGCGGACATCTTCCTGGAGATGGCCGAGCTCTCCCATGGGCGGCTGGCGGACATCTCCGGCATGGACCACGAACTCATCGAGAAACATCGGGGCATCCAATGGCCCTACACCCGGGAGCAGCGCGAGCGGGGCGAGGAACCGCCCAAGGGCGGCAAGCGCATCTATACCGAACCGGCCAGTTTCCGCTACCCCGACGGACGGGCAAAGCTGATTCCGCTCCCTTTCGTGGACAACAACGAGCAGCCGGACGAGGAGTACCCCTTCTGGCTCAATACCGGGCGGCTGATCGAACATTGGCACGGGCGCACCAAGACGGGGAAGATCGGCAACAATAACAAGTTCAGTCCCATCCCGTTCATCGAGATCAACCCGGACGCGGCAGCGGAGCTGGGCATTCGGCGTGGCGAGTATGTGCGGCTGGTCTCCCGCCGGGGCGATGCCATCGTCATGGCCCAGCCGACCGGACGTGTGCCCCTGGACATGGTGTTCCTGCCGTTCCACTTTCACGACTGCGCCAACCGCCTGACCCTGGGCTTGCTGGACCCGTATTCGCGTCAGCCCGCATACAAACAGTCGGCGGTGCGTATCGAAAGGATTGAGGATCAGCTGCACGCGGCGCGTTTGAGCAGGGAAATGCGGAAGTTTTGATTTCGGTGTTTTTTGATCCCCTCGCACAATCCTGGCGTTCCCGCCGGGGAAAGGGTCGCGTGGCGGGGTAAACAGCACTCAGAATGCAGGTAAACGAGACACACTATGTTTCAACGAAGAGAGAACGAACCCGAATACGCCTTGCTCAACGACCCGGAGAGCAAGCCGCAGAATCGCTATGGCCGTCCCATCGAGACGGTGCCGGTGGACGATCCGCGGCGCCAACAGCCCTTCGTCATCAATGGCGAGGAGCTGCCACCGCAGAATCCCAACCGTTACAAGCAACACGGGTTCTACTTCAATGCCGACAACTGTATTGCCTGCCACGCCTGTGAGGCCGCTTGTTCGGAGAAGAACGATGTGCCGCCGCACTTGGCGTTTCGTTCGGTGGGCTTTGTGGAGGGGGGTACCTATCCCGACTACCGGCGGATCAATATCTCCATGGCGTGCAATCACTGCGACAACCCGGTGTGTCTCAAGGGTTGCCCCACACGCGCCTACACCAAGTTCGCCGAATACGGGGCCGTGTTGCAGGACCCGGACATCTGTTTTGGCTGTGGTTACTGCACCTGGGTTTGTCCCTACAACGCGCCGCAGCTCGACCCGGTCAAGGGCCAGGTGAGCAAGTGCAACATGTGCGTGGACCGGCTGGAGGTGGGCCTGAAACCCGCCTGTGTGTCCGCCTGTCTGGGCAAGGCGCTGGATTTCGGCGTGGTGGAGAACATCCCCGAGGGGCGCATCCAGGCCGAGACCGAGATCCCCGGTTTCCCCCGCACCGACATCACCCATCCCAACATCCGTTTTCAGCAGATGAAGTCTATCCAGCGCGAAATGGTACGAGTGGATGACGCGCCAGTGAAGTACCACCGTGCGGAGGACGAGAAACATTACAAGCCGGAGCTGGACCCAAAGAAGGGCTACCGTCGCCAATGGAACTGGCGGAAGCTGCTTGGTTCCCACGAAAACGCCCATATCGCCTTCACCCTCAGCGTGCAGACCGTGATGGGCGCCTTCGCCCTGCTGGTGTTGGGCGGCTGGCTGGATATTACGCCCGTGGTCGCCTTCCGGGCGTCCTCCGCCTGGTTGCCGACCCTGGGGATATTGCTGGCCGTGATGGCCTTCGGACTGTTCAAGCTGAACATGCACCTGGGAAAACCGCACCGTTTCTACCGGGGGTTCTACAACCTGCGGCTGTCGCCCGTCAGCCGGGAGATCGCCGGCGTCTCGGCCTTCTTCGGCGGACTGGCGGGGTACACCTTCTTCAATCTTTTCCCTGGGGGCTGGGCGATCGTGGCGCAGAATCTGTTCGCCCTGGTGGCCCTGGCCGGTCTGGGCTTCGGCGGGTACTACATGTACCGGCTCTATCGCATCCCGGCGCGACCCTTCTGGGATCATTGGCAGACCGCCTCCAGCTTCGTCGGCACCGGACTCGCCCTGGGGAGCCTGTTGATCGGTCTGCTGGCCTTGGCCTTCGGTGTGCTGGATGACCGTCTCGGGCGCCTGCTGGCAGGCATTGCGGCCGCCGGCCTGGCCCTCGAGGGTGCCGGTCTGCTGGCCCATGCCCGGGTCATGGGCAAGGCCGACAGCGAAGGCGCCGCCTCCTGGTACGAGCAGATCACTACCTACGGCGGCCCCTACTGGCTGCGCAACGGCCTGCTGGCCACGGCCCTGGTGCTGGCCTGTTGGCAGGCGTTCGCGGGCGCCAATCCGGGGTTGTTCGGCCTACTGGCGGTGTTGGCCGTGGGCGCCGCCATCATCGGCCGCGCCCTCTTCTATGTGCTGGTTATTCCCACCACCATGCCGGGCGCCTTTTTCTGGCGAAACAAGGGATTCGTGGAGCATGCCCGGGAGGTAGGCCTGGCCGAGATGCCGCAGCTCGGCGTCGCCTACGAACGGCATCATGCCTTCCGGCTGGACGAACTTCTGCAAACCATCCGCGAAACCCCTTTCTCCGAAAAGGTGGCGCAGTTCAAGGCTATTCTAAGAGGCTGATGCCGATGAAGCTGTGACGGCAGGGGTTGACCAATGCCCCGGTATTCGCCTCGCTATTGGTTGGATATGGTCGCGCGCCCAGGCAGTTACGATGTTGATAACAATGAGCGGAGATGCCTTTTCACCGCCTTCCGGAACAGCTTGAAACTCCCCTTCACCGTGTACATCTGTTCGGCCTTCTCCAGATACGTCTCGGGGTGCACGAGAGAGAGATACGGATATTCATCGGTGGCGCCCGATCCGGAGACCTCGAGTTGGCCAACGCGATCCTCTTTTACATAGACCAAGATATTCTGGCGATAGAAAACCGCGATGTCGTTATCCATCCAGATGGGTTTGCGCACCAAGTCGAAGGGACGAAAACCTTGTTCCCCGAACAGGCCGGCCCAATAGGCCTGCCATTGGAGATTGATGTGATGGGTGCCTTCCTGAAAAGGTATGGCGGCGGAAAAGAGTACAAAATCGGACGCCTGGGTAAGCGACTTCACGAAATCCCCCGCGACATCGGGCGAGAGGTGTTCCGCGACCTCCAACGAGATGGCGAGGTCATACCGTTTATCGAGATTGATCCGTTTTTCGAAATCGGCCTCACGAAAACATGCCTGCGGAATCTGCAGGAATTCCCGCTCCACCCAGGCACCGTCGAGCCCCAGGATATCGTCCGTCCCCCGATTT
This sequence comes from Sedimenticola sp., assembly GCA_026983675.1. Taxonomy (GTDB): domain Bacteria; phylum Pseudomonadota; class Gammaproteobacteria; order Chromatiales; family Chromatiaceae; genus JALSTP01. The sequence continues at coordinate 25,816 of JALSTP010000004.1, forward strand.
TTCAGCACTGACAGCCAAGTGCCGACGCCACAACCGAAATCGACCGCAGAGCGCACCGGGGGCAGAGCATCGGCAACGATCCCCAGGATCTTTTCTGCTGCCGGCAGGCTTTTCCGGTGCCGATTCTCATAAAAATCGCGCCCATAAGG
>JALSTP010000005.1 GCA_026983675.1 Sedimenticola sp.
ATAGGAATGCAGGGGCTAAATCCGACAGACTCCTAGGACGGCGAAAATACCGGGGTGTCCGGATACGATCCTGGTTCCCATTGTATCAGTCCGTGAGGTTTCCAAGAACCTCCGCAACCCCGTGGATGCGCTGCGCCGGGTCGGCAAGGTCGGCGAAGAAGCGGAGGCGGTCGCTGCCGTCGAGCTTGAATTCCTTGGGCCGGGTCTGAATGAGTTGGATGATACGCGCTGGGTCCACCTGGGGTTCGGGGCCGAAGAGGATACGCCCGCCCTGGGGGCCGGCCTCGATCTTGCGGACGCCGAGGGGGGTGGCGTGCAGCTTGAGCCCGGTGATGGCCATGAGGTTCTTCGCCGGTTCCGGCAACAGGCCGAAGCGGTCGATCATCTCCACCTGCAATTCCTTCAGTTCCTCCGCGTTGGCGGCGCTGGCGATGCGCTTGTAGAGCACCAGACGGCTGTGTACGTCGGGGAGGTAGTCGTCCGGCAGCAGGGCGGGGATCTGAAGGTCGATCTCGGCGCCGTGGTCGAGGGGGCGGTCCAGCGCCGGTTCCTGCCCCGACTTGAGCGCCTTTACCGCCCGTTCCAGCAGGTCGGTGTAGAGGGTGAAGCCGATCTCGTGGATCTGGCCGCTCTGTTCGTCGCCCAGCAACTCACCCGCGCCGCGGATCTCCAGGTCATGGGTGGCGAGGGTGAAGCCGGCGCCCAGGTCTTCCAGCGACTCGATGGCCTCCAGGCGCTTTTTTGCATCCGCTGTCATGCCGGCGGGTGGCGGGGTGAGCAGGTAGGCGTAAGCGCGGTGGTGGGAGCGGCCCACCCGGCCGCGCAGTTGGTGCAGCTGGGCCAGCCCCAGCTTGTCGGCGCGGTCGATGATGATGGTGTTGGCGGAGGGCACGTCGATGCCGCTCTCGATGATGGTGGTGCAGACCAGGACGTTGAAGCGCTGGTGGTAGAAGTCGCGCATAATGCGTTCCAGGTCGCGTTCGGGCATCTGGCCGTGGGCCACCTCGATGCGCGCCTCCGGCAACAGCCGCGCCAGCTTGGTGGCGGTGTTGTCGATGGTGCTCACCTCATTGTGGAGCAAGTAGACCTGGCCGCCCCGCCGGATCTCGCGCAGACACGCCTCGCTGATGAGGGTGTCGTCCCACTGGCTGATGAAAGTCTTGATGGGGTGACGCTCCACAGGGGGGGTGGCGATGATGGAGAGATCGCGCAGCCCCGACATGGCCATGTTCAGCGTGCGGGGGATGGGGGTGGCGGTGAGGGTGAGCATGTCCACTTCGGCGCGCAGCGCCTTGAAACGTTCCTTCTGACGCACGCCGAAGCGATGCTCTTCGTCGATGATGACGAGGCCCAGGTTCTTGAATTTGATATCCTGTTGGATCAGTTTGTGGGTGCCCACCACGATGTCCACGCCGCCGTTCTCGAGGGCGGCGAGGATCTGCTTCTGCTGTTTGCCGCTGCGGAAGCGCGACAGGCTCTCCACTCGCACTGGCCAGTCGGCGAAGCGGTCGGCGAAGTTCTGGTAGTGCTGCTGGGCGAGCAGGGTGGTGGGCACCAGTACCGCCACCTGTCTGCCGCCCTGTACCGCCATGAAGGCGGCGCGCATCGCCACCTCCGTCTTGCCGAAACCCACGTCGCCGCACACCACGCGGTCCATGGGGCGGGGTGAGGCCATGTCGGCCAGCACGGCATCGATGGCCTGCTGCTGGTCCGGTGTCTCCTCGAAGGGGAAGGCGGCGGCGAAGGCTTGATACTCCGCGTCCGGCGGAGGGAAGGCGAAGCCCTCGCGGGCGGCGCGGCGGGCGTAGATCTCCAACAGTTCGGCGGCCACGTCGCGCACCCGCTCCGCAGCGCGTTTCTTGAGCCGTTCCCACTGGTCGCCGCCGAGGCGGTGCAGGGGGGCGTTCTCCGGCGCGGTCCCGGTGTAGCGGCTGATCAGGTGCAGTGAGGAGACGGGGACATACAGCTTGTCGCCCTTGGCATACTCCAGGGTGAGGAATTCGGTCTTCAGGCCACCCACCTCCAGGGTCTGCAGGCCGAGGTAGCGGCCCACGCCATGGTCCTCGTGGACCACCGGCGCACCGAGGTGCAGCTCGGTGAGATTGCGTACTACCTGTTCCGAGTCCTGCCGGGCCTTGCGCCGGCGCCGTGATTGCCGCACCCGCTCGCCATAGAGTTGGTTCTCGCTGACGATGCAAAGGCCATCTCCAGGCAGCCAGAGCCCTTCCTCGATGGGGGAAACGGTGAGGCCGAGTGTTGCATCGCCTTGCTGGAACTCCGTCCAGCCCTCCACCGGGGTGAGGCGGAGATCGAAGCCGCGCAGGGTATCGAGCATCACCTCCCGGCGTCCGGCGCTCTCGGCGGTAAACAGCACCCGGCCGGGAGAACTCGCGAGGAAGGCCTTCAACGCGGCGGCGGGGTCGGCGGCGCGCGCCTGGATGGCAAGCGGCGGCGGCGCAGCGGTGTGGAAATTGATCGCCTGGGCAAAGCCTTTGGGCCGGCGTTCCACCTTGGCGCGCTGCAAACGCACGCCGGGACCGGCCTTCAGCCGCGCCGCAATCTCGTCGGGCGTGAGGTAGAGCCGTTCCGGCGGCAGCACCGGCCGCTCGATATCATGGGCGCGTTGTTCGTGCCGGTTACGTACCCCGGCCATGAAGGCGTCGGCGTGCTCGCGTGCCTCGTCGAACTGGATCTGCAAGGTGTTGTCCGGCAAAAAGTCGAACAGCGTGGCCGTCTCATCGAAGAACAGGGGCAAGTAATACTCCAGCCCGCCGATCAGATTTCCCTCCGAGACCTCGCGGTAGATCAGGCTGCGAGCCGGGTCGCTGTCGAATGCGGTGCGGTAGTTGCGGCGAAACCGGGTGATCCCCTCCTCCGAGAAGGGAAACTCCCGCGCCGGGAGCATGTGGATCGCCTCCACCCTTTCCAGAGAGCGCTGGGTCTCGGGGTCGAAGGTGCGGATGCTTTCCACCTCCTCGTCGAACAGGTCGATGCGGTAGGGGACTGCATTGCCCATGGGAAAGATATCGAACAGCGAGCCACGGACGGCGAACTCGCCGTGGGAGTAGACCTGGGATACGCACTGATAGCCCGCGCCCTCCAGCCGACGGCGGGTGGCCGCCACGTCGAAGCGCCCGCCTTTCTCGACCAGCAGCGTGTTGGCCTCCAGGTAGGCGCGCGGGGCCAGCCGCTGCATCAGCGTACCCACCGGCACCACCAGCACCCCCCGCGCAAGGGCCGGTAGCCGGTTCAACACCTCCAGCCGCTCTGAGATCAGCTCCGGCAGGGGCGAGAAGAGGTCGTAAGGCAGGGTCTCCCAATCCGGAAACCCCATCACCGGCCACCCCGTCCCTTCGAGAAAGAAGCCCAACGCCTGCTCCAGCCGCTGTGCCGAAGCGACGTCGCCGGCCACTACCAGCACCAGTCCCTCGTGCCGGCGAGCGGCGCTGGCGATCGCCAGCGCGGGCGCCGCACCGTATAACTGCCCCCAGATCAGATTCTCGCCGGCATGCGCGGGCAGGGGAGGGGCGAGTGGAGAGGCGCCGGTTTCGGTGGCGGGGGGGACGAGGAGTTCTTCAGACATCGTTTCCAAGGGCGTGATCTACAGCAAATGAGCACCGGATTATCTCACAGGGGAGGGGCGTTGTCCGGGATCAAGGCGGAGGGGGTGGATAAGGATACAGCAAGGGCGCGAGCGATTTCATGAATAATCCGGGGTAGGGGGCGCTGCCCACCTTCCTCGGACTGGGGCGCGATGGAAAGGGGATATGATGGGTTTTGCTGCGCTCTACCCATCCTGCGGCGACGGCGTTGAAATCATGTTGGGTGGGGACTTGTCCGAGATCAAGGCGGAGGGGTTGGAGGCTGTGGAATCTTGCTCGTTGTCGGCCGGGTGGTTTCAGGTCGACCCGCACAAGGGTTCTGTGCAATGTTCCAGGTATCATAGGGGCGTCGACTGACTCATGAGCGAAGCAACCGTTTCCATTGCCGATACTGCGGTCGATCCGCCGCGGCCTGTCGCTGAAGCGGCGGGCCGTATACCGGGCAATATTCCCATCTGGGTGGGCATCCTTTCGGAGATGACCGAGTTCGCAATGATGTTCATCGCCCTCTTCATCGCCCGCGCCCACTACCCGGAGCTGTTCCATGCCGGGCCGCTCCGCTTGAATACCTTTGCCGGGACGCTGAACACTCTGGTCCTGCTCACCAGCAGCTATTGTGTGGCGAAGGCGATGCAGGCGATCCGGCGGGATGCACGGCGTGCGTGCGTCCGCTGGCTCTGGATGGCGGTGGTCATGGGCGGGCTCTATCTGGTCATCAAGACTTGGGAGTACCACTGGAACAGCAGCCAAGGCATCCATACCGACACCGATCTCTTCTTCACTGTCTACTACTACACCACGTTCAACCACATGCTGCACGTCGGATGGGGCAGCGCTGCGGTGCTTTGGGCCATCGCGGGGGTGAAGATGGGCACTTTCGACCGCGAAAACCACGCCGGACTCGAGGCAGTGGCCGTCTACTGGCACATGATCGATCTGGCCTGGATCATCATATTTCCGCTGCTCTATGTATGGCGATGAGGGGGGCAGGCATGTTCGAACGGTTCTCCATCGACCACATCTGGCTCTTTCTGATGCTCCTGACTCTCATCAGCGCCGCCCTCGCGGAAACGGCGACCCCGGGGCTGCTGACCACTGCCGCCATCGCTACGATCATCGCCATCAAAGGTCGCATGATCATCGACCGCTTTATGGAACTTGCCACCGCCAATCGCCATCTCCGTTTTGCCATGCGGCTCTATTTCTATGTCATTCCGTTGCTGATGGTGATGACCTGGGCATTTCCCGAGGTGATTGCCCGGTTCACCCGTTTACATTGAACGTCGCCGGTGGTTTTGGGATAAGCCCCTCAGGTTATGGATGGGATGTCGTCCCACCGGCCAGGCAACATCCTGCTGTGACGGGGGACTCGGGGTCATCAGGTGGGGAAGGATCGATCTCGATCACTCCGAGCCAGGAGGTATTAACCCGGCAACAATATATATCGCATTCAGAGCTTTAGGCAGGCGCCGGAACAAGGCGCAGTGCGCAGGCAAGGGTCCATTCCCTTGCCAAGGTCGCTCCAGTGCATCCATGCACTCGCGACACTTGGACATCCTGTCCAGCGCGCTGTAACGCAGGTCCGGTGCCTGCCTGAAGCCCCTAACCCTATGATATTAAAAGACAGGCCGCGGCGTGCCGGCGCGCCACGACTGAATACGATATATATTGTTGCCGGGTTAATAATAGACAACGCCAAGAACCAGAATGGCGAATCCAAGGGCGGCCAGTTTTGCCGCGCCGGTGGTGGTAAAGTCGAGAATGATGAGTTTTCGTGCCAACGCCAGTTGGGCAATCAGAATGACGGTTTTGACCTGAATGATGTGGCTGTTGCGTTCGAGTACTTTAAGTATCGAGTGTTTGAATTCCAGCCTCGTCAGAAAAATTCGTGGGTGGTTTTCGGTACCGGTAACGCCCCAAGCGCGTGATATAAAGCAATTTCAGCAGCATGATAAGTCCGTAAGCGTTCAAACCAGACCGCTATTGCCCCCCAACACCAAATCTGATCGCATCGGATTAGCGGCAAATTTCTCTTTCCACACCCGCGGCATCAGTTCGATGATATCTTTGGCCGGGTGAATGCCCACCCGTTGTAGCACATCCACCAGATAGGTATAAGGATCCACACCCTGTAACCGGCAGGTGGTCAACAAGCTCTGGATGATGCCAACCTGTTCAGCGCCCGCTTCGCTCCAGCAGAACAGCCAGTTC
>JALSTP010000006.1 GCA_026983675.1 Sedimenticola sp.
GCGTTCGCCGCCACTTGGTTCGCCTGCTGCGCATTGTCCGCGTTGTTCCTCACCGTCGATGTCAACTCTTCCATGCTCGCCGCCGTCTCTTCAAGGCTGCTCGCCTGCTGTTCCGTCCGCGACGACAAATTGTTGTTCCCCGCCGATATCTCGTCCGATGCAGTATTGATTACGTCTGCAGACTCGCGAAGTTTTTGTATGATCCCATCGAGCTTTCCAATACTTTCGTTGACATGGGTCTTGACTTCTCCGAACGTGCCTTCATAGTCTTTTTCTATAGTGGTGGTGAGATCTCCCTCCGCCATCGCTCTCATAACACGCGCGACATCATTAAACCCGTTTTCCACTGTCTCGATGAGTTCATTGATGCCCTTCCCAAGATCGAGAAAGAAGCCTTCCTTGTTTTCCAGCATGATGCGTCTGCTCAGATCCCCACTCTTCGCTGCCGCGACAATCGAGTCAACCTCATCTTCAACCGCCACTTCACTCGTTCTGTCCGTCCATTCTACCGCGGTCCCAAGGCGTTCCCCTTCTTCCGAGACGACCGGATTTGCCACGATACGCAGCGTCCGGCCTCCAATCTTCATCTCGGACGTATGTACCGATTTCAAGGAAGCCAGAAGATTACGCTGATGCTCCGGATGTTTATGGAACGCGTCGATACTCGCCCCCATTAGATTGTCCGCATCAAATCCGGGAAGATCGCGTCGAATATCTTCCTCGGCGCTCTTGAACAACGCCGTCGCGGTCTTGTTCATATAGACGATATTGAGATCGTTGTCCGCCATCATCACGCTACTGGAAACATTGTCCAGCGCGCTTTTGACCCGCGCATTCTCCGCCGCAAGTCTGCGTTCCGCCTCCAGCCGGCGCGCCTCCTCGCCCTCCCTTGCGAGTTCCTCCGTTATATCGAACCACTGCGTAACACGCCCCTGATAATCACCATCCGCATCATAGACAGGGCTGGTCACCAACTTCAGGGTATGCTGCCAGGCAGTGTATTGTGAAGTACGGGTCTCCTTTAAAATTTCCTTGTAGGTTTCTTTCAAGTCGTCGTCCTGGAAGAAGTCGGCGATATTGGTTCCCAGCAATTCTTCAACCCTGAACGACGGCCTTTCCTGACGTATGTTCTCCGCCAAAACATCGAACTGTGCGTGAGCAGCATTGTTCATATAGATCAGCCTGTTGTCTCTATCCGATACGGTCACGGCTGACGATACGTTGTCCAGGGCGTGTTGTATCCTCTTCATCTCATTGGCACGCTCACGGGCATCCATGACGTCGAATCCCAGTTTGATCTGGGTGGATTTTAGCGCCTTCAACATTTGGCCGATCTCGTCATTGCGGTCGGTCTCCACCCAGTCGAAATAGTTCCCTTCCGATAACTGCTGCAACTTTTCCCGCGCATATTCCAGGGGCTGAACGATATGCCGGGTGAGTAACACACCAAACAGAATGCTCGTCACGCCGGTTGCGGCAAGGAAATAGGTAATCAGCTTTTTGTCAACGCCGAGGTAAAGCATGGCCGCCGCTGAAACCATGATGCCGGTGACACTCAAAACCGCCAACGTCATCAGACGTTTCACGCTCAACTGGGTGAAATACTGCTTCACCCTCTTGATGCCACTTGGTTTCAGGCTGGCCTTCCCGTCCTGAACATCCCTGTACAACGCTTCTGCATCGGCGATCTCCTGCCGGCTGGGCTTGGTGCGCACCGACATGTATTCGGTCACCCGGCCGTTGCTTCTCAATGGCGTCACATTTGCCTTCACCCAGTAAAAATCGCCATTTTTCACACGATTCTTCACCAGCCCGGACCAGGGATTTCCCGCTTTGATCGTGTTCCAAAGATCCTCAAAGGCCTCGACGGGCATATCGGGGTGGCGGACCACATTATGATTCTTTCCGATCAGTTCCGCTTCCGAGAATCCGCTGATAGTGATGAAATCCTTGTTGCAATAGGTGATCGTTCCCTTCAGGTCCGTCTTGGAGACGAGGATCGTCCCCTCTTTCATCTCAGTCTCATTGTTTGTTACAGGATGATTGATTTTCATCTTTGCTTCGCCTTTATCGAATTGTATTGCCTTGGTTCAAGCCCGCTTTCAGGCTTCCGCCCCCTTCCTACGTCGCGTTTTCCATCACGCCACTATCCACGACCCGACTCTCAAGCAACTGGCTTGTTTCCAACACCATCACCATGCCATCCTCGAGGTCCGCCAAACCCTGGATAAACCGGGTCGGCACATTCATGCCGAACTCTGGTGTAGCCCGCAGTTCAGATGAGTGAATGTCATGGACATTTGCCACTGAATCGACAACGATTCCAATGCTCCTGACGCCCGCACCATCATTGATATTCAATATAATGACCACCGTATCGGACGAGGGATCTTGGTGAGGGAGTCTGAAACGGGTCCGCAAATCATAGACGGGCACGATCGCACCCCTGAGGTTCAGTACACCTTTTACATAGTCCGCCGAATTAGGAACTCGCGTAACAGGCTCCCACCCCCTTATCTCCTGAACCTGAAGGACATCGACCCCGTACGTCTCATCTGCCATTCTGAAGGTCAGACACTGAAATTCAGCACCTACATCCCCTGCCTGTTCAGGCGTAAATTTTTCTTGAATGCTGTTTTCTTTCATTACCGTGAATATCCTGTCCGGACTATGCGCTAAGACGCCAATCTGGCGAGGTGAGCGGGTCGCCGTCAAATGCCTGCCGCATCAGCCCCGGGATATCAAGGATCAGTGCGACCGATCCGTCCCCCAGGATCGTCGCCCCGGAGATACCCATAACTTTGCCGTAGTTGGCTTCGAGGGATTTGATAACGACCTGCTGCTGACCACGCAGGTCATCGACGAACAACCCACATCGCCGCCCCTCTCCCTCGACCACTACCAGCAGGCCTTCTGTCAGTTCCTTTGCGCGTGCATTCTCGACCTTGAGCACGTCATGGAGACGCACAATTGGCAAATACTCGTCGCGAAGTTTGAAGGTCTCCCCCCGGCCTGCCACGAGATTGACCATATCGGGCCGTATCTGGATCGATTCGATGATTGACGTCAGGGGAACGATGTAGGTTTCATCACCTACAGCCACGGTCTGCCCATCCAGTATGGCCAGCGTCAGCGGCAGACGGATAATGATCGCTGAGCCTTTTCCCGGTTCGGAATCTATCTCGATACTGCCGCCCAGCTCCATGATGTTTTTTCTCACCACATCCATGCCCACCCCGCGCCCGGAAACATCGCTGACTTTCTCCGCGGTGGAAAAGCCAGGAGCAAATATCAAATCGTATATCTGTTTATCGGACAGACCGTTGTTTTCAGCCACCAGGCCTTTTTCGATACCCTTTTTCAACAGGCGATCCTTGTCGAGTCCCCTCCCATCGTCCCTCACTTCGATGATGATGTTTCCACCCCGATGAAAGGCATTTAGCTCCACGCTTCCGGTTTCCTGCTTGCCTGCCGCGATCCGCTCCTCTGGCGTCTCCAACCCATGGTCCAGACTGTTCCGAACCAGATGAACGAGAGGGTCACCAATCTTCTCTATCACCGTCTTGTCCACCTCCGTGTGTTCGCCCGTCAACTTGAGTTCGACCTTCTTGCCCAACTTTGTGCTCAGGTCATGCACCAACCTCGGGAAACGACTGAACGTAAAACTGATGGGAAGCATACGGATCTGCATGACGCTTTCCTGAAGCTCCCGGGTATGACGTTCCAGTTGCGCCAATCCGTCCTGGAGCCGGTCCACCCTGCTCATATCGAAGTCTTCGCCCAACATCCCCAACATCGATTGCGTGATGACGAGTTCCCCCACCATATTTATCAACGCATCGATTTTGCCAATATCGACCCGGATCGATCCTGTACTACCTCCTGCTGCAGACTTACGTTTTCCAGTCGCCTTGTTGGTGCCGCTTCCAACTGGCGATTCACCTTTGGCCGTGCTGTCGTCATTCTTCGCCGACTCTGCAACGGGCTGCGAGCGTATTTGTTCAGATGGATTGACGGATTCCTGCTGAACGTGGGCATCCGGTAGTTCGTCCAGAATGGGCATGACGGCCAGATCGCAATCGTCCTCGACCCACTCGAAGATCTCGTCGACCGCCGTTCGGGGAATTTCCCCTCGCAGACGTATGTCCCAGGAAAGATAACTCTGCTCAGGCTCATACACTTGAAAGGATGGAAGGCCGTGCGTGTCTGCCTCTATCGTGCTTTCGCCGAGAGACGCCAGTTCCCTAATGATGCGAAGTGGATCGTTTCCCGTCTGCATCATGTGGGGGTGGGGGCGAAAAACGATGTGCCAGCCAATGGTCCTTGGCTCTTCCCGCGGAACGGGTTGAGCCGCCGTACCATTGATGTCCTCCGTATCATCGGCTGGCGACTCAGGCGCATCGTTCAATACGCGTTCCAACGCGGCCTTCTGTGCATTGACTCGGGCCTCGTCGGCCTCCCCCCCGTCTCGCGCCGCACTCAAAAGCTCGCGTAACGTGTCGACCGACTGAAGCAATACATCCACGGTTTCCGTATTGACCGACCGCCGGCCATCGCGCATTTCATCGAGCAACGTCTCCATTACATGGGTAAACGACGCGATGTCTTCAAAACCGAAGGTCCCACTTCCACCTTTAATGGAATGGGCTGCGCGAAAGACCGTATTGATATCCTCGGGATCGACCGTACCCGGGTCCATGTTCAGCAGACCCGATTCCATGATATCCAGACCCTCGAAACTTTCTTCAAAGAAGACCTGGTGGAACTGCGCCATATCGATGCTCATCTACCGTACTCCCTCATGACGAACAACGTGAATCACAGGATGTTTGCGAGCACGAGAGTCATCCGAGTACCCGCTTAATGGTGCTGATAAGCTGTTCCGGGTTGAATGGTTTGACGATCCAGCCGGTGGCGCCGGCTGCCTTGCCCTGCTGCTTCTTCTCAGGGCTCGATTCTGTGGTCAACATGAGCAATGGCGTGAACTTGTAGTTGGGAAGACCGCGGAGCTCCTTGATCAAGGTGATCCCATCCATATTTGGCATATTGACGTCTGTAATCACCAGATTGACCGATCGGCTCTTGGCGATATTCAGGGCTTCCACGCCGTCCGCGGCCTCCACCACCTCATAACCGGCCCCTTTGAGCGTAAAAGACACCATCTGCCGCATCGAAGCCGAATCATCGACCGCAAGAATACTTGCCATGGTTTATTCTCCTGAACCTAATAATGTTTCGAAACAAAGATCTGTATTCAACGCCCTTCATGACACCACCTCGACTCCTCCAGAAGGCAAACAAATCACTACAGGCCACATCGATAGTGGAGGGGCTGCCTTACCCTTCGTTATCGTCATGGGAATGGCTTTCTTTAAAGGGGGAATGTGTTGAGGCGCGGACTCTCTCTGCCGGGCCGCTCCTCCTATCGGTCCTCACCGAGATATTGAAAACACCTACCCGCCGGCACTTTCAAATGCGGAATCGGAAAGTGTGGTTTACCGGAGCCATCGGCTTTCCGGGATAATGTTATTCACCCGGCAGCAATAGGATGGGTTTCGCTGCGCTCTACCCACCCTACGGTACTATTAACCCGGCAACACTATATATCGCATTCAGCCGCGGCTTGTCTTTTAATATCATAGGGTTAGGGGCTTCAGGCAGGCGCCGGACCTGCGTTCCAGCGCGCTGGACAGGATGTCCAAGTGTCGCAAGTGCATGGATGCACTGGAGCGACCTTGGCAAGGGAATGACCCTTGCCTGCGCA
>JALSTP010000007.1 GCA_026983675.1 Sedimenticola sp.
TGTTCACCCTGGTGCTCGAACACCATGCGAACCGCCCGTTCACGCACTTCCGGGGAATATCTCGTACTCTTCTTCATGACTCTATCCTCTCAAGAAATAGAGTCTCCGGTAAACCCGGGGCGGTTCAGTTCGCTGCTGAGCAGCCTGGCTTGTTTGGAATTCGGGAACGTGGTGGCATAGTCGAAGGTGCCTCGTTCTATGGCGTCGAGGATCGCTTCACGGTGGCGCTCCGCCCTTTTCAGATTAGCGGGGGTGGGCTTGAGTTTGATTCTTTCCCGGCACCGCTTGCCTTGATAGACGAACGAGATTTCGATCGACGAGGCGCTGACTGCTCGAACCCCTGTACGCTGCTTTCTACCCATTGGTTATACCCCTCCACGCTGATCAATACCCGGTTATCCGGTGCCTTGACCCACACATGGCCTTCCAGCCACACCCCATCACGTATTTTGCTGCGAATGGCGTGCTCAGAGTAGCCCGTCTGCTCGGCGAATTTGCGGATTGTGAGCCAGTTTACCGTCATCAGCGCGACCTGTGCGATGTTGCAAGGGCTGCAGAGGATTGGTGTGCCCCATGGTAGTCGGTGCGCGGCCGGGAAAAACTGGAAAAAGCGGGCCTGGAGGTGGGGGCTTTCGTGCTTGATTACGGTCGGCAAGGCTGGGCCCTTTGCGCCATTTCCCCCTTTCAAAACCTTTCGGCCCTTTGCATAACGTTTTCCATGGTCGATGCGTAAATCGCTGTGATACCCCTTGTGGCCGTTTGACAACCAAAGCCATTCCACAGGAGTTTCAATGTGACGATGCAAGATCCAAACGATGAAGGCAGCTACTACACCGATCAGGAAATGGCCCGCCTGCTGGGCATCTCCCTCGGACGCCTGCGCAATAAGCTGACGGCCGGCAACCCGCTGCCGCCACGCATCCAGCCGCCGGGTTGCCGGCAACGGCTGTGGCCCCGACAGGCGGTGCATGCGTGGCTGGAGCAGTTCACGGTGGAAACACGGGGGCGGCACCCATGAGCATCGAGGCCGTTCGTTGGGGACTGAGGCAGAAACTCCCGCCCACTCCCAAACTGGTACTGGTGGCGCTGGGCGAAAGCGCCGACGATCAGGGCGTCTGCTGGCCCAGCGTGCCCACCCTGGCGCGGCGGTGCTCCCTATCTGTCCGCACCGTCCAGCGTATCCTCCACGACATTGAAGCCAGTGGCCGGATGCGCATCGAGCCCCGTTATCGTGCGGATGGCTCCCGGACCTCCAACCGCTATGTCCTGCTCCTCGACAAGGGAGATCCGGTGTCGGAGTGCCCCGTCGTCCCTGACGGGGCACCCCCGCCAAGGAGGACATCCGCCGGTGACACCCCCGTCACCCCTGGAACCACCAGAGAACCGTCAAGGAAATCACCACGACCACGGTACCAGGCATGCAGGACCGTTGCGCCAGTCGCTGGCACAGCCCCGGACCGGGGTGGTGGACAGGTGACGGGACTGGTGTTTCCCAAGGGCCTGTCGGAGGCCGAGCGGTCATCGGCGCGCAGGCAGTTGGCCGGCTTTCCCGAAGCCCTGGCACAGCAGCTCCTGGACGAACTCGCCGGGCGCATGGCGGCCGGCGCCATCCAGGTCGCCCCGCTGGCCTACCTGCGGGGACTGGTCGGGCGCGCCCGGCAAGGCAGGTTCACACCCGAACTGGCTCTGCGCGTCAGCGACCAACGCCGGCGCCGGCAGCAGGCCGAAGCCGCGCTGCAGCGGGCCGAGGCAGCGCCCGTCACCGTCCAGCCCGCCGCTGACAGCCCGCTGGTCGTCCGTCTGGAGGCCATCCGGCGTCGGTCCTCCCCTGGCAAGGGCGGTGGCCGATGACCGGGCGCGGTTGCTTCACTGTGCCACGTGGCACACCGTCGGCCTGCTCCTTGGCGCAGGATACGGCCGGCTGGACGCGGGCACGCCCGCGCTCTGTGAGGCTCTCGCCCCACCGAGCGCGGGCCGGTCATTGCCGGCTTGTGGCAGGGTTGGCGCAGCGGATGTCGCGCAGTGTTTGCGTGCATTGCTCGGGCGGGATGATCTGTGCCAGACGATGAACTGAAAGCCCAGCTCGAGCAGGTGCGGGCCATCCGGCGAACCGCTCGCCGAAAACCCCATGGGCGCTCCCGCCTCGACCGCCACCGGGCCGAGATCGAGGCCCTCGCGGCGGCCGGGGCCAGCAGCTACGACATCGCCCTGTGGCTACGCCGCTTCAGGCGCACCAAGGTACATCCCACCACCGTCTGGCGCGCCCTCAGACGCTGGCGGCATGTGGAGCGCTGAGCATGGCGCGTTTCGGCAAGGGCAAACCGATGGGCAGCCAGGCACGGGCGGTGCTGAAGGCCTTCCTGAGTCTCACCAGCCGGCACGCGGCCAAGCAGGCGGAGGGCATCCGGGGCAGCCGGACCACCGGCCGCATCCACAGCCTGGCCACCTTCAACAAATACGTCACGGCCCTGAAACAGGCCGGCGACTGGGCCAGGGAGGCTGCCGGGCTGCGGCACCTGAAGGCCTTCACCCCCGAACTCGCCCAGCAGTACCTCGCCGACCGTGCCGCCCAGGGCATCGGCCAGAAACAGCTCGACACCGACCGCAATGCCCTGGAATTCATCACCGGCAAGGGTTCCCTGGAGCGGGAACGGGCGCTCACCCGAGGCGAGCTGCACAGCCGGGCCTACACCCCCGACCAGATCCGGCTCATCGCCGCCCACCAGAGCGACAGGAATGCCCTGGCCACCGAGCTGGCCTGGCGCGCCGGCCTGCGCGCCCACGAATTGCTCACCCTGCAACGCGCCGGGGAGGCCCGGGCCTCCAGCCACCGGCACTGGAGCTCGGAACGCTTCCGCGGCCGGGATGGCGAGCGCTACATCGTAACCGGCAAGGGCGGGCTGCGCCGCGAGGTGATGATCCCCCATGACCTGGTGGCCAGATTGGAAGTACGTCGGCTGGAAGCCGCGAGAGCCGTCACAGACCGGGTCATCACCTACCGCCAGCACTACGACATCGGTGGCGGCAACGCCTGGAGCAAATCCTTCAGCGAGGCCTCAAACCGTGCCCTGGGCTGGTCCCACGGCGCCCACGGCCTGCGCCACAGCTACGCCCAGGAACGCATGCAGGAACTGCAAGGGTTGGGCAAGGCATACTACCCGGCACGGGAAATCCTCAGTCAGGAACTCGGCCACTTCCGCGGCGATATCGTGGAGGTCTACCTGCGGTGAGCGAAGAGCCCTCTCCCTCGAGGGTGAGGGTTGGGTGAGGGTGATCAAAATTCGCATTCGATAGAAAAGCACCTCTCATTCCCTGAGACATGCTGCGCTCACACCCGAAGGCGATCACGACTGGCAGATCAGGCGCTGCTCCTCCGCCAGGGTCTGTTCCGAAAACAGGCTTTAAGGCGCGGCTTGATAAAGAGCGAAGCCGCCAACGCTCATGCAAAGGGACAACGGTGTGTCAGTCCGCAGTCTGGAAGAATGGCGTCGGGGTTTCAACGGTGAAAGCGTGGGGCAACGTGCGGGCTTTCGGGAATATTTCGATTTCCAGACGCGAAGGGAAATTCGTGGCCCTGGAGGTGATGGCAGTGCCATCAATCCCTTGGAGTCCGTGAGATTTTGCAGTACATTACAGTACATTTGCAGTGAGCCACTGGGGAGGGACATGGCTACCACCAAGACTGCTACCTTGACCTTCAGAATCGATCCGGGATTGAAGGAGGCCCTGCGCACCGCCGCGCAGCGGGAGCACCGCTCCATTGCCAATATGGTGGAGGTCCTGATCCGCGACTATTGCGGACGCAACGGCATCGACATCAGTGAGGCCCCGCCGTCAAATGACAAGCGGTCAACAAACACGGATCAAGTGAAGTGAAGCGGATAACCAATCATTCAACCGACAAGGGACTCGGGCATGCCGGGTAAAGGGAAATCGGGTAAGGCAAAGCGCGAGACAGTGGCCGGGCGCGGTGCCTTGAAGCTCACCGATAACGAAAAGCGCGACATCATCAAGCTGTTGGAAGCGGACAAGCCGCTGCCGGACAAGTACCGCTTCTTACTGTTCGAGGACAAGCGCGAGGTGGAGCTGGTCTGGAACGGCAAGACCAACGAAGTCTGCAACATCGTGCTGCCGTTTCAGACCATCGAAAACGTGGACGAGCCGCGCGCCGAGCGGCCGGAAGACAAGCCTGTTATGGGTGACCTGTTCGCGATGGACAACCGGGGCCGTCAGCTCCGGGGCTGGACCAACAAGCTGATCTGGGGTGACAACAAGCTGATCCTCTCATCGCTGAAAAACGGCCCAATGCGCGAGGAAATCGAAAAGCAGGGCGGCATCAAGCTGATCTATATCGACCCGCCCTTTGATGTGGGGGCTGACTTCTCCATGGACATCGAGATCGGCGGCGACACCTTCACCAAGAAGCCCAACATCCTCGAAGAGATCGCCTACCGCGACACCTGGGGCATGGGGGCCGACTCCTTCATCGCCATGATCTACGAGCGGCTCATCCTGATGCGGGATCTGTTGGCGGAGGATGGGAGTATTTATGTGCATTGTGATTGGCGGGTGAACAGTTCACTACGATTTGTTTTAGATGAAGTGTTCGGCGCAGGTAATTTTGTGAATGAAATCATTTGGAGACGTAAACAAGCACAAGCATGGTCGTCTGATCAATTCGGCATTACTAATGACACGATATTGTTCTATGGAAAATCACTTGGTCGAATATTTAATCCGATTTATTCAAGAGATGATGAGAATACGCAAAAATATATAAGAGAACGATTCAAGTTTGATGATGGTGACGGAAGAAAATATATGAAGTCGCCACTTGTTAATCCTTTAGTGAGGCCAAACCTCCAATACGAGTTCCATGGCATAAAGCCACCCAAAACAGGTTGGCTTTATAAGAAAGAGCGGATGGAGGAAATGTACCAGAATAATGAATTAGTGATGCCAGATAAGCCGACGGCGAGAATCTACAGGAAGATTTACGAAGATACCTATCCTGGGCAAATGGTACAGAATGTGTGGGCCGACATACCAATAGTTAATCCTATGGCAGATGAACGGGTCGACTACCCCACCCAAAAACCCGAAGCCCTGTTGGAACGTATCATCAAAGCCTCCTCCAACGAAGGAGACCTGGTTGCCGATTTCTTCTGCGGCTCCGGTACCACCGCCGCTGTGGCTGAAAAATTGGGTCGTAAGTGGATATGCTCCGATCTGGGTAAGTTCGCCATACATACCACCCGCAAGCGCATGATCGGGGTGCAGCGCCAGCTCAAGGCCGAGGGCAAGGACTACCGCGCCTTCGAGATTCTCAATCTCGGCAAGTACGAGCGCCAGCACTTTATCGGCGTCAATCCCAACCTGCGCGAGGAGGAGAAGCGCAAACAGATGGAGGCCAAGGAAGCCGCCTTTATTGACCTGATTCTGCGCGCCTACCGGGCGGAGAAGGTGGGCAACTTTGCTACCTTTCACGGCAAGCGGGCCGGGCGGCTAGTGGCCATCGGCCCGGTGAACCTACCGGTGACGCGGCTGTTTGTCGAAGAGCTCATTCTGGAGTGCCGCAAGAAACACATTACGAAGGTGGACATCCTCGGCTTCGAGTTTGAGATGGGACTGTTCCCCAACGTGCTGGACGAGGCGCGCGCCAAGGGTATCGACATCGCGCCCAAGTACATCCCCGCCGAGGTGTTCGACAAACGCGCAGTGGAGAAGAATCAGGTGGTGTTCCACGATGTCGCCTTCATCGAAGTCAAACCCCATGTGAAAGGCAATACCGTGGCGGTGGAACTGACCGATTTTTCGGTGTTCTACTCGCAGGACTCCATAGCCAATGCCGAGGCGGCACTGAAGAAGAAAGGCAGCAAAATCGTAGTGGAGAAGGGCCAGATCGTGAAGGTCAGCCGTGACAAGGACGGCATCATTACCCGTGAAACCCTCACCTGGCATTGGACTGACTGGATCGACTACTGGTCGGTGGATTTCGACTTCGAAAGCAAGCGGGAGATCATCCGCGTACAGAACCCCGAAACCGGCGAAATCGAGGAACAGTGGACCGGCGATTATGTATTCGAAAACGAGTGGCAGAGCTTTCGCACCAAAAAGAACCGCTCGCTGGAACTGATCAGCGTGGCCCAGGAATGCCCGGCGGGACGGCGCAAGATCGCAGTGAAGGTGGTGGATATTTTTGGTAACGACACGATGACTATTGTCGAGGTGACCGTCTGATGGCACAGGCAGATTTGCTGGTCGAGTTGCTCAAAAGTGCCAGCAGCGGAGACCAGTTGACCTTCCGCAAAATTGCGGAGGAATTGATTCAAGAGGAAAGGAGAAAAGGCCACCGGGTTTTAGCGGACCGGTTGACTAAGTCCTTGCGCCCCAATACGGCTGGAACAAGCCGTGGTATCACGCCAAGGCAGAATGGTGGTAACGGACACCATAAGGATTTGATCTACGAGATAAGCCCAGAACGGGCACTGGATAGTCTTGTTTTACCGGAAGGAATTCAGGATCAACTTAAGGAGCTGGTGGAAGAACAGCATCGAGCTGAATTGTTGCACGCCCATAGCTTGCGTGCGCGCAACCGAGTACTGCTGGCCGGTCCTCCGGGCAACGGCAAGACAACTCTGGCTGAGGCATTGGCGTTTGAGTTAATGTATCCCCTGGTTGTTGTTCGGTATGAGAGCCTGGTAGGAAGTTACCTGGGAGAGACGTCCAGCCGCCTGAAGAATCTCCTGGACTATGTGAGAACGCAACGTTGCGTTCTGTTCTTTGATGAGTTTGAAACGCTTGGCAAGGAACGGGGTGATACACACGAAACAGGTGAGATCAAACGTGTGGTCAGCTCGCTGTTGCTCCAAATTGATCAACTGCCGGATTATGTTGTAGTGGTTGCGGCAAGCAATCATCCTGAGTTGCTGGATAGGGCTGTATGGAGGCGGTTTCAACTGCGTTTGGAACTGCCAGTGCCGAGTCGTCGGCAACTGACTCGGCATATTTCTGAGATCGGTCAACGGTGTCGAACGAATTTCGGCTATGCGCCAGAAACGCTCGCAAAACATATGCTGGGCCTGAGCTTTGCAGAAGTGGAGGAATTCTGCCTAAGTGTTGTGCGCCGGGCCGTGCTAGACAAGAAGACAAACAATGCGCAAGCCATTACCAAACGACAACTGGACCAGTGGCGGGATAGGGTAAAGCCAGTTTCAGATGTCACCAATGGCAAGAGGTAACCGATGGCAGATCAACTCCCTCTGCTGATATTTCCTCGTGCGAGGACGATTGCACCACCAAAGGGACGCGGATTTCCATCTGGGAAGCTCCACTTCCCTAGTCATGCAAGGCAAGTAGAACGCCTGAGCGGGCAACTGGAGGAACTTGAAGAGGGTTTCGGGCGGTACAAGGCTAGTGTTAGCAGTGCTGTGGCTGGTCTTGAGCCAGAGACAGTCCTCGTCATCGAGATAGCTGGGAGTGTCGACGACTTCAGGCAGGCGGTTGATGCCACCGAGGGGCTGGAGTGGCTTGGTGAATGGGATATTGAGGACATCGAGCCAAATGATGATTTTTATACCCCTCCTAAGATCGGACCAGACTTTTTCAAGAACCACATATCTGGGATAACCAGCAGGGCGGAATCAAAAGAAATTAGAGACCTGCTTCTGGGGCAGGGCTTCATCGATCACGAAGGCAACATCATTAACTATGATTTGTCAGATTTTGAGTTGCCGGAACACCTGGAAGCACTCAGACAGGATATTCACGGAGCTATCGATGCTGCAAAACATAAATCGATCTCTGGAAAGCTGTTTGTTTCAATGGGGAACCAGCAGGGGCTTAGTGAACTGCTGGCGCTTTGGCAGCTCTGGGAGAAAGGCGAAGATTTACCGCATGGGAAAACAAAATGGCGTGATGTGTTTTCCCAAACAATAAATATTCGACGTTGGGGTATTGAGGAGACCTTACTCGAAACCGGGATGATAGACCAGTGGCGAGATCTGCTTGATCCGGTTAACCCCGACCAGAAAATTCATTGCCAGATCGAGCTGTTCTACCGACGAAGTCGCGCTATACGCGAACAGACGGAAGAGGCGATAAGATCGTTACTGGAGGAAGTTGACGGTGCAACCTTGAGTCCGTTTCTGGACATGGAGGAAATCGCCTTTCACGCAGTAAAAATTTCATTGCCGGCTGAACGGGTGCGCCATCTGCTTGAAATTCTAGATGGGAATGGTGATGAGCTTGACGTCCAATTGTTCAAGTTTCCGGGGATTATGTATTTCAGGCCTACCGGGCAGAGCTTGGTGACTTTCGGAGACGAAGAAGAAGTCACTACAAAGACATTTCCAGAGGGAGCAGCCGAATTGCCGCCAGTAGCGGCTATTTTCGACGGAGCCCCTAACCTTCAGCATGATGCATTAAGGGGACGGTTATTATTTGATGACCCCGATAATCTTTCCTCTAAATATCAGCCAGGTGAACGAAAGCACGGCACTGCAATGGCCTCATTGGTCGTGCATGGCGATCTAAGTAGCAGTGAGACAAACCCACTATCAAGCGAAGTGTATTGTCTTCCGGTTATGGAGCCTAATCCATCCGACCCAAATCGGTTGGAACATATACCGGACGAGGTGTTTTTCGAAGACCGCATAGAGCGCGCAGTTCGTCGTATGATAGAGGGAGAGGGAGATACCGCTGCGCAGGCGCCTGCTGTCAAGATTATAAATCTTTCAATCTGTGATCCTTGTCGCCCATTTATTCATTCACCAAGCCCGTGGGCGAGACTGCTTGATTGGTTATCATGGAAGTATCGGGTGCTCTTTTGTGTTAGCGCTGGCAACTACAGTGACTGCATTGATGTGGGAATGCCGAACAGCGATTTCGCGTCACTTCCTGATGAGGAAAAAATTCAATATGTTTTGAAGAATATAGAACGCCAACTCTCTCAACGCCGTTTGCTATCCCCTGCTGAATCTCTGAATGTCCTCACTATCGGTGCGATGCATACAGATGACTCTGGTGATTACGTCGCCGGTCAGCGCCTTGATTTGTTGCCTAGTGAGACATTGGTTAGTCCCATTTCCCGTTTAGGGCATGGTTTCCGCCGCTCTGTGAAACCAGAAGTACTATTCCCTGGTGGACGACAGCTATATCAAGTGCCACCTATCGACAATGACCAGCACTTCTTCCCGGACAGTGGGCTGCGTCAGCCCGGTCAGTGTGTGGCGTGGGATAGTGCGCAGGAGGGAGGGCTGTCCAATACGGTTTTCACTAGGGGGACCAGCAATGCGGCAGCTTTGGCGACGAGGGGTGGGGCCAGAATCTACGAAGTGCTGACCGACTTGAGGAAGGAGCACGGCGAGCAGCTTCCGGATGAGTTGATGGCGGTCCTCATAAAAACATTGTTGGTGCATGGTGCGCGTCACGATGAGACCGCTAAGGACGCACTTACCAAGGCACTCAAGAATAATAATAACTCTCGCCGTTTCAAAGAGGTGATAGCTCGATATGTTGGATATGGTCCAGTAAACATTGATCGAGTGCTGGCGTGTACCGAGCAGCGCGCTACTGTACTGGGCTGCGGTGAGATTAGTCAAAACGAGGTCCATGAGTATCGATTCCCTTTGCCAGTGGGCCTATCAGGTCGTGACGATTGGCGTCGCATGGTGGTTACGCTGGCATGGTTCGCTCCAATCAATCCTGGGCATCGGAACTTACGCGAGGCAAAGCTAACGTTTCAGCCAGCCGAGAAATGGAGTGACTTGCCTTTGAAATTGGAAAGAGTAGATGCGGACCACAATCAGGTTTCGCGTGGTACGGTTCAGCATGAAGTTCTTGAAGGAAGAAAACAAATTTCGGTTTATGAAGAAGACGGTTATATCCTGTTGCACGTGGCATGCAAAGCAGACGCAACGGAGAGTCTGGATGAGGCGATTCCTTATGGTTTGGCGGTAACACTTGAAGTGGCAGAAGGTGTAGATGTACCCATCTACGAGCAAATACGCACGAGGATTAGGCCACAGGTTCCGGTTGAGGCAGTGGGAGGTAATGTATAATGGCGTTGCATCCTGACTTCCCCAGTTCCCCACATGCCATCCTCGATCCGGAGGTGCGCTGGTTCCCCGCCGATGAAGCGCTGCGTGAAACCAGCATGGAAAAGTTGATGCCGCCATTGGTGGCGCAACTGCGCAAGAAAGTAAAGGAATTCCGGGATAGTGGTTATGTGGGCGCGAGTGATACCAGCAAGAGCCTGCTGAACTGGTGGTTCAAGGAGTCCCACCTGTTGCCCCAGGCCGACGGTACCATGTCGGAGTTTCAATATTTCTTTGCCCAGCGCGAGGCGCTGGAGACCATCATCTATCTGTACGATGTGGTGGGTGCAAAAGACAAGTTCGATTTGATGCGCTTCGACAGTTCGGGGGCGGTCTCCGCTCAGATGTTCGATGAGACATGGCGGCGCTATGTCATCAAGATGGCCACTGGCAGCGGAAAGACCAAGGTGATGAGTCTGGCGCTTGCCTGGAGTTTTTTCCACAAGCTGTATGAGCCGGACTCGGAGTTGTCGCGCAACTTCCTGGTGATTGCACCCAATATTATCGTGCTGGATCGCATTTATCATGACTTTCAGGGGCTGCGCATCTTTTTTGAAGATCCGGTGTTGCCAGATAACGGATATGACGGCCGTAACTGGCGGGACGATTTTCAACTGACCCTGCACAAGCAGGATGATGTGAATGTCACCCGCCCTACCGGCAACATCTTTCTGACCAACATTCATCGTGTCTATTCGGGCGAGGATATTCCGCCGTCACCCGATGATGACAACACCATGGATTACTTTCTGGGTAAGCGGCCCACCGGCGCGACTACGGATTCCAAGGTGGATCTGGGCATGATCGTGCGTGACATCGATGAACTGATGGTGCTGAACGACGAGGCGCATCATATCCACGATGCCAGGCTGGCCTGGTTCCAGTCGATTCAGGATATTCACAACCGGCTTTTGCAGAAGGGCGGCGCCTTGAGTCTGCAACTGGATGTGACCGCGACTCCCAAGCACAACAACGGCGCGATCTTCGTGCAGACGGTGGCCGACTACCCCCTGGTTGAGGCGATTTCACAGAACGTGGTGAAACACCCGGTGCTGCCAGACGCCGCCAGCCGTGCCAAGCTCTCTGAGCGACAAAGCGCAAAGTACACGGAAAAATATGCGGACTACCTCGATCTGGGTGTGATCGAGTGGCGCAAGGCGTATGAGGAACACCAGAGGCTGGGCAAAAAAGCCATTCTGTTTGTGATGACCGATGATACCAAAAACTGCGATGATGTGGCGGAATACCTGGAAGGGCGCTATCCGGAGCTGAAGGGCGCAGTGCTGGTGATCCACACCAAGAATAACGGCGAGATTTCCGAGGCATCTTCTGGCAAGGCGAAGGAAGAGCTGGAGAAACTGCGCAAGCTGTCCAACGAGATCGATTCGATGGATAGTCCATACAAGGCGATCGTGTCGGTGCTGATGCTCAAGGAAGGGTGGGATGTGCGCAACGTGACCACGATTGTCGGCCTCCGGGCCTATTCCGCCAAGAGTAACATTCTACCGGAACAGACGCTGGGCCGCGGCTTGCGCAAGATGTACCCTGGTGGCGTGGAAGAGTATGTCAGCGTGGTGGGCACGGATGCCTTCATGGATTTTGTGGAATCCATCCAGGCCGAGGGCGTGGAACTGGAACGCAAACCCATGGGCGAAGGCACCCAGCCAAAGACGCCGCTGGTGGTCGAGGTCGATGACAACAATGAGAAGAAAGACATCGAGGCCTTGGATATTGAAATTCCGGTGCTGGCACCCCGTGTCTACCGCGAATACAAGAATCTTGGTGACCTGGATGCAGGAAAAATGGACTTCGAGCCGGTGGAATACCAGGCATTCATCGAGGGAGAACAGCGCGAGATCGTCTTCAAGGACATCACTACTGGCGAGGTAACCCATACCACAATTCTGGACACGGCAGGCGTGGCGGACTACCGAAGTGTTGTCGGATACTTCGCGCATACCGTAATGAAAGAGCTACGCTTGGTGAGTGGTTATGATGTGCTGTACGGCAAGATCAAGGCGTTTATTCAGAATGCGCTTTTTGGCCGGGTCGTGGACTTGGAGTCACCGAATACGCTGCGCAACCTGTCAGAACTGGCTGCCACGAAAACCGTGATCGAGACATTCAAGAAAGCGATCAACGATCTCACTGTGCGTGACAAAGGTGACGCGGAAATACGGGACACCATCAAGCTGCGTAAGACTCGGCCCTTTGTCGTCAAAGATCAGGGGTATTTGATTCCAAAGAAGAGCGTGTTCAATCGCGTAATCGGCGATAGCCATTTCGAACTACAGTTTGCCAGCTTCCTGGAGGACTGCAGCGATGTAGTATCTTATGCGAAGAATTACCTGGCCGTGCATTTTAAGCTCGATTACGTGAACGCGGATGGCGATATATCCAACTATTATCCTGATTTTTTGGTGAAGCTTTCTGATGGTCGAATTGTGGTTGTAGAAACCAAAGGCCAGGAAGATCTGGATGTACCGCTAAAAATGCAACGGCTGCGCCAGTGGTGCGAGGACATTAACGCTTTGCAGCCGGATGTGAGTTATGACTTCGTCTTTGTGGATCAGGAAAGTTTTGAGAAGTATGCACCAAAGTCGTTTGGCAGCCTGCTGGCGGCTTTTCGTGAGTATAAGGATTGAACCGTTTTGCCTGCCGTTCTAAGGATAATCAGATTGGGTTGGGGTAGATGCAAAGGGTATTTGAGGGATAAATAGTGCCCACATTTTAAGAAAATATGATGTTTCCTGGAAGCTAATCCAATCGATCGCTCGCGTGCGGTTTGCCACGACCACTGCCCGCGGACTGCATCCAGAGCTTTAGGTCGTGCTTAATATAGGCTGTCACACAAATGCTGACATCAAATATAAATAGCATGCAAGGTGAACATTTTTTGCAGGGGCATGAAGGACCACACGGAAGGAGCTACGGAGCAAAATGAATCAAGGGCAAACTAGATTTGATGAGATTCTTAATTTTATCAAGGCAGATAGGCTGAGGGAGTCCAGCAGAGGACCGCAGGACATCCTTGTTGAAACAGAAAGCGATAAAGGGAGAGTAATAAACTCTGCATCGTTTAGAAGACTTCAACAAAAGGCTCAAGTATTTCCTTTGGATACAAATGCTGCCGTACGTACACGACTAACACATTCCATAGAAGTATCCCAGATAGGGAGATTTTTGGCTCAAAAGATCATCGAAGGGTGTGGGGTAACTCATTATTCGTATGAAAAACTAGCCGCTTTTGCAAATACGATTGAAACAGCATGTCTTTTACACGACATAGGGAACCCACCGTTTGGTCATTTGGGGGAAGCAGCTATCAGAGACTGGGCTAAGAGTAAAGAATATGCGGCAGACTTAACAGAATTTGACGGAAATCCACAAGGATTTCGTTTGATGACATTCTTAGGCGGTCATGATGATTATGGGATGAATCTGACATGCAGCTTAATATTGTCAACTGTGAAGTACCCCTGGGACATTGATAATAAACCGGATGGGAAGCGGAAAGTCGGTCTATTTACAATGGACAAGAAAAATTATGACTACTCATGTGAGAAGGTCGGCTGGAACAGTGGGGATAAATTCCCGTTTGCGCTCATTATGGAAGCGGCTGACGATATCTCCTATTCAATGAGCGATTTGGAAGATGGTCTTGAGAAAGGAATTATATCGGTAGGCGATATCCGAGATGCATTCGGAGAAGAGCAAGTGCCGGTAGAGAATAGCAGCAAAATATCTCCTTTTATTGATTTCAAAACAAGAGTTATCAGGGATGTTGTGAACGAGGCGTCAAACATCTTCGTTGAATCTATCGATGATATGTTGGCCGGTCAGAATGTAAATCTAGTAGATAGCAATAATCCTTCTGGTGCTTTGGTTGAGGAGGTGAAAAAATTTGCAAGAGAAAAAATATATTCCGATGCTGCTGCTGAAAAAGTAGAGCTAGCAGGAAGAAGTGTAATTAGCGGGTTACTGCATCATTTTGGGACATTGCTGGATCTTACCGAAGAACAGTTTTTGTTTCTTGTTAACGAAGATATGGAGAATCTAAAAGGTCTTGGATTAGACTTTGAAATTAGGCTGATGCGGAGACTTCCAAAGAGCTATCGTGAACGATATTTAAGCCAGAAACGAGGGGATGAGATGTTGAGGCGTACACATTTGATCGTGGATTTTATAGCCGGGATGACTGACGATTTTGCATTGGAAATGTATCAAGTTTTAGAGGGGATTAGAATTAAGTGATTACGCATGATCACCCTTACTTCTTTTTGGCGAAGCTATATCAGAATGAAGACGCTATTTTTCATCTGAGCAAGTACAAGTATGTAGCCGATAGTCTCTTTGATGAGAGAGAGTTTATATCTGTGCGCGCAACAGAGTTAACAGAAAGTTGGTTGGAAAGCGCCATCAACTCCCTGGATCCAGAGTATGAACTGGCATTACATTCGAAGGTTTTAATAAGGAACAGAACATATCATATACCAATGATCGATTTTTCAATATCTGGATCATTTACTACAGAAGCAGTTAACCGTATGCGGTATTTCTTGCCAAAAAACGTGATGTTGAATATGGAAATTTATGATAGTGGAAGATCATTCCATGCATATTCGACAACCCTAATCCAGCCTAAGAAATGGATAGAGTTCATGGGGAGGTTACTATTAATTAATTCAAGAAAAGATCAGCACATTGTTGATACGCGTTGGGTAGGGCACCGATTGATTGGGGGTTTTTCATCACTGCGATGGTCCAATAATACAAATCAATATTTAGGCTTGCCAAGAAGAATTCCATTTCCTACATAATGCGGCCACTAATTGACGGTGTTGGTGCTGTAAAAGAAGATGATTCGAAACAGTCGCCAATATAGTCGGAACAGCGCCGGACTGGCTTGGCAGCGCATAATAGTTCGGACTGAGCTTGTGATTGATGCAAAGGGATCTTGGACAAATGGCACTTACCTTTCACCCAAAACCGGGTATGGTGTTGATGTGCGATTTCAAGAGGGTGTTCAAAACTCTGTGTCAGGTGATTTCACAGAGCGATATGTTTCTCCAGTCTTCCGTCAAAATGTATTGCCAGTTGTGACAATGTCAGGTTCCAGTTTTGCACAGGGTGCGTCCAGCGCTCGGAGGCTTTCAGTATACCCGCGTAGAGTAGCTTGAGTAAGCTGTTCTCGTTGGCAAAGCCACCTTTGGTTTTGGTCAGTTTGCGGAACTGGCGATGGACGGCCTCAACCGCGTTGGTGGTGTAGATGGCGGTGCGGACGTGGTCCGGGTATTTGAAGTACGCTGACAGCGTCGGCCACTTGACTTTCCAGGACTTGATCACCATGGGGTATTTCTCGCCCCATTTGGCCTCCAGCTCATCCAGGGCGCTTTCTGCGGCATTGAGTGTCGCCGCCTTATAGACGCACTTCAGGTCCGCCATAAAGACTTTCTGATTTTTCGAAGCGACGTACTTCAGCGAGTTGCGGATCTGATGAATGATGCAGTGTTGGATCTCGGTCTTCGGGTAAATGCTTTCGATGGCCTCCGGAAAGACCTTAAGGCCATCCACACAAGCGATCAGAATATCCTCTACACCCCGGTTGTGCAGGTCGGTGAGGACGCTCAGCCAGTGATGCGCGCCTTCCTGATCGGAGAGATACAGGCCAAGCAGTTCTTTCTTGCCCTCGATATTCAACCCCAGAATGGTGTAGACCGCCTTGCCGATGTAACGCCAATGCTCCCGGATTTTGTAGTGAATGGCGTCCAGCCAGACGATGGGGTGGAACGCTACGACGCCCCCGGCCTGGGTGCCGACCTGCGCCTGCGCGGCGATGGCCTGAGCGGCGCGGCGCTGACGCTGGACGGCCGCCTGGTGCACTTGTGCGCCTTCGTCGCGCCGGACGACGACCCGTCGCCGCTGGGCCCGCTCGACGGCCCGGAGTGCCTGTGCTGATCCGGGGCCATGTACCACCAGAACCGTGGTGGGTTCCCCTCCTACCGGTTCGAGGATCCGGCGTATGGGCGTGATATTCCTGACAAGGGAATTCGAAGAGACGGAATTCACCGAACGCTTCGAAAAGGCCACGACGGAACAGCTCGTGGAGGCCTATAACCGTGAGGTCGGCAATCCGGGGTGGGTGTCGGCGAGAGGCCGCTACCTGTTCAGTCTCTACCACGAGTTCAAGCGGCGCGGCATCGATATCTCGGTCATCGACACCGGTAACGGCATGGCGCTGGACCAACGGGTCGGGCTGGACTGCACTGGCAGACGCCTGGTGCTGGTCGACCCCGCTTGAGGCGCATTGCCAGGCGCCGGTTGGGCACCGGCCGGGCGAGAGTGTTTCTGGCCGGGGCCGCGACGCGTCCGCCGCCGTCGTTTCCCTACGGCAGGCGTTTCATCCGTGCCTCGACGAAGTCGATGAACAGGCTCACCTTGGTCTGCTTGTAGTGCCGGTCCTGGTAGACGGCGTAGACGCCGGCGTTGCCGCAGTCGTAGCCGGGCAGCAGGGGTTCCACCCGGCCCGCCGCGAGCTCGTCGGCGACCAGGAATCGCGACAGCGGCGCGATGCCGCCGCCTTCCAGTACCAGCGAGCGCATCGCGATGGCGCTGTCGGTGCGCATCCGGCCGTTGACGTGCACCGTCTCCGTCCGTCCGTTGCGCGTGAACGTCCACTGGTGGGGCGTCGGCAGCAGGGTGAAGATGATGCACTCGTGTTCGGCCAGTTGCGACGGGGTCCGGGGCCGGCCGTGGCGTTCGATGTAGTCCGGTGAGGCGCACAGGACCCGCGGCGAGTCGCACAGCCGGCGCGCGATCAGCCGCGAGTCCGCCAGCCAGCCGATGCGTATGCTGACGTCGATGCCCTCGGCAACCATGTCCACGACCCGGTCGTCCAGCCGCAGTTCGATATTCAGCATCGGGTGACGCTGGATGAAGTCCTGCGCCAGGGCGGCCAGCCGGGGGCCGAGGCCGGTCGGGCCGGCCAGCGTCAGCGTGCCGGCCGGCTCGTCACGCAGGCGGCGGATGCGCCGCTCCGCCGCTTCCGCCTCGGCCAGGATGGTGGCGCAGCTCCGGTAGTAGATGCGGCCGGCCTCGGTCAGCCCCAGGCGGCGGGTGGTGCGGTTGAGCAGGCGCACGCCGAAGTCCTTCTCCAGTTGGGCGATGTGGCGGCTGACGGCGGAGCGTGCCATGCCCAGGCGTTTCGCCGCGCCGGCGAAGCTGCCGGCCTCGACGACCCGGGCGAAGGCTGTCATGCGCTTGAAGTTGTCCATGCGGCACCAATTGGTAACAAAAGAGATACCAAACCCGTATCAAAAAGGCATATTGTTATCTGCTTTGGACAATTCTAGGCTTTCTTCGACTCGTGACAAGTGGGTGGCCGCCCCGCCGGGCGGCCCCGGTTCCAGGTGGAGGACGACAGCGATGACCAAGGCAAGCAGGGCAATGCGTTTCTTCTTCTTCAACACCGGCGCCACGGTGCTGCTCGGCATCGGGCTGACCGGTTTCGACCAGGTGCACTGGTTCCTCTACACCGTGCCCGTCTTCACCTGGTTCGCCGCCGCCGTGGGCATCTGCCCCGGGCTGATCCTGGCGCAGAAACTGTTCGGCAAGGCCTGACAGCGGCCGCGCCGGCGGGTCGCCGCTGGCAATGCGGGCGCGCTTCGTAGAAGATGAGCGCTTCGTCGCCGACACACGGACTGGCCCGACATGAACACGGACACTCCCGCCCTGAAGCTCTACGACCTCGATATCTCGGGCAACTGTCACAAGGTGCGGTTGCTGCTGTCCATGCTGGGGCTGGCCCACGAGCGCATCCGGGTGGACGCGCCCGGCGGCGAGTCGCTGACGGCCGGTTTCCGGCGGCTCAACCCGCGCGGCCAGATTCCGGTGCTGGTCGACGGCGATACGGTGATCTGGGATTCCATGGCCATCCTGGTCTACCTGGCGCGCCGCTACGGCGACGACCGCTGGCTGCCCACCGCAGCGCTGGCGGAGGCGCGGGTCATGCAATGGCTCGCGGTGTCGGAGAACGAGCTGTTGTACGGTCTGGCCCGCGCCCGCGCCACCCTGCGCCTGGGCCGCGACTTCGACCTGGCGCAATGCCGGCGTGACGCCGCTCCGGGCCTGGCGGCCATGCAGGCGCGGCTGGACGGCCATGCCTGGCTGGCGGCCGATCATCCCACCATCGCCGATCTCGCCTGCTATCCTTACGTGGCGCTGGCCGGGGAGGGCGATGTGTCCCTCGAACCCTACCCGGCGGTGCGGGCCTGGCTGGAGCGGGTGGAGGGCCTGCCGGGCTGGGTGCCGCTGCGGGAGTGACGGTCTTTGCCGGCGCGCGCCGGGGAAGAGGCTTCGCTCTTATCGACGACAGGGAGAAAGGGAATGACGACGACACTCAACGGCGGTTGCCTGTGCGGCTCGGTCCGCTACCAGGTGACCGGCGAGGCGCAGCGTTTCTATCACTGCCACTGCAGCCGCTGCCGCAAGGCGACCGGCACCGGCCATGCGACCAATCTGCTGGTCACGCCCCACACGGCCATTCGCTGGCTGGCCGGGGAGGAGCTGCTGTCGCAGTACAGGGTGCCGGAGGCGGAGCGTTTCTACAATGCCTTCTGCCGACGCTGCGGCAGCCCGCTGCCGCGGGTGTTCCCGCAGATCGACGCGGTGATCATACCGGCGGGCACGCTGGACACGCCGCCGCCGTTGCCGGTCCAGGCACGCATTTTTAATGACTCGCGGGCGCAGTGGTCCTGTTCCGACGATCTGCCGGCCTTCGCCGAATACCCGCCCGACGTCTGAGCCGGCGCTATACCCACCCAACCGCCCCGGCCATGCCACCCTCCCCTGTAGGAGCGGGCTTGCCCGCGATCCGCGGCGGCCGCGACGACTCTTTGTGGCCACCGCCCTATCGCGGCCGAAGGCCGCTCCTACAATATCGCTGTCCCCTGTAGGAGCGGGCTTGCCCGCGATCCACGGCGGCCACGACGACTCTCTGTGGCCACCGCCCTATCGCGGCCGAAGGCCGCTCCTACAATATCGCTGTCCCCTGTAGGAGCGGGCTTGCCCGCGATCCCCGGCGGCCACGACGACTCTTTGTGGCCACCGCCCTATCGCGGCCGAAGGCCGCTCCTACAATATCGCTGTCCCCCTGTAGGAGCGGGCTTGCCCGCGATCCACGGCGGGTCGGGCGCTGCGGCCGCGCTAGACGCAGCCCGTCGGCTGTGGCAGGCCGCCCAGCATGGCGATCTTCTTCATCGGGCCGCCGTGGAACAGCTTGTTCAGGTGGGTGCCCTTGCGGTCGCCGCCGTGCATTTTCGAGAACTCGCGCAGCGGCGGCACGACGGCGTTCTCCTGGTAGTAGGCGCGGGCGGACTTGACGTAGTCGATGATCTCGTCGGTCAGTTCGATGCCCTCGCGTTCGGCGATGTAGCGCATCACGTCTTCGTTCCAGTCGTCAGGGTTCTTCAGGAACCCGGCGGGGTTGAATTCCACGTCCATCGATTGTTCTCCCGATCGTCGATTATAATAGGATTTTTGCGGGTATCGGTTGGTTGCATACCCGGGTGCCGCAGGTATGGGGGCGGCAGGCGGTATTATCAACGGTTCCACCCATTCGTGGAACGGGCCGGTTCGCCATCCGGCCCGGCGCCTGTTCACCGCGCCTTCTCCCGCGCCCGCATCACCGCGGCGACCGGCCGCACAGGGTGTGCGCCGGCGGCTTGAACAATCCGGGCCATGCGCCATGCTTGTGGCCGGAGACAGCCGGTTCCGTGACAGGCTGTCGTGCACCCGTCGCCAATCCAGGAGGCCACCCATGATGGCAGATTCCCACCGCCGCAGACTGCTGAAACCCTTCGCATTCACCGTCGCTGCCCTGTGTCTCGGCGCCACCGCCGGGACCCCGGCGGCCGGCGACGGCGGCGTCGTGATCGAGATGAAGCTCGGCGACTACCGCTACATGCCCGACCGCATCGAGGTCACGGCCGGCGTGCCGGTGACGCTGCGGCTGGTCAACACCGACCGTATCACACCGCACAACTTCACCCTCGAGGCCCCCGCCGCCGGCCTCGACCTGGACGTCGACGTCGGCGCCGGCAAGACGGAGGAAGTCGGCTTCACGCCAGCCGCGGCGGGCACCTATCGCTTCTATTGCGACAAGAAACTGCCCTTCTTCAAGAGCCACCGCCAGCGCGGCATGGAAGGTACGCTGCGGGTCCGGCCCGCGCCCTAGCAGGCTGCCGAAAGACCCCTTGGTGGCGCGATCCGGCGGCGGACCGGCGCCAGCGCGCCCCTGCGCGGGAGCCGTTGAAATTCCGCCCGGCGACCTCCACATTGGTGGCGCCGGCTCCGTGCCGACCGTTTCCGCGTGGGGCGGGGCCGATTTTTGTCGAATCACATTTTCTGCACGTCCGGGAGGATTGCTTCGATGAAGATTGCCCAGGTTGCCCCCCTGCACGAGAGCGTACCGCCGCGCACCTACGGCGGCACCGAGCGCGTGGTGTCCTATCTCACCGAGGCGCTGGTGGACGCCGGCCACGACGTGACCCTGTACGCCAGCGGCGACTCGCAGACCCGCGCGAAGCTGGTGCCGGTGGTGGAGGAGGGGCTGCGACTGGCGCCTGAACGCCGCGACCCGCTGGCCAACCACGTGCTGCTGATGGATCGGGTGCTGCGCGACGCCGACCGCTACGACATCATCCATTTCCACACCGACTACCTGCACTTTCCGCTGGTGCGCGCCCTGTCGATTCCCCATGTCACCACCCTGCACGGGCGCCTCGATCTGCCCGACCTGCCGCCGCTCTACCAGGCCTACCAGGATCTGCCGGTGATCTCGATCTCCGACGACCAGCGCCGGCCGCTGCCGCAGGCGGGCTGGCTGGCGACCGTCTACAACGGCCTGCCCGCGGATCTGTACCGTTTCGGAGCCGGCGACGGCGGTTACCTGGCCTTTCTGGGCCGCATCTCGCCGGAGAAGGGCATCGAGCGGGCGCTTTCGATCGCAAAGCGCGCCGGCCTGCCGCTGCTGGTCGCCGCCAAGGTCGACGCCGTCGACCGCGACTACTACGAGCAGGTGGTGGCGCCGCAGATGGACCACCCGCTGATCGAGTTCATCGGCGAGATCGGCGAGGCGGAGAAGGGCGCCTTCCTGGGGGAGGCGCGGGCGCTGCTGTTCCCCATCGACTGGCCGGAGCCCTTCGGCCTGGTGATGACCGAGGCCATGGCCTGCGGCACGCCGGTGATCGCCTGGCGGCGTGGCTCGGTGCCGGAGGTGATCGAGGAAGGCCGCAGCGGCTTCGTCGTCGACGGCATCGAGGCGGCCGTGGCGGCGCTGCAGCGGCTCGACGAGCTCGACCGCCGCGAATGCCGGCGCGCCTTCGAGGAGCGCTTCACCGCCGCGCGCATGGCCGAGGACTACCTCGCCGCCTACCGGGCGGCGCTGGCCCGTCGCAGTCAGCCGCGCCTGGTGGGCTGAAGGTGCCGGGGGCGCGCGGGTGAACGACATCATCGAGGTCGACGACCGCCTCTACGTGCTGGCCGGCTCGTCGCTGGCCGACGACCGCACGCGCGTGCTCAAGCAGGACGAGACCTTCGCCGTGCACGACCGTTTCGGCGACTTCCGGCGGCTCGGCATGGGCGAGCAGGGCCTGTACCACGCCGGCACCCGTCACCTGTCGCGGCTGGAACTCAGCGTCGGTGGCGTGCGGCCGCTGCTGCTCAATTCCTCGGTCAGCGAGGACAATCGCGAACTGCTGGTCGACCTCACCCTGCCGGATCTGGACGTCGGCGGCTGGCACATGCCCAGCCACAGCCTGCACGTGCTGCGCCGCAAGCTGCTCTGGGCGGGCACCCTGCATGAGGCCATCCGCCTCTACAACTACGGCGAGCGCACCCTCGACCTCAGGCTGGAACTGGTCTTCGAGGCCGATTTCGCCGACATCTTCGAAGTGCGCGGCCTGGAGCGGCCGCAGCGCGGCGAGGTGCTGCCGGTCCGGTGCAGCGGCCGCGGGGTGCGGCTGGGCTACCGTGGCCTGGACGGTGTGGAGCGGACCACCCGGCTGCGTTTCAGCCGCGACCCGGTGGTGCTGGAGGCGGACCGCGCGCGCTTCCGGATGCGCGTCAGCCCGGGGCAGTGCGTGTACCTGAATATCGCCGTCGACTGCGACAGCGGCGAGCCGCAGGGCGCCGACATCGGCTTTGGCGAGGCGGTGCGCCTGAGCGCCGACCGCCTGGAGACGGAGCGCGCCGGCGTGGGCCGGGTGTTCACCTCCAACGAGCAGTTCAACGACTGGCTGAACCGCTCGGCGGCCGACCTGCGCATGCTCACCAGCCAGACCCGCCACGGCCCCTATCCCTATGCCGGCGTGCCCTGGTTCAGCACGCCCTTCGGCCGTGACGGCCTCATCACCGCCCTGCAGTACCTGTGGCTGGCGCCGGAGCTGGCGCGCGGCGTGCTGGCCTTCCTGGCCGCCCACCAGGCCACCGGCCTGGACCCGGCGCGCGACGCCGAACCCGGCAAGATCCTGCACGAACTGCGCCGCGGCGAGATGGCGGCGCTGGGCGA
>JALSTP010000008.1 GCA_026983675.1 Sedimenticola sp.
CAGGCAAGGCATAAAGCGGACAGGAAGCGAAAGAGACGAAGCAAAAGGGCGTGAACTTAGGTTTCAAGCCCCGGAAATTTTCTTGAGAAGCGACTTTAAGAGTTTATAAAATATTTGAAATAACAAATGGTTGTATTGATTTATCAAGTAATTTTCTCAATGGTTGGTTACTTGAGAAAAGGGCTTTTATTCCTGTATCGTAGCATCCCATGCGGCTGGAAAAAATCAAACTTGCAGGTTTTAAGTCCTTCGTCGATCCCACCACCGTCCCGTTGCCCAGCAATCTGGTCGGCGTGGTGGGTCCCAACGGCTGCGGCAAATCCAATATTATCGATGCCGTTCGTTGGGTGATGGGCGAGAGTTCCGCCAAGATGCTGCGCGGAGAATCGATGGCGGATGTCATCTTCAACGGTTCCTCGGCGCGCAAGCCGGTCGGTACCGCCACCATTGAGCTGGTGTTCGACAATTCCGATGGTAAGGCCGGTGGCAAATATGCCCAGTACAACCAGATCTCGGTGAAGCGTCAGGTCTCGCGGGATGGCCAGTCCAACTATTACCTCAACGGCGTGCGATGCCGCCGCCGCGATATCACCGATCTCTTCCTGGGCACCGGCCTGGGCCCTCGCAGCTATGCGATCATCGAGCAGGGAATGATCTCGCGCCTGATCGAGGCGCGTCCGGAAGACCTCCGCGTGTTTCTCGAAGAGGCGGCCGGCATCTCCAAGTACAAGGAACGGCGCAAGGAGACCGAAAACCGCATTGCCCATACCCGTGACAACCTGGATCGCCTGAACGATCTGCGCGAGGAATTGAGCAAGCAGTTGGAGCGTCTCAAACGTCAGGCGGCGGCGGCGGAGAAATACAAGGAACTCCGCGCCGAGGAGCGCCGCGTCAAGGCGGAACTCATGGCTCTGCGGTGGCATGCCCTGGATGAGGACAAGCAGCGGCGGGACCGGAAGATTGCGGAACTGGACAACACCCTGGAGGCGGCGCTGGCCGAGCAACGGCGGATCGAGTCCCAGATCGAGAAGGATCGGGAGCTGCACGTGGAGGCAACCGAGCGGTTCGGTACGGTGCAGGAAAATTTCTATGGCGTCGGTGGAGAGATCGCCCGCCTTGAACAGGCGATCCAGTATGCCGAGGACACCCGCCGCCAGCTCGAACGCGATCTCCGGGAGGTGGAGCAGGCCTGTGCCGAGGCGGAATCCGACAAAGGGGAAGACCACAGCCGGCTGGAGGAGATGCGCAATACGCTGACCACACAGGAGCCACTCCTGGTCGCGGCCCGTGCCGCCGAGCAGGCGGCGGCGGCGCAGCTGGAGAAAGCGGAACGGGCGATGCAGGCATGGCAGACGGAATGGGACGAATTCAACCAACATGCCGCCAAGCCCGCCCAGACCGCCCAGGTGGAACGTACCCGCATCAACCACCTGGAGCAGCAGGAACAAAACCTGCGGCAGCGTATCGAGCGCCTCGGCGCCGAACTGACGCGGCTGCACGATCCGGCGCTCGAAGCGGAGATTGAGCGGCTCAGCATGGAAGAGTCGGAATGGCAGCGTCAGCTCGACCAGCATCAAACCCACCTGGAAGAGGTTCGCACGCGGATTGCCACCACGCGGGAACAGAATCGGCAACGGGTGGCGGCCCTCAACGATCTGCGTGCGGAATTACAGACCGCGAAGGGACGCGAAGCCTCACTGGAGGCGTTGCAGCAGGCATCCCTGGGGCGCGAAGCAGGGGAAACGGCGGAGTGGCTGGCCCGTCATCACTTGGCCGGCGCCGCGCGCCTGGCGGAGAAGCTCAAGGTGGACGAACGGTGGCAGCGCGCAGTGGAAGTGGTGTTGGGCTACCGGTTGCAGGGCGTCGTGGTGGAGGATATCGACGCGCTCGCCGATGCCGGCACATTGAAAAATGGCACATTGACGCTGTTCGACCAGGGCCAAGGGGATGCAGCGGCTCCGGCCGCTGACGCATTGCTCTCGAAAATAGAAAGTCCAGTCACCCTAGAGGATGTCCTCGGCGATGTCCGATTGGCGCGGGATGTGAGCGACGCCCTGAGGCGCCGTCACTCGCTTGCTCACCACGAGTCCCTGGTCACCCCCGAGGGGGTCTGGATCGGCCGCAACTGGATGCGGCTCGCGGGCGAAGATGACGAGACGGCGGGCGTCCTTGCGCGGGCGCGGGAGTTGGATGCACTGAAGGAACGAATCGCCGAACTGGGGCGGCAGGAGGCGGCGCTGGCCGCTGAGTTGGAACATGGACGGGTGGCGCTGAAAGAGGCGGAGCAGGCGCTGGAGCAGGAACAGCGCGAGCTGAATGAAATCAATCGCAAACGCGCTGACATCCGCGCGGATCTCGCCGGAAAGCGCACCCGTCAGGAACACATCCGCAACCGTACCGAGAGTCTGAAAAAGGAGCGTGAGGAACTGGAGCGCCAGATTGGGGCAGGGGTGGAGGAAATGGAGGCGGTACGTACCCGCCTGCACGCGGCGCTGGAGGAGATCGATACCCTTGCAGTTCGCCGCGAGACATTGGTGGCCACCCGCGACCGCTTGCGCGACGAACTCGAACAGGCGCGCGAGGCATTCTCCAGAGAACGCGCCCTAGCGCACCAATACGCCCTGGAAGTGGAGTCCATGCGGGCCGCGCGCAGCTCCCTGGAACAGAGCCTGGGGCGCATGGCCACGCAATTGGAGCAGCTCACCCGCCGCCGCGACGAACTTCGGCGTGCGCTGGAAGAGGGCAAGCCCTCCCTGGCGGAACAGAAGGATACCCTGGAAAAGAAGCTGGCGGAACGCGTGTCGGTGGAAAAAAACCTGGCCGAAGCCCGCGCCGATCTGGAAGAGGTGGATAACCGGCTGCGCCAGCTTGAGCAGGAGCGCCACCAAGCGGAACAAAAGGTAGGGGAAGGGCGCAACCGGCTCGATCAGGCGCGTCTTCAGCGGCAGGAAATCCTGATCCGGGCCAAGACCTTCGAGGAACAACTGCGTGAGGCGGGCTACGAGGCCGCCGCGTTGTTCGAGTCCCTGCCGTCCGACGCCGACGAATCCGAGTGGCAGGCCCAGGTGGAAAAACTGGCGGCGCGGATTCAACGGCTGGGGGCAATCAACCTGGCCGCAATCGACGAGTACAGGGAACAGTCCGAGCGCAAGGAGTATCTCGACGCCCAGCACGCGGACATCAGCGAGTCCCTGGAAACCCTGGAGAACGCCATCCGCAAGATCGACAGAGAGACGCGCACCCGCTTCAAAGAGACCTACGACAAGGTCAACGCCGGATTGCAGGAGAAGTTTCCCCAGCTTTTCGGCGGGGGACACGCCTACCTGCAGCTCACCGGCGAAGATCTCCTCGACACGGGCGTGGCGGTGATGGCGCGCCCGCCGGGCAAGCGCAATTCGAGCATCCATCTGCTTTCGGGCGGCGAAAAGGCGCTGACCGCAGTGGCGCTGGTGTTCTCTATCTTCGAACTCAACCCGGCGCCGTTCTGCATGCTGGACGAGGTGGACGCCCCGTTGGACGATGCCAATGTGGGCCGGTTCTGCGATCTCGTCAGGTCGATGTCCGACCGCGTGCAGTTCATTTTCATCACCCACAACAAGGTCACCATGGAGATCGCCAACCAGCTCACCGGCGTCACCATGCACGAGCCTGGCGTCTCGCGGTTGGTGGCAGTGGACGTGGAAAAGGCCGCCCGGCTCGCGGCGGTATAGGTACCCAGACCCATGGCCATATTGAGGAGGCGTTGAATGGATGCCACCACCCTGCGCATTGTGCTCATCACGGCAGGCATTCTCCTGCTCGTCGGAATCTACCTGTGGGAACGTCACGACGCCAGAAAGGAAATGAACCAGGCGAGGCGTCAAGGCGCGCCTGACCGTATCGAACCCTCCCTCGACGAATCGGTGGGCCCGACGCCCTGGGAGGAGATGGGAGACATCGACCCCGTGGACGAAGAGGAGGAACTCCGTCATCTCGATGAAATGGTGCGGGAGACCCAGGCGAAGGCGGAGGAACGCATCCGCGCCAGCGCCGGGATGCCGCCTGAACCCAACGTTGCCAGGCAAGCCTCGCCGTCATCTTTTTCGAATGACGGCCCGCGGTCGGCGGTGGAGATTCCGGAATCCTTCGGTCCCGCGGAGGAGGCCGATGAAGCGGAGCCTTCGATAGGGTATGAGACATTGCCCAGCATGATCCTGCAGATCAATGTTGCCAGCCGTGGGGCGCCCTTCAACGGGGCCGACATTCGGCGCGTCGCGGAAGAGGTGGACCTGGAACTTGGCGAGATGCAGATCTACCACCGCTATGTCGTGAATGCGGGCAAGCGGGAAATCCTGTTCAATATGGCCAGCATGGTTGAACCCGGGGTTTTTCCCCTGCAGGAGATCGACCGGTTCAGTACCCCGGGATTGACGCTGTTCGCCCAACTGCCTGCGGCACAGGACGGCATGATGGTCTTCTCGGACATGCTCTTCACCGCCGAACGCATCGCCGCGGAACTCAACGGTGAACTCCAGGACGACACCCACAGCGTTCTCAATCGTCAGACCGTCGAGTACATCCGTGCGCAGATTCTGGAATTCCGCCGCCAGCTTCAGATCGCCAGAAAAAAGAAATGAGCGCCCCGCCGGAGATAAAGGCCCGTATCGAAACGTTGCGGGCCGAGATCAACCACCACAACTATCAGTACTACGTGCTCAACGAGCCGCTGATTCCCGACAGCGAATACGATCGCATGATGCGGGAATTGCAGACCCTGGAGGCGCGCTATCCCGAGGAGATCACGCCGGACTCGCCCACCCAGCGCGTGGGTGCCGCGCCGCTCGACGAATTTGAGGAGGTCGTCCACAGGGTGCCCATGTTGTCGCTGGAGAACGCCTTCAGTGACGAGGAATTGATCGATTTCGACCGGCGGGTGCGCGAGCGCCTGGGCATCGACGAGGCTATCGACTACGCTGCCGAGCCAAAGCTCGATGGCCTGGCCATCAGTCTGCGTTACGAAGCGGGGGTGCTGGTGCTGGCGTCGACACGAGGTGACGGGACACGTGGCGAAAACGTCACCCAGAACGCACGCACCATACCCTCCATTCCCCTACGCCTTCTGGGCGAGGGCTACCCCCCCATTCTCGAAGCGCGTGGCGAGGTGTTCATGCCCAAGGCCGGATTTCAACGGCTCAATGAACAGGCGCGCAAACGCGGGGAAAAGACCTTCGCCAATCCACGTAACGCCGCCGCCGGCAGTCTGCGGCAGCTTGACCCCCGAATCACGGCCCAGCGGCCACTGGCCTTTTTCTGCTATGGCCTCGGCGAAGTGACAGGGGGGACGCTGACGGACACGCACAGTGGCAATATGAGAAAACTGCGCGGCTGGGGTGTGCCGGTATCCCCTTACTTGAAGGTGGTGCGGGGGGCCAATGGCTGTCTCGACTATTTCCACTGGATGGGCGATCGACGCGAGAGCCTGGACTACGACATCGATGGAGTGGTGTTCAAGGTGGATCGGGTCGATCTGCAAGAAAGGCTGGGGTATGTCAGCCGCGCGCCCCGCTGGGCGATAGCGCAGAAGTTTCCGGCGGAGGAGGAACTGACAGTCATCCTGGACGTGGAATTCCAGGTCGGCCGCACCGGTGCCCTGACCCCCGTGGCAAGGCTTAAACCCGTATTCGTCGGGGGCGCGACCGTCAGCAATGCCACCCTGCACAACATCGACGAGATCGAGCGCAAGGACATTCACATCGGGGACACCGTCTATGTGCGGCGCGCCGGGGACGTCATCCCGGAGGTTGTGCGGGTGCTGCCAGAGCGCCGGCCAAAGGATGCCCGGAAGATTCTGTTGCCGAAACGCTGCCCGGTCTGTGGCTCGGAGGTGGTGAAACCGGAAGGCGAGGCCATTGCCCGGTGCACCGGCGGCTTGTTCTGCCCGGCACAACGCAAGGAGTCGATTCGCCATTTTGCCTCACGGCGTGCGATGGATATCGAAGGGCTTGGCGAGAAGCTGATCGAACAGCTCGTGGACAAGGAGATGGTGCATGATGTGGCGGATCTCTACGCCCTCACCAAGGACCAGCTCGCCGGTCTGGAGCGCATGGGCGAAAAATCGGCTGCCAACCTGCTGGCCGCGCTGGAAAAGAGCAAGTCCACCACCTTGCCGCGTTTTCTGTATGCGCTGGGCATTCGCGAAGTCGGAGAGGCCACGGCGCGCGCGTTGGCCGAACAGTTCGGTACATTGGAGGCCATCGAGGCCGCAGATGAAGAGACCCTCCAGGAGACGCCTGACGTGGGGCCCATCGTCGCCGCACACATCGCCGCCTTCTTTCGGCAGCAACACAACCGGGAGGTCATCGACAAACTGCGCAAGGCCGGTGTCCATTGGCCAGTGGTCGAAACCCGTGGACGCCCACAACCTCTTGCCGGCAAGACCTTCGTCCTGACGGGCGCCCTCAGCCGTCCGCGAGACGAGATAAAACAACGGCTTCAGGCCCTGGGCGCGAAGGTATCCGGCAGCGTTTCCAGAAAGACGGCCTACGTCGTCGTTGGCGAGGAGCCTGGCTCGAAACTGACCAAGGCCCGGGAACTCGGCATTCCGGTCCTTGACGAAGATGCGTTGAACACGCTTCTGGAAGAGGCGGTCCATGAAACATATTAACCCGGCGACACTATATATCGTATTCAGCCGTGGCGTGCCGGTTCGCAGCAAGGCGGCCCATCGCCGCTGTAGCCACCCTACAGCAAGATGGGGCAACGCAGTCTGCGGGCCGGCACGCCACGGCCTGCCTGAAGCCCTGAATGCGATATATCTGAATGCGATATATATCGTTGCCGGGTTAATAGAACCGCCAGCCAGGCCCTCCTTCTCGGCGGGTGGCGGTAGAATCCGCGCTGTGCGGGTTTCCACCGGATAAGCAGGGGATTGTTGCGTTGCGCCCGTTTTCTTGGTTACTCTTCCCGACACACTGATTCTTCTACGGGGACGCAAAGCGATATGGCGGAGAGAAGCAAAGAGCAGGAAGTACTGACGATCATGAGGCAGATCCTCGGGGCCGTCGTTCGCGAGACAACGCCACCGGCAGGCATGCGGCATCCGTTGTCGTCGCAGACGATCGAGGATATCAAGAATTGCTTCGCCCTGATTGCCGCGCGCGAGAAAGAGCTGTGTGACGCCCAAGGGATCGCGCCTGCCAAGCCCTATTACGTGGACGAGGCGCGTGAGGACGTGAAGGTGGTGCCGATCAGCAACATTGGGAAACCCAAAAAGCCGGCGGACTGACTCGGCCACCGTTTCTCCACCCTGGAGCCGCCTGGAGCCGGTCTTGCACGGGGCAGAGCATCCTTATTGAAAAAACCAGCGCCCGAGGCGCCCCCTCCCGCAGCGGGGAGAGGGACGTGGATGAGTGGCGTGGCGCGGGGTTACTTCTTCTTTGCAGGCGCGGCGCCGGCATCGCCAGTGAATTTTATCTTGGCGCTTTTCCTCAGCCCGGAGATATATTTCTCCAGCGCCTTGCGGCGCATCTTCAGGCTGAGTTCGGCCTTCGCCTGCTCGAACGTGGGGGCCGGGGTCTCGCGCTTGTCTTCCAAGAGAATGACGTGCCACCCGAACTGGGTCTTCACCGGTGTCTTGCTGTGGCTGCCTTTTTTCATCTTGGCGACGGCTTCAGAGAACGGAGCCACCATCTGGTCGGCGGCAAACCAGCCCAACTCACCCCCCGTCTTACCCGATGGACCGGTGGATTTTTCCTTGGCCAGCTTGGCGAAATCGGCGCCTTCATCGAGTTGTTTGATGATCGCTTTCGCTTCATCCTCTGTCTTCACCAGGATATGGCGGGCCTTGAATTCCTTGGTGGATTTCCCGGCAATGGTCTTGTCATATTCCTTTTTCAATTCCTTGTCACTCGGTCCATGCTTCTTCAGATAGTCCTGAATGGCGATCTGAGTGAGCAGCTGATCCTTTTGCAGTTCGAGCGCCGCCACGACGTCGGGGCGTTGGTCCAGCTTTTTGGCCTCGGCGTCTTCCGCGATCAACAGGGAATTGATCAGTTCATTGATGCTGGCCATCTGGTTCTGAGGGGTATTTTCGCTGCCCGGCACCTTTTTCATCCGTTCCCGGTAATAGAGGGCGAACATCTCCTTGCTGATCGGCTTGCCGTTGACGGTCGCCAGGACATCCGGTGGCATGGCTGCTGCCCCTTTTTTTTCTGCAAAACTGCTGTGCTGTACTGCAAGCGTGAGCAGTCCGGCAGACATGACGATAGAGGCCAATTTTAATGATTTCATATTTATTTCCGTTGGTTGGTGGTTGTTGTAAAGGTAATCTATTGAACTCAATCACCCCTCCGCCGTGTGGTCAGGTGGGCAACACTTTCTTGAAGGGCCTGATTTCAATCTCTTTATAGACCCCGGCGGCGACGTAAGGATCCGCGTTCGCCCAACTTTTTGCCGCCTCCTGGTCGCTGAACTCGGCAATCACCAGGCTGCCGATGAAACCGGCGGGTCCGGGATCCTCGCTGTCGATGGCCGGGTGGGGACCGGCCAGGATCAGGCGCCCCTCATCCTGCAATTGTCTGAGCCGTTCCAGGTGGGCGGGGCGGGCCTCGAGGCGCTTTTCGAGGCTGTCGGGGTGGTCCGTTGCGATAATGGCGTAGAGCACGTGCAAACTCCTCATGTCTCGTTTGGGGATTCTTTCATGTGGCGGGCGAGGTAGAAGGCCTGCAGAATCACGAAGGCGAAGGTGAGTCCCATCATGCCGAACAGCTTGAAATTCACCCAATCTTC
Source organism: Sedimenticola sp. (assembly GCA_026983675.1). Lineage (GTDB taxonomy): Bacteria > Pseudomonadota > Gammaproteobacteria > Chromatiales > Chromatiaceae > JALSTP01. The sequence goes on from JALSTP010000008.1 coordinate 8,767, forward strand.
TTCCATGGCGCGGGCATGCAGGCACAGATCCAGGGATTGTCCATCGAACAGCGCCTCGCACCGTTTCAAGTCGATCTGGTGGGCGCCTGTTGCGAGGGTCAGCGCCTTCTCCGCAGTAAAGAACCGCCAGGCGACTACCAGATTCAAACCGCCCATGACGAGAAAAAAGAGCACCCAGGCGTGGTTGAGGCGACGCCAGATCCTTTCGGGGACGTCGATGGAGTGCCCCATCATGCGCTCGATGAGGGGTTTGTCACCCACAAACAAGCTGCCGAAAAATACGAGGGCAAACAGCCAGTTGATGACCGACGGCTTCCACATGATGAAGGTCTTGTCGTGCAGGAGCAAGGTCAGGCCACCGAACACGATCAGCAGGCCGAGGGTGACGAGGTGCAGGGTCTGCACCTCGCGATGCCGTATCCACTGCCACCCGACTTGCAGCAGGGCGGCACCAATGGCTACGCCCGTGGCCACGTAGATTCCTTGAATCTTGTAGGCGACGAAGAAGAGCAGGACGGGGAAGACGTCGGCGAGAAATTTCATGGGTTCCGGTCACTGGGAAAGAAGGGATTTTACCCGTCCGCTCGCCCGGAGCCAAACACGGCGCCTCAATGAAGCATTCTGGGAGCGCTCCAGAGTGCGGCATATTCGCTCATGACCTTTTTGACCTCGTCGGGGTATCCCACGATATCCATTTGCTCCATGCCCTCCCGGAAAAACGCCGCGGCCTCGTCCGGAAGGTGTTCGATCAGGCTGTCGAACGCCTCTCGCATCAACGCGGGACGGCAGGTGCGGGTGGCCACAATGGCGCGGTTGAGAACCAGTATCCTCCATGGGTCCATGACCCCGTCTTCACGCGGCGCCTCGGTGACGTCCATGCCCGCAGCCTGCACGATCTGGCTCATCGCATTGAACAGTTGCTCCAGTTCATGGGGGTCGCGCGTACTGTTGGCCAGTGCGGCCAGGCTGTTGACCACGGGAGAAAGGGTATGCAGTTCACCGCCCCGTTCGCTCACCCACAGTGCGAGCGAAAAAGCGAGCGTCTCGATTTCATTGCAGGAATGTTCGAGTTCGAGGCGGCTCGCCCAGGTGGAGAGATCGGCCAGCAGTTGGATACCGTAGTCGGCCAGTGCGCTGACTTCCGTTTCGTCTTCACGGGACGGGGCGCCCTGATAGGCCTGGGCGTCAAACCGCGTATAGGCAGTGTCGTCCAGATGGTCCAAGCGTTTCAGGACATCGAGCAGGCGGAACATGGCATCCGCCAGCAGATCGGGGCCGGAGCCCTCGACCTCCTCCCCGCCATCCTGAAAGTTGTCGATGACAATTCCGATACACTCCTGCAATCTCTCGATGATGTAATCGATTCTGGCGGGGGGAAGATTCATTCGAGCAAGTGTAGCAGGCCGGCTGGAAAAGGGGGATCGGGAAACCCCCTAGCCCGGATTATTCATGAACCGCCGCGATGATTGCACAGAGAATTGTCCACACAGGGAATTTTCCTTCCTCGGCAATACAGCCCGTATTCCACTCGGTTGGAAAATCCCCTGTGCGGAGCGGCCAGGCATCCATGGCTGGCATCAGGTACAATGTAAAGATGGCTTTGAAATACGATCTTCATTCACACTCCACCGCCTCCGACGGGACGCTTGCGCCGGCGGCTTTGGTTGCCCGTGCGGCGGAGGCGGGGATCGACGCCCTGGCGCTCACCGACCACGACACCACCGATGGAATGGAGGAGGCCTGGGACGAGGCGCGGCGGCGGGGCATCGAATTGATCCCTGGGGTGGAGGTCTCCGTCACCTGGAAAGGCCGGGTGGTGCATGTCGTCGGTTTGCGTATCGATCCGGATAACAGGGTGTTACAACGAGGCTTGGCGCGGTTGCGCGACTTTCGGGAATGGCGGGCGGAGGAGATTGCACGCCGGCTGCACCAGTCCGGCATTTCCGGCGCTTATGAGGGCGCCCGCGCCTTCGCCCGCAAGGGGTTGATCAGCCGCACCCACTTTGCGCGTTTTCTGGTTCGCGAAGGTCGGGCCCGCGATGAGCGGCAGGTATTCAAACATTTTCTGGTGGCCGGCAAACCCGGTCATGTCAAGGGCGAATGGGCGGATCTGGCCGAAGCCGTGAGCTGGATACGGGGTGCGGGGGGCGAGGCGGTGATCGCCCACCCTGCGCGCTACCGCCTGACCCGCACCCGCTTGCGGCGCCTGATAAAGGAGTTCACCCAGGCCGGCGGCGTTGCCCTGGAGGTGGTGTCTGGCAGCCACAGCCGTGATGACTACTTCACCATGGCCCGCCACGCCAACGACTGGGGGCTGCGCGCCTCTGCCGGCTCGGATTATCATGGCCCGGAGAAACCGTGGATCGAGCTTGGCCGGCTTCCGCCGCTGCCGGAGATCTGCGTGCCGATCTGGCGGGACTGGGACATGCGCCGCGATGCAGCAATGGCGTAACGGCGCCGGATGTTTCCGCAGAGTACAGCATCATGGCCCAGTTCTTCCAGATCCATCCCGACAATCCGCAGCCGAGGCTCATCCGCCGGGCGGTGGAGATCCTGCGCGAAGGAGGACTCATCGTCTATCCCACGGATTCCAGTTACGCCCTGGGTTGCCGGATTGGGGAAAAGAGGGCGATGGAGCGCATTCGCGCCATTCGCAGACTGGACGAGCATCACAATTTTACCCTGGTGTGCCGGGACCTGTCGGAGATCACCGCTTACGCCAAAATCAGCAATCAGGACTACCGCTTGCTCAAGACCCTCACGCCGGGCCCTTATACCTTCATCCATAAGGCCACCAAACAGGTGCCGCGCCGTTTGATGCATCCCAAACGCAAGACCATTGGTATCCGGGTACCTGACAACCGGATCGCACAGGCGTTACTGGAAGAACTGGACGAGCCGTTGATGAGTTCGACCCTGATCCTGCCCGGCGATGAGATGCCGCTGACTGATCCCTACGAGATGCGGCAGATGTTGGACCATCAGGTCGATCTCATCATCGACGGTGGTTACTGCGGCTATGAACCCACTACGGTGGTAGTGATGACGGAGGAAACCCCCACAGTCGTGCGCAATGGGAAGGGCGATGTCTCCCTGTTCGAGGAATGAGATGAAACATCGGGCTAACGGGTTCGGCTGATGGGTGGATTGACCTCGGTCCAGCAGGTGGCTGTCATGGTGTTGCCGCTCTTGTTCGCGGTTACGGTGCACGAGACTGCGCACGGCTGGATGGCCAGCAAACTGGGGGACAATACGGCCAGGATGATGGGACGGCTGACGCTCAATCCCATTGCCCATATTGATCTCATGGGAACCATCGTGGTGCCGATCGTCACCTTTCTTCTTACCGGTTTCATCTTCGGCTGGGCGAAGCCGGTCCCGGTGAACTGGAAACACCTTCATCACCTGCGGCGTGACATGGCCCTGGTGGCGCTGGCCGGCCCCGGTGCAAATCTGTTGATGGGGATACTCTGGGCCTTTACGATCAAGGTGGGCGTCATGCTCTGGGACAGTTCCCAGTGGATTGCCCTGCCGTTGATCTACATGGGCGCGGCGGGCGTGCTGATCAATGTCATCCTGATGATGCTGAACCTGTTGCCCATCGTACCGCTCGATGGTGGCCGCGTGGTTACGGCATTGCTGCCCCCCAAACTTGCGGTAGCCTATTCCAGGCTGGAGCCCTATGGCCTGTTCATCATCATCGGACTGCTGGCGACCGGGCTGCTGAACAGGATTCTCTGGCCGCTGGTGGTGGGAACCATCGACCTGCTGCCCGCGGCCGGGTTGGTCAAACAAATATTTTTCTAATAATGAGGGAAATCTCTTGAATACCGTTCCTGCGCAGCATGCGCGTGTCCTTTCGGGGATGCGGCCCACGGGCCGGCTCCATCTTGGCCACTACCATGGCGTGTTGAAAAACTGGATTGAACTCCAGCACGAGTATGAATGCTTCTTCTTCGTGGCCGACTGGCATGCCCTGACCACTCACTATGAAGACCCCACCCTCATCCCGGAGAGCGTATGGGAGATGGTGATCGACTGGCTGGCGGCGGGTGTCAACCAGACCGCAGCGAACCTGTTCATTCAATCGCAGGTCCAGGAGCATGCGGAACTGCACCTGCTGCTCTCCATGATCACCCCTCTGGGTTGGCTGGAGCGCGTGCCCAGTTACAAGGACCAGCAGGAAAAACTCAAGGAGCGCGACCTGGCCACCTATGGATTTTTGGGCTACCCGCTGCTCCAGGCGGCGGACATCCTGATCTACAAGGCGGGGCTCGTTCCGGTCGGTGAGGATCAGGTGGCGCATGTGGAACTGACCCGCGAGATTGCGCGCCGTTTCAATCACCTCTACGGGCGCGAGCCCGGATTTGAGGAGAAGGCGGAGCAGGCCAGGAAAAAGATGGGCAAGAAGAACGCCAGGATGTTCGACCGCCTGCGCCGCGCCTATCAGGAGCAGGGCGACGACGAGGCACTCAAGGTGGCGCGGGCGTTGCTGGAGACCCAGCAGAACATCACGGTCGGCGATCGGGAACGGCTGTTTGGCTACCTCGAAGGCGGGGGACGGGTGATTCTGCCGGAACCGCAACCCCTGCTGACCCGCGCCTCGAAGATGCCGGGGCTCGATGGGCAGAAGATGTCCAAGTCCTATGGCAACACCATCGCGTTGCGCGATGATCCGGCGACCGTAGAAAAGGCGTTACGCACCATGCCTACCGATACCCAGCGGGTGAGGCGCACGGACCCCGGTGATCCCGAACGCTGCCCGGTTTGGAAATTTCACGAAATCTATTCGGACGACAACGTCAAGGACTGGGTGCAGGAGGGCTGTCGGACCGCGGGGATTGGCTGCCTGGATTGCAAGCAGCCGGTCATCGATGCCGTGCTGGAAGAGCTTCGCCCCATCCAGGCACGGGCGGCGGAACTGGAGCAGCAGCCAGAGATGGTGCGCAACATCATCAATGAGGGTAATGAAACGGCGCGCGACCTGGCCCGAGACACCCTCGATGAGGTGCGTCACGCCATGTCGCTCAACTACAGGTAGGATCCCGATATGCCGGAAGAGCAAACAAACACCGTGGCCGACACGGAATCGCAGCCGCCGGAGACGCCGTTTGCCGTGGTCCAGGGGGAACCGGTGCACGATCTTCCCCAGGATCTCTACATTCCGCCCGACGCGCTGGAGGTCTTTCTCGATACCTTCGAAGGGCCGTTGGACCTGTTGCTCTACCTGATCAAGCGCCAGAATCTCGATATCCTCGATATCCCCATTGCCCACATCACCCAGCAGTACATGGAGTATGTGGAAATGATGAAGGGGCTGCGACTGGAGCTGGCGGCAGAATACCTGGTGATGGCGGCCATGCTGGCCGAAATCAAATCCCGCATGCTGTTGCCACGGCCGCAGAGCGAGGGTGAGGAGGATGAGGATCCCCGGGCCGAACTCGTCCGGCGCCTGCAGGAGTACGAACGTTTCAAGCAGGCCGCCGAAGATATTGAGGCCATGCCGCGCATGGAGCGGGATCTCTTTCCGGTGGAGGTTCCCGTCCCGGAGGGGCGCGTGACGCCGGAACCGCCGCCGGTGGATATGAGGGACCTGCTTTTGGCGTTGAAGGACGTCCTGCACCGTGCCGAGATGTTCGGTCATCATAGAATCGAAGGGGAATCGCTGTCACTTCGGGAGCGGATGTCGACCGTATTGGGAAAGCTGAGGAGCGACCGTTTCATCAGCTTCAACGAACTGTTCGATTTCAGCGAGGGGCGCCAGGGTGTGGTGGTCACCTTTCTTGCCTTGCTGGAGCTTTTAAAATCCTCCCTGCTGGAACTGGTCCAGGCCGAGCCCTTCGCCCCCATCCACGTCAAGGCGGTGGATGCGACGGTAGAGGGACCATAAAATTCACAAAACGTATCGTGGTTTACAGAGTAACAAACTGCTTTAAAAGTCATCTTTAATTAGCCGTTATTAAACAAATAATGTAAAGCCACGACCGCTTCCGCATGTTGTGCCCCTTCGCCCCTTTGAGGGTAAATACCTATTCAAAAAAGACCCAAAAGGCGTATCATTACCCTCGAACTCCCGCTTTTTCGCCGCCTTCGGGCGGCTTTCTTTTTGTCTCAGTAAGTTATGACGCATAGTTAAAGTTACTTATCACATCTGACGCGTGATGTGCCGTCTATTTGTCCCTCTTCAATGGCGCCCACTCTGAACGCATTTTCCGGTCCGGCGAACGCCACCCATGCCAACCCCCATGCGACTGACCCAACGTCGTTGTTGTCTCTCAGCACGGCGGCCCGATGCGCGGATGGCAGCGGGGTCCGATAAACTGAAACGCGGCGCGCTCACGACCTGAAGCCACGGATTCAGGTATCATTCGGGTTCTTCAGTTCATCGGGTTTTGACCCCAGCTTCACACGACTCATGAGTTCAGAAAAACAGATTATCGAAGCCGCCCTGCTGGCCGCTGGCGGCCCCCTGAGCCTGGACCGCCTGCTTGGCCTGTTTCCCGAAGAGGAGCGGCCGGAGCGCAAAGAGGTTAGGAAACTGTTGTTCGACATTGCCGCGGACTATGAAGGCCGGGGTATCGAGCTGCGCGAAGTGGCGTCGGGCTTTCGCATTCAGGTGCGCAAGGAGTATGCGCCTTGGGTCTCCCGTCTGTGGGAAGAACGGCCACCACGCTACTCGCGCGCGCTGTTGGAGACGCTCGCGCTGATCGCTTATCGTCAGCCGATCACTCGGGGGGAGATCGAGGAAGTGCGCGGCGTCAGCGTAAGCAGCAACATCATCAAGACCCTCACCGAACGCGAATGGGTGAGGGTGGTCGGGCACAGGGACGTTCCCGGCAAGCCAGCATTGTATGCCACCACGCGTGAGTTCCTCGACTATTTCAATCTCAAGTCCCTTGATGAATTACCCTCTCTTGCCGAGATACGCGACCTGGATACCATCAATCAGGAACTGGAACTGCGGGAGCCGGAGGCGCCACCACTGAAAGAAGGGGAGCGTGAAGGAACGGCGGCCGAAAGCGGTGACAACGTCATTGAAATGGATCGCCACATTGCCGCGAAAGAAACGGATGGGCAGCGTTCTGTCAAGGACGATGGGGCATCCGAGGCGGTGGCGGACGATACCCCACGGGAGGGTGAGGAGAAACACCGCGATGAATAGGGCGTCAACCAGGGAGGGCGAGCGTCTGCAGAAGTATCTGGCCAACCTGGGCTACGGATCGCGGCGGGAGATCGAGCGCTGGATTGCCGATGGACGCATCCGGGTGAACGGCCGGATCGCGACCCTTGGCCAGCGTGTCTCACGCACCGATCGCATCCAGATGGGAGGGCGAACCATCGCCACCCGGACTCCGGCGCAACCGGTGCAACGGCTGATCGTCTATAACAAGCCTGAAGGGGAGGTGGTGACGCGCCGCGATCCAGGCGGACATCCGACCGTGTTTCAATCAATCGGGCGCTTCCCAGGTCGGGCGCGCTGGGTGGCGGTGGGACGGCTGGATATCAACACGTCCGGGCTGTTGCTGTTGACCACCGATGGCGAATTGGCGAACCGCCTGATGCATCCCTCGCACCAGATAGAAAGGGAATACGCCGTGCGGGTTCTCGGCAAAGTGGACGAAACAATGATTCGGCGGCTCCGCGAAGGCGTGGACCTCGCAGACGGGCCGGCGCGGTTCGAGCGCATCCGTGAAGCAGGCGGCGAAGGGGCCAACCGCTGGTTTCACGTGGTCTTGCGCGAGGGGCGCAACCGCGAGGTCAGGCGGCTCTGGGAGGCCGTGGGCGCGCGGGTCAGCCGACTGACACGGCTGCGGTATGGGCCGATCGAACTGGGACGCCAGCTGCGTACAGGGCGATGGCGCGAGGCGACCCGCGCGGAGTTGGAGGCGGTCTATCGCGATGTGGGGCTTGCGCCCCCACCGCCCCGTGCGCGGCGCCTGGGCAAAAGGCCCTGGCCAGCAACGACAAGGCGTGGGCGGAAACGGCATGCCGGACGCTGAAGCAGAGAGCCTGCTCACGCTCTACGATGTACTGTTTTCTGCCTATGGTCCCCAGAACTGGTGGCCGGCGGAGACCCCTTTCGAGGTGATGATCGGCGCCATCCTGACCCAGAATACCGCATGGACCAATGTGGAACGCGCGATAGCGGCCATGAAGGCGGCCAATCTGCTCGATGCGGCGCGCATCGTGGAGGCCGATGCGGCATTGCTGGCGGAGACGATCCGGCCGGCCGGCTATTTCAACGTAAAGGCCCGGCGTCTGCGCCACTTCTGCCGCTTCTGGTTGAGGGAAGGGGGGCTGGAGGGGTTACGCAACCGGCCAACGGAAAGACTGCGCCAGCAATTGCTGGCGGTGCATGGCGTGGGACCGGAGACGGCCGATGACATGTTGCTTTATGGTTTCGAGCGGCCCGTCTTTGTGATCGATGCCTATACGCGTCGCATCGGCTCCCGCCTGGGCTTGCTCGATGGCGACGCGCCTTACGAGTCCCTGCGCAAGCAGTTTGAAGAGGCGTTGCCGAAAGACGTGGAACTGTTTGGGGAATACCATGCCCTGTTGGTTCGACACGCCAAGCAGGCCTGCCGAACAGCGCCTCGATGCGACGCCTGTGCGATGCGGGAGGCGTGTCCCAATCAGGCGGTTTTGACCTGATTACGGCCGCCGCGTTTGGCGGCGTAGAGCGCATCGTCGGCGCGTTGGAAGATGCCCGCCGCATCCTCGCTTCCATCGAGTTCGGCAACGCCCATGCTGACGGTGAGACGGATACGGCCATCCGCCAAGGCACACTGTTGTTCGATGTGTTGGCGGATACGCTCGGCAAGCAGGGTGGCGCCTTTGGCATCCGTATAACTCAACAGGATCAGGAACTCTTCGCCGCCGTATCGAAACAGGAGATCGCTGCTGCGTATGCTCTGCCGGGCGCAGGCAACCAGGCCGCGTAATGCCTCGTCGCCGGTGGCGTGGCCATACTCGTCGTTGATGCGTTTGAAGAAGTCGATATCGAACAGGATGATCGACATGGGCGTTCCCTGCCGGCGGCTGAGATCGATCTCCCGTTGCAGCGCGGCGTCCATCGCCGCCCGGTTCCCCGCGCCGGTGAGGGGATCGCGGTAGGCGGAACGCACCGCTTCGAAATACTTGATTGCATTGCGCAAGGGATAGACCAGCGCACAGAGCAGTCGCTCCAGTTGCTGCAGGCGCCTTTCGGCAAAGGGCCTGGCGCTGAAAAAACGCAATTCTCCCAGATGCGAGCCTTCCACCTTCAATTGATAACTGCAACTGTAGCGCTCTTCCCTGCCGATAATGAGGTCGAAGCCGATGGTGGAACAGCAATACCGCATGCCGTCCCAGCCGATGCTGGCCTTTACCGCGCGGTCGAAGTGACGCAGCAGTTCATCCAGTTCCAGACTACGCTGCAAGGCGTCGCCGAGCCTCAGGACCTTTGAGGAAGGGGTTCCAACATCGATGTCACCTTCATGATGGCCGTCCCCGGCTGCCTGCAAGCGATGATGAGGCCGTTTTCTGTTTTCAATAATATGCAGTTGAGTCGCCATTGTTCTTTGACATTGTTCCTTTTGATGCTGGCGATGAATAAGCGAATACCATGCCAAAATAATAATACTCCATATAAACAATATGTTATGGAATGTGCGTTCGGTGAGTGACGTAGATATGACACCGATATACACAGGTGAGGGGCATGAGAAGACGGGGACTTGACATCGGCGTGTCATGAGATGCCCCTGGGTTTGGGGCACGATATCGACTATGCGGTCGCCGACTCGGACTGCAGTAGCCGTTCCACTTCGTACTCGATGGTCTCGATACATTCGGCCACAAGGCGGGCCTCCTGCTTCTCAGATGCCTGCTCCAAAAGCATCAGCGCATCGTTGAGCGCGGGTAGTGCGCAAAAGCGTGTCGAGCCTTGCATCTTGTGGGCGGTTTCGCAGAGTTCAGGCCAATCCTGCTGCGCATTCAGCCGCTTGATCTCTTTCATCTGGAGCGGGAGGTCTTCACAGAATCGGGTGAATATCTCCTCTGCCAACTGCGGATTGTTCCCTGTAATGAGAAGGGCCTTCTTGTGGTCACGGCTCGGTAGCCGTCGATCACCCGGCGCAGGTTCATCGATGGCGGTTTCCGGCAGTTTGTCGGTCAATGCCCCCTTCAGACGTCCCGCTCTTCCGGCTTCGAGGATCTGCCACAAGCGGTTTTCATCGACCGGTTTTATCAGACATTCGTCCATTCCTGCTCCCAAGGCCTTGGTGCGGATGCCGGGTGTACTGTCGGCGGTCAACCCAACGATCAGTGTGTTTGCATGGGCCGGCATGTTGCGGATGCCTTGAGTAACGGCAAAGCCATCCAGCACCGGCATTCTCAGATCGATGATAAAGATGTCATAGGTGGTGTACTCCAGCAGTTTGAGCACTTCGGCGCCGTCATGGGCGAGGGCGACATCCGCCCCGGTCATGCGAATCAGTTCCGACAGGAGTTTTCTATTGATCGCATTGTCATCCGCCACCAGAACACGCAGGCCATCGAGTCTCGGTGCTTGCAGGTTATGAAAGACAGGTGCGGTTTCCGTCTCTGCAATCGTTCCCGGGAAATATTGCAGAATCGTGGTGCGCAGATAGCGGTAGAGCGTGTCCTGTGTCACCGGTTTCGAGAGGGCAAGGGTGGCCCCCATGCTGCGGATAGCGTCGAGTTCCTGCTTACGGGAGGAACTCACCAGGACAACGATGGGCAGATCGATCCGGCTTTTGAGAGAGGAGAGGAATCCGGCGTGTTTGTTTTGGGCGAGATCGGCGACGCCGAAACCCAGAATGATGATCGTATTGTGATCACGGTTGTGCTGAACGGCGTCCATCAACGCCGCTTCCGTCGTACAATGTACGACGTCGTGGGCAATTCGGTTGAGGCGGTGATACAGTGCAAGCCCAGAGAGCCGCTGGGTATCGAACAGGATAAACCGGACCTCTGGAGGAAAACGGTCGGGAACGTATTGTTGCTGGGCATGCACGCTCTTTGGCAGTGTCAAAGTCACTTCGAACGTCGAGCCTTCACCGACCCGGCTCTTCACGCTGACGTCCCCTCCCATCATCCTGGCGAGCTTGCGGGTGATGCTGAGCCCCAGACCTGTGCCGCCCTCATGGCAGGCGCCGCCGACGCAACCTTGTCGAAAGGGATCGAAGATCGCTTGTTGCCGATCTTCGGGGATGCCGATTCCGGTGTCTTCCACCGCCAGCCTGACCTGGCACTCACGGTCGGTCTCGTCATCGAGCATCACGCGGACGATGATATCGCCATCCTGGGTGAACTTGATGGCGTTGCTGACGAGATTGATGACAATCTGGCGGATACGGGTGCGATCGCCGATCACGATGCGTGGAACATCGTCGTAGATCAGCAGGACCAGTTCCAGACCTTTTTGGTGCGCCGATGGCGAAAGCAAGGATATGGAATTTTCCATACAGGCGAAGAAATCGAAGTCCGACTCGTCCAGGGTCAACTCGCCTGCTTCCAGCTTCGAAAAATCCAGGATGTCGTTGATGATCTCAAGGAGACTGGAAGCGGATTGTTCGATGGTTCCGATATATTCCCTCTGGGCATCGTCGAGCCTGGTCTGGGCCAACAGTTTCAGGAAGCCGATAATGCCATTCATCGGCGTTCGGATTTCATGGCTCATGTTGGCCAGAAACTCCGACTTTGCCGCATTGGCCTGTTGGGCCTGCTTGCGGGCGAGGTCGATCTCCACGTTCTTGATCTCCAGTTCCTCCATGGTCTGCAGCAGATCCGACGTGGCGGACTCGACCTGCTCCTGCAAGGAACCGTGAAGCACCGCCAATTGCTGCGCCATGGCGTTGATGCCCCGTTCCAGCTCACCCAGTTCGCCCTTGGACCTCTCGGGGACCTTGGCGTCCAGGCGACCTTTGGCGATCCGGTTGACCATCTCCGTTATCTGTTCCAGCGGTTCGGTTATCTTCCGGCTCCACGCCAGGGCGATAAATGAGGTGATAACGAGACCGCCCAGCGTGAAAAGGAGGATATTCCTTATGATCTCCTGTTGCCTTGAATAGATCCCGCTATTGAGCAGTCCGACGGTGACATAACCGATCGCGGTGTTGTCATCCGTGGATGCGCCTTGTCCCTTGTCCGAAGCGGCCGGGTAGTCGGATATCCGGTCAGGCAAAGAGGGGACATGGACAGACGCGGTGAACAGCTCCAGGTGAGCGCTCGATCGTCCGCCATCCTTCCATTGTTTATCGTCTTTCCTGATTTCCAGCAACGGCTTTTTGCCGGCCATAAACAGTTTCACCAGCACAACATCATTGCGCTGCATGAAATCCCGTGTGGTTCTATCGAGGCTATCCGTGTTGCCAGTAAACATACCGTACACGCTGAGCGCCGCCAGTTGTTCGGCAACGATGTGGCCCCGGGCCTGGAACGATGCATGGAGATCGGCCAGTCGTGTAATCGCGGAATAGGCCGCCAGTATCGTCACCAGAATCGTGGCCGGCAGCAGGGCGAGCAGAACGACCCGGACCCTGATGCGCGAGAAAGCCGGCCGGTTCATCGGTCCGCTCCCTGTAACAGATCGATCAATTCGTCCTCCTCAGGGAGCCGGATCTCCAGGGAACGCGCCACATTCGCGTTCATTGCGACACTGAAATAACGTGGATAGACGTTCTTACTGGAGAAGGTGTGGGCATCGCGATAGAAAGTGGCAATGAGTTCCGCCGTGTGTTTTCCAATTTGCTCCGGAGAGGAGTAGAGAGCGATCAATGCCCCCGCCTTGACGTAGGCCTTTGAAAATCCCACCACCGGCACCCGGCTGTGATATGTCGTCAACAATATGCTGAAGATGGATCGCCGGTTATAGACCAGCGGATCGGGCACCGAGAGAAGGACATTTGAAACATCGAGCAGGCGTTGCAGAGACCGCCCGAGTCTTGCTTTGTCGCGCAGCACTGCGATGTTCAAGGTAAAGCCATTGCGGCTTGCTGCCTCCAGCAAAGACGGCTTGAGTTTCGAAGACGTGGGACCCAGCAAGACCCCCACCTTTTTACGTTTTGGCAGCGCATATTTGATCAGTTTGAATTGGCGATCGAAGGGCTGATCGATGAACAATGCGGAATACTCCAGCCCCCCGGGCAGACTGGACGCCATGGCCTCGAAGGTCTGATGGGGAATCAGAGTGAACAAAACAGGCGATGCGACAGGGTGTTCGACGACCCAGTGCGCGGCCATGCCCCCCAGTGTGACGATCAGGCCGGGGTGTTCCGCAATCTGGATGCGAAGGTTCTCTTCGTTATCCAGATTCGCTTTCCGCCATTCAACGTCTGGGCAGCCGCTCTCCAACGCCGCGCATGCGGGAACGAACTGTTTCCGTATGGCGTTTTCCACCCCCTGATAGACGCCGGTCCAGTTGTTGCTTATGACCAGAACCTTCACCATCGCCTGCGCCGGTAATGGCGGGCACAGAAAGACGACGAGCCAAAATGCCCACTGCAACAAACGCCTTGGGTGCGAATCCCCCCTCTGGGGACGGCGAGTGCAGGGGGAAATGGTCTGGACCGCCGGTTCCCTCATCGTATATTCCACTCGATTGCTCTTTATTCTTCCCTGGGGAAATGGCGTTTCACGCCCTTACTCCTAAAAGCGTAGACTAAAATCGAGGAATCCCATACGTTCTATGAGATTCTCCCGCTGAAACTCACGATAGTCGTTTTCAAGGTTCTGAATCGTGAGGGTCACTCTCGCATCGCTGTCACCAATGCCAAAGGCCTTGGAAATCCGCAGATCGGTACGGTGATAACCGGGCATGTCATTGCCTTCGCCAGACCAGTTGATGGAACCGACCTTATGGTAGACAAGGCTGGTTTCCAGCCTCCCCGGGAATTCATAGGCGATCAGCAGGCTGCCGCCCGTATGCGGCACTTGATCGTTCAATTGGCGGTATACCGTTGGGTGAATCGCTTTTCGATCCTGGCCGATGGCCCATGCGCGTGCAATGGAAAGGCGGATCTGAAGGTTGTCCAGGGGCCGCCAGGTTGCAGCGGCCTCCCATCCACGAATGTCGGCATGGCCGCTGTTTCCGGTAGAAAACGCCCCGCGGGTGGCCGCTCCGAATATGGCATTCGTGGCCACGAGATCCGGCTCGAACACGGCGTCCGGATCGAAGGTGGTGTTGAGCGTGTTGCGCAATTCATCCCGATAGAGTTTGACATCCAGAGTGAGACCGTTTTCCGGAAATTCGCCAATGTATCCGAGTTCGTAGGAAAGGATCTTCTCAGGTGCCGGGATGTCGGATGTCCTGTACAGAACGTCAAAGGTCGTCCCATCCTGAAACCGTGTGCGATAGTTGGAAAATTCCTCCACCAGCGAGGGCATCCGGATCGCCTTCGAGGCGCTGATTCTGATGCTGTGATGGGGAGAAAGGCGATAGTTTGCGGCGATCCTCGGCGAGATCCTGGGCGATATTCCCTCATATTTCTCCAGCATTGCCCCTGCGTTGACCAGCAGGTCATCATTCAGCCGCCACTCGGTATTGACGAAGGCGCGAAACTGATGGCGATTCACTTCGGTATCGAGACCGAAGAGCGCCTCGCTCGCCGCGGTATCGTAGCGTCCCCCCACTCCCCACACGATCCGCCATGCATCGAAGGGCTTCAATGTCTGTTGAAATTCCAGGTCATAGCGGTGACTTCGAATACCAAGTCCCAGCTTCAGATACTGGTCGTCCCAAGGCAATGGCCAGTCGGGGTCACCCACGCGGCCCGGAGGAATCTGAAGAATGTCGGAAAAGCGTATGAAGTCGAAATCGTCTTCGATATCGAAGGCGTTGTGGTAGAACTGCAATTGCCACCCCCGGTCCGCATCGCGGGTGTGACTGAAGCGTATCTGCTCATAATGATAACGGTCATGCAGATTGCGTTCGGGTTGCAGGATGTCGTCCGGAAAACCGTCCTGGCGGCCCGCGTTGAGGTAGCCGAATTTTGCCTGTATCGCGTTGTCCGGCGACAACCGGTAGTCGGTGCGAACATCGATGGAGCGGGTGGTGGCGTCGTCGTGGCGCGTGGCCAGTCCGGTGTTGGCGTCATAGCGCAGCGACACGCGATAGTCCAGGTTGCCCTCCGAACCCGCTTGCCGGAACACGCCTTCGATCTCATGTGGGTCGCCGGCCGAAACACGGGCGTACCCTCCGGTCTGTTCCGATGGGTCACGGGTGATGATATTGACGGTTGCCACAAAGGCGTTGGCCCCGAAGGTGGCAGAGTTTGGCCCGCGGATCACTTCGACACGCTGGACATCATCGATGACCAGGGGGAGTTCGAACCAGGGCACGCCACCAGATCCC
Source organism: Sedimenticola sp. (assembly GCA_026983675.1). Taxonomy (GTDB): domain Bacteria; phylum Pseudomonadota; class Gammaproteobacteria; order Chromatiales; family Chromatiaceae; genus JALSTP01. Next base: position 24,122 of record JALSTP010000008.1, read on the forward strand.
GGATCGTAGACCGAGCGGCCGTCGATCAGTACCTGCATGTTGCGAGCATATTGATCGCTGCGTCCGTGATAGGTGGCCGTGACCCGGCTGCCCGTGGAGCGGCCAACCTGAAATCCGGGTACCAGGCGCAGGAGATCGGGTATATTGCGGGCGCCGGAAAGATCGATGGTCCGGCGGTCGATGACCGTGATGGCCGCCGGCGCCTCCGGCAGCGGCTGGGAGAGCCGGCTGGCGGAAAGGACTACCGGCAGATCGGCCAGGAATATATCTTCCGAGTAGGGCTCCATTGCGGGCGCGGACGCCGCCGCGCAGCAGAGGAGACTGACACACAAGACAGAGAAACGTCTTCCCGAAATAGGTAGGGTGGCAGACAATCTGGTAGAACCTCTCAACGATCAAGCGTCGTCCGGATGTTCCGCATGTTTTGTTGGATTCCATTCTATCATCGTTTGTCGTCGCAAGTTGCAGTAAACTCTGTCCCATGCATTACTCCACTATCGAAAAATTTATCGGCAACACCCCCCTGGTCAGATTGCAACGGCTGGCAGGAGACAGCGCGAATACGGTTTTGGTCAAACTGGAAGGCAACAATCCGGCCGGTTCGGTCAAGGACCGGCCGGCCTTGAGCATGATTCGCCATGCCGAGGCGCGCGGCGAGATCCGGCCCGGGGACACGCTGATCGAGGCGACCAGCGGCAATACCGGCATCGCGCTGGCGATGGTGGCGGCCATCCGTGGCTACCGGATGATCCTGGTGATGCCGGAGAATATGAGCCTGGAACGGCGCGCGGTGATGAAGGCCTACGGGGCGGAGATCGTCCTCACGCCGGCCGAGGGGAGCATGGAGGCCGCCATCGACCGGGCGCGGGCGCTGGAAGCGGCGGGGGAGGGCCGCATCCTCGATCAATTTTCGAACCCCGACAACCCCCGCGCCCATTACGAGGGCACGGGACCGGAGATCTGGCGCGACACCCGTGGCGCCATCACCCATTTCGTCAGCGCCATGGGCACCACCGGCACCATCATGGGTACCGCCGCCTTCCTGAAGGAACAGAACGAGGCCGTCGCGATCGTCGGTGTCCAGCCTGCCGAAGGCGCCAGTATCCCCGGCATCCGCCGCTGGCCGGAGGCGTATCTGCCCCGCATCTATCAACCGGAGCGCGTGGACCACCTCATCGACGTCACCCAGGAAGAGGCGGAGGCGACCACCCGCCGTCTGGCGGCGGAGGAGGGCATCTTCGCCGGTATCTCTTCCGGTGGCGCCGTGGCCGCCGCGCTCCGACTCGCCCGGGAGGTGGAGAACGCCGTGATCGTCTCCATCGTCTGTGACCGCGGTGACCGCTACCTGTCCACCGGTGTCTTTCCTGCGGAATAGGCGGCCGCGCGGCGCCTGGCTGCTGCTATTAACCCGGCAACACTATATATCGCATTCAGGGCTTCAGGCAGGCGCCGGAACAAGGCGCAGTGCGCAGGCAAGGGTCATTCCCTTGCCAAGGTCGCTCCAGTGCATCCATGCACTCGCGACACTTGGACATCCTGTCCAGC
>JALSTP010000009.1 GCA_026983675.1 Sedimenticola sp.
CGGGGTTCCCCGGCTGGTCAATCATCTTATGAGCCGTCTGTTGCTGTTCGGCCGTATCGAAGGGCGTCATCAACTCGGTGAAGAAGACATCCGCACCGTGATCGAAGAGGTTCGGAGCGAGGGGATGTTGTCCATGGTGTCAGAGCCCTTGGCAGCGCAAGAGATGGAGCAGGGGGACGTCTCTTTGCCGGAGGAACGCGAAGGGGCGGCAGAGCCGTTCCGCCATTCGGCCCGTGATGTCCCCAGGCCCCCAGTCCCCGGCCCAATCACGGCTCCCGTGGAACCGGGCGATGGCGGTGCACGGCCGCGCGGGCCGGTAATGCCCCCCTCCGCCACGCCCGATCGTGCCGCTCCTGCCGGAATCGAGGCGCCTGCGGAGGAGGACAAGCCTCCCGCCCCGCGCCGGGGGGGCTATCTTCTGGTCGGCGTCCTTGCGGTGTTGGCCATCGTGCTGTTCGGGTTGAGCAGGGTGCCCGGTTTTTGGGGGCAGGATCGGAAGGCAACCCCTCCGGTCGCGAAGGAGGAAACGGCGACGCCTCCCTCACCGCCCAAGAAGCCAGCCGCGCCTGATTCGACATTACCCGGGGGGCCTCGCCTCGCCCAACGGGACAGGGCCTCCGGCAACGCGACTGACAATGCGAACGATAGACGCGTCGAGAAGCAACCGCCATTCGTGGAGGAGACATCCACTGCGCATCCAGGTGTCGTTGGAGCGAAGTCCCGTCCCGGCAACAGCGATGCCGGTGCAAAACCGTCCCCCCCTGAATCCACGAAGGGATCGGAAGAAGTGGAGCCCTCCCCCATGGCGGAGAAGACCGGCGAGGGACTCGGTGGTCCAGTTATCGCCGCCCATCGTGCCGGGGGGGCGCCCCAAGGCGCGGCGGGGAAGGAGGAGCGAACGTCAGGCGCTGAACCTGTTGGCCGCACGGCTACGGGCGTGAAGGCGCTTCCATCCCCGTCCGCGAGTGAGTTGGAGACCCGCCCTGTCGCAACGGCCCATGCCCGGAAAGCCGATACCGTGCCGGAAGGGCGGGAAGTTGCCGACGAAGGCGTCGTGGGGATGGCGCGAGACACGGCGGTGCAGGAGAAGGGCAGGGAACGCCCGGACTCGGCCGTCATTGGTGAAAGGACCGGGCCCACAACCGGGGGATTGCCGCCTCTCAGACCGGAGACACGTGAGCAGGGACGACTCACCCGACCGCCGGTCGGGGGGAGCAGCCGGTCTGTCACCGAAACGCCGGTGGCCCCAAAAAATGCCCTAAAACCCGATGCCGTCGCGCAGAACAGGACGCATGAGGGGGGCGAAAAAAAGAAAAGACCAGCGACTGGCCGGCGTTCGCCTGTGGGGAAAAAGGACGCTGTGCGTAAAAAGCGGGATCTGACCTCGCGGCGAAGACGCAACAAGAAAAACACGGGGACGGAGGCACGTCACACGCCGCGCAAGAAAGCCGGGACGCCAAAGGCGCGGCTGCTCGCGGGTGTATGGTTGAGTCGGGGCAAGCCGGCGACTCTCCTGCCTTCGGGGGTGAATGTCTGCATTGACAAAGGGACTACCGTGGACTGTATGAGCGCGGAACAGACAACCACGACAAGGCATGGCAAAGTGGCGTACAAAGTCCATTCGGTGCTGTCGGGGTTCACGCCTGATGGCGGGTTCCATGTCGACTATCGCACCATGGTCGCCCTGCTGGATGAAGATAAAGTCGGGGAACGGGAATGGCAGATATCCAACCACCATATGGCGTGCAGATTGGTCGGCCGCGGCGTCGTGAGGTGCCGGGATGACAAAAACAGCGTGCGCGAATACCGGTCACGCTGAAATACCCTGGAAGGGGGGCGCCGCTGAGAGGGGCGACCGCTGGAGAGAGGAGATGTCGAAGACAGATTTGAGGAAGCGCATGAACTCCTCGGCGAGGCGGACCCTGAGCGCCTTCATGGGGATCCTGCCGATCCTCGTCGGTGTTCTGTTGCTGGCGAGCATGGTGGTGCAGTTGATTCCGGGATTGATGCGCAGCGGTCTCTTCGGACACTCGCTATGGGAGGACACCCTGGTCGCCGCGTTGGTGGGCAGTATTGCAACGGCACAGCCCATTGTGAGCTATGTGTTCGGTGGCGAGCTGCTCAAGGCCGGCGTCGATCTGCTGGCTGTCACGGCGCTCATCGTAACCTGGGTCACGGTGGGCATCGTTCCATTGCCGGCGGAGGCGACGGCGCTGGGCCGCCGTTTCGCCCTCTGGCGCAATCTATGGGCCTTCGTCGCTGCCCTGTTGATATCCGCGCTCACGGTGGGATGTCTGCATGTCCTCAAGGGATAAGACCGGGAAGCGGGGCGGATGGTGGTTCCTCCTGGCGGTGATCATCGGCTACGGGGTATTGTTCCTGTTCGAACCAGGGTGGGTGAAGGGGGCGATCGGTCATTTTCTCCACCTACTCGCGACCCTCGCGCCCATCCTTGCGGTGGTGATGGCGTTGCTGTGGCTGATCAATCTGCTGGTGGATCCGAAGCGTATCCGCAAGAATCTGGGGCACGATTCGGGCCTGCGCGGCTGGGTGATCGCCATCGTCGGCGGCATTCTCTCTCATGGCCCTGTCTATGCCTGGTACCCGTTGCTCATCGATCTGCAGCGCCACGGAACGCGGCCCGCGCTGTTGGCCACCTTCCTCTTTGCCCGTTCCATCAAACTGCCCTGGCTGCCCATGCTTGCCTATTATTTCGGCGCCGGTTACATGTTGCTCTTCACACTGCTCCTCACCTTGTTCTCTCCTCTGGTGGGATGGCTGACCGAACGCACCTGTTGCCGCTAGCCCGGATTATTCATGAAGTCGCTCGCGCCCTTGCTTGATCCTTGTCCACACAGGGAATTTTCCTTCCTCGGCAATACAGCCCGTATTCCGCTCGGTCGGAAAATCCCCTGTGTGGACAATGCTCTGCGCAATCATCGCGACGATCACCTAAACCCGACAGACGCCTAGCGTATGCTATCATCGCCCTTTTTCCGGCGAAGCGGCCCCATGTCCATCGATATCCCCGAGTTTCAGAACGCTCGCGTGCTGGTAGTCGGCGACGTGATGCTCGACCGTTACTGGCACGGCGCCACATCACGCATCTCCCCCGAGGCGCCGGTGCCGGTGGTGCACGTCGGCGAGCGCGAGGAGCGGCCTGGCGGAGCGGGCAACGTGGCGTTGAACATCGCCGCGCTCGGCGGCCAGGCCGGGTTGCTGGGGGTCACCGGCGACGACGAGGCGGGCCGCTCGCTGGAGACGGTTCTCGGCAGGGCCGGGGTGGAGTGCCGCTTCGAGCGCCTCGCTCACATCCCCACCATTACCAAGCTGCGCGTCATCTCGCGTCACCAGCAGCTCATCCGGGTGGACTTCGAGGATGGCTTTCCCGGCGTCGACGCCGCCGGTCTGCTGGCCGGTTTTGAGCAGAGGCTCCCTCGCGCCGACGTGGTGGTGCTTTCAGATTATGGCAAGGGTACCCTGGCCGAGGCGCCACGTTTCATCGCCGCGGCGCGGGCGGCGGGCCGGCCGGTGCTGGTGGACCCCAAGGGCGATGACTTCGCCCGCTACCGCGGCGCCACCCTGATCACCCCCAACCTGGTGGAATTCGAGAGTATCGTTGGTCCCTGTGCCGACGACGCAGCGATCGAACGCAAGGGCCGGACCCTGATGGCGGAACTCGCACTGGAGGGGTTGCTGATCACCCGCGGTGAACACGGCATGACCCTGCTGGAAGGGGCGGGACCGGCACAGCATCTGCCCACCCACGCCCGCGAGGTATTCGACGTCACTGGCGCCGGCGACACCGTGATCTCGGTACTGGCGGCGGGGCTTGCCGCCGGCCTGTCGCTATCCATGGCCACCCGCCTGGCCAATATCGCCGCCGGGGTGGTGGTAGGGAAGCTGGGCACCGCCTCCCTCAGCGCGGGCGAACTCTCCGCCGCCGTACTGGCCCATCACGGCGCGGCGCGCGGCGTAGTGAGCGAGGCGCAGTTGCTGCAAGCGGTGGAGGCGGCGCGCGGCCGGGGTGAACGGATCGTCTTCACCAACGGGTGTTTCGACATCCTCCACGCCGGCCATGTGGGCTATCTGGAGCAGGCGAGTCGCCTTGGCGACCGGTTGGTGGTGGCGGTGAACGTGGACCGCACGGTACGCGCGCTCAAGGGGCCGGACCGGCCGGTGAACCCATTGGAGCGGCGCATGGCGGTGCTGGCGGCGTTGGCCTGCGTGGACTGGGTAGTGCCTTTCGAGGAGGAGACCCCGGAGCGCCTCATCTGTCGCCTCAAGCCCGATCTCCTGGTTAAGGGGGGCGACAACGACCCCGACGGTATCCCCGGCGCCCGCTGCGTGCGGGAGGCGGGGGGCGAGGTGCGGGTGATGGACTACCTCGACAACTGCTCTACCACTGGCCTCATCGAGGCGATCCGCGACCGCGACTGATGCAGCGGCAGGAGGCAGACGTGGTGATATTCGGCGGGGGCATCGCCGGTCTCTGGCTGCTCGCACGCCTGTTGCGGGAGGGCTACAGCGCCTTGTTGCTGGAGCCTCGCGGCCTGGGCGGGGTGCAGACCCTCGCCTCGCAGGGGATCATCCATGGCGGCACCAAATACGCCCTCACCGGCCACCTCACCGACGCGGCTCAGGCCATCGCCGCCATGCCGGGGCGCTGGCGGGCGGCCCTCGCGGGCGGGGGTGAGCTGGACCTGCGCGGTGTGCGAATACGCGCCGATCACCAGTTTCTCTGGTCTACCGCGGGCGTGGCCTCCAGGCTGGCGGGTTTCTTCGCCGGCAAGGCGATGCGCAGCCGGGTGACGCCGGTGGCGGAGGCGCAGCGGCCGCAGGCGCTGGCCGACCCGGCTTTCCGTGGCGCGGTCTATCGGCTCGATGAGCCAGTACTCGACGTTCCGTCCCTCACGGCCGAGTTGGACCGGCAGACCGGGGGAGCGGCGCTGCGGATCGCGTTCCCTGATGGTGTCCGGATCCGTGCCGGCGAGCGGCCCCGGGTGGCCCTCTCCGGCGAGGCGGGGGTCCTCGAGATCGACACCCACCGGCTGGTCCTCGCCGCCGGAGCGGGCAACGCCGCCTTGCTGGAACACCTCGGGCGGGCCATGCCGAAAATGCAGCGGCGCCCGCTGCACATGGTGATGGTCCGTGGCACCCTCCCGGCCCTCTACGCCCACTGCCTCGGCGCCAGCGCCAACCCGCGGCTCACTGTCACCAGCCATGGCGAGGGGGCGGCGCAGGTCTGGTGGCTCGGTGGCGATCTGGCCGAGCGGGGCGTGGCGCGGAGCGGGGCGGATCAGATCACCGCCGCGCGCCAGGTACTGGCCGAACTGCTGCCTTGGCTCGATCTGGCCGACGCCGAATGGGCCACCCTGCGCGTGGATCGGGCCGAGGCGGCCCAGCCTGGCGGCCGCCGGCCGGACCTGCCCACGGTGGACGAAGCGGAGGGCGTCATTACCGTCTGGCCCACCAAACTTGCCTTCGCCCCCCTCCTTGCCGACCGGGTGATCGAAGCCCTCCAGCGGGCCGGGATCGCGCCGTCGGGCGGACGGACTCCCGCCCCCGACTGGCCTGCGCCGCCATTGGCCCGCCCCCCTTGGGAGATCTGTCGATGGAACTGAGGTCCCTCGGCGTCGATACCGGCATCGAGGTCAGCCCCTTGGGGCTGGGCACGGTGAAGTTCGGCCGCAACCAGCAGGTGAAGTATCCCCGTCCCTTCGCGATCCCGGACGACGCGGCGGTGCGCGGCCTGTTGGCGTTGGCCGCCGACCTCGGTATCAACCTGATCGATACCGCCCCCGCCTATGGCAGCAGCGAGGAACGCCTTGGCCACCTGTTGCCGGGCCCGCGTGACCGCTGGGTGATCGTCACCAAGGTGGGGGAGTCCTTTGAAAACGGCCGCTCCCATTTCGACTTCTCCGCTGCGGCCACCCGCGCCAGCGTGGAGCGCAGCCTGTGTCGCCTGCGCACCGACTACCTCGATGCGGTGCTGATCCACTCCGACGGCGACGATCTGCGGATCCTCGAACATGAGCCGGTGGTGGAGACCCTGTTGCGGCTCAAAGAGGAGGGCCTGATCCGGGCCTGCGGCCTCTCCGGCAAGACGGTGGCGGGCGGTCTGCGCGCACTGGAGACGTGCGACCTGGTGATGGCCACCTGCAACCTCGAGTACGATGAGGAGCGTCCCGTGTTCGAGGCGGCCGCCTGTGCGGGCAAGGGTGTGCTGGTGAAAAAGGGGTTACAGAGCGGCCATGTCCCGGGCGCCGGGGGGGTGGAGGCGGCCATGCGTCACATCTTCGATCAGCCGGGGGTGAGCAGCGTCATCGTCGGCACCATCAACCCCGGTCACCTGCGCGAGAACGTGGCCATCGCCGAGGCGGTGCTCGGGCAAGGCGCATGAGGCGGTTCTACACCGCACTGCTCTGGCTCGGCCTGCCGCTGGTGCTCGCGCGCCTGCTGTGGCGCAGCCGCCATGCCCCGGCCTACCGGGAGCGTTGGCGGGAACGGCTGGGATTCTATGCGGGCGAGCCGTTTCCGGAAAGCCTCTGGATACACGCGGTGTCGGTGGGTGAGGTGCAGGCGGCCCAACCGCTGATCAAGGGGCTGTTGGAGCGCCACCCGGACCTCCCGTTGGTGGTGACCACCACCACTCCCACCGGCGCAGAACGCCTGCACCGGCTGTTCGGCGCGCAGGTGATCCATAGCTACACTCCCTGGGATCTGCCGCCGGTGGTGCGCCGCTTCCTCGACCATACCCGGCCGAGGCTTGCGGTGGTGATGGAGACCGAGATCTGGCCCAACCTCTTCTGCACCTGCAAACAGCGCGGTATTCCGGTGGTGCTGGCCAATGCACGGTTGTCGGCGCGGTCCGCCCGCGGCTACGCCCGCATTGGTGGCCTCACCCGCGAGGCGCTGGGGTGCATCCATACCCTTGCGGCCCAGGGCGAGGCCGACGCCCGGCGCTTTATCGAACTGGGCGCCGATCCGGCGCGGGTCCAGCTTAGCGGCAACATCAAGTTTGACCTCCACCTGCCCGCCAGTCTGCACGAGGCGGCGGCGGTGATGCGCCGACTGTGGGGCGAGGGGCGGCCGGTGTGGGTGGCGGCCAGCACGCACGAGGGCGAGGACGAAATTATGCTGGAGGCCCAGCGCCGGATCGCGGCGGCCGTGCCGGGCGCCTTATTGGTGCTGGTGCCGCGCCATCCCGAGCGCTTCGACCCCGTGGCGGCGTTGGTACGGCGCGAGGGCTTTGCCATGGTGCGCCGCTCCGAAGACCGGCCCTGTACGCCGGAGACCCAGGTATTCCTCGGCGACACCATGGGCGAGGTGCCGTTGTTCCTCGCCGCCGCCGATGCTGCCTTCATCGGCGGCAGCCTGGTCCCCACCGGCGGCCACAACCTGCTAGAACCCGCCGCCCTCGGAGTCCCCGTGGCCCATGGCCCTCACATGTTCAATTTCGCCGACATCACGCGCCTGTTGCACGAGGCCGACGCCGCCGTGGAGGTGGACGGCGCTGACGGCCTGGCCGCGCTGCTGAGCGAATGGCTCGCTGACGCCAGCGAGCGTTCGCGTGTCGGCGAAAACGGCCGCCGCGTGGTGATGCAGAACCGGGGTGCGCTGGCGCGGCTGGAAGAGATCGTGGAAGAGACCTTGCGCGCCGCCGGCTGATCCTCAGCGGCCTGCTCTCTTGCCGATCCAGCACAGCACATGGGTGCGCAGCAGGGGGAAGGCGTTGAAGAGGGGGTAGGCAGCGGGGTGCAGCCGGACGACGCGGCGGGCGAGGGGCGGGGCCAGGGTGACGCGCTGCGTGCGCATCTTGCCCTGGGGGAAGAGTTCCCGGATGGTGGAGACGCCGATGCCGTGCACCGCCGGATTGCGCGGATTGTCGTAGGTGAAATCGTACCAGAGGATGCCGCCACCGGGACGGGTGATCCGCCACATGGTCTGCGCAAGTTGGCGCGAGAGGTCCGCATCCTGAATGGAGGTGAAGACCATGGACTGGTAGACGATGTCGAAGGCGTCGTCCGCATAGTCGGCGTCGGCGGCGTTTCCCGCGCTGATCGTCAGGGCCGCGGGGAGCCGCTGCCGCGCCTCTTGCGCGCGTTCCGGCACCAACTCGATGCCGTGCAGGTGTTCCGGCCGGAACCCCAGCCGCAGCAGTTGCAGCAGGTTGTTGCCCGTGCCGCAGCCCACCTCCAGCAGCCGCAGCCGCTCCACGGGGGGCAGCCGGGCCTGCTGCAGGCAACGGATCAGCGCCCGTTCCCGCTCCTGGGCCGGCAGGTAGACGGCAGGATCCATCGGGTCGTAGGTGAGGGTCCCCGTCCGGTCCCGGCGATCGTATTCACGGCGGATGCGCTCCAGTTCGTCCATCGGTCTCTCTCGGTCACTCACGGGTGATGCGGCGGAATTGCGGCCGTCCCCCCCGCTTCAACAGGATAAAGTCCACCACGCCACGCAGGAAACCATAGCCATAGCCGAGATGGAAGCCGGCGAAGATGGGGGGCAGTACCGGAATGACGCGTGGGTCCCGGGTCTGGAGGCCCACGGCGGCCGAGGCCGCCAGCGTGGCGAGGCCGTAGCCGCCCGCCAGCAACGCGAACAGGAGGGCGGATGCGGGAAAGAACGGCGCAAGGCCGCCCGACACACCCAGCGCGCCGACGAAGGCGCCGGGCGCCAGATGGCGCAGGGCGGCCGGTTGATGGTGTTTCTGGATCACCCGTACCTTCCAGTAGCCGTACTGGGCGTATTGCCGCCAGAGCGCGGTAATGGAGGCCCGGGGGGTATAGATGGAACGGATGCGCGGTGACTGCCACACAGTGCCGCCGGCCAAGGTCAGGCGGAGGTTGAGTTCGTCGTCCTGATTGCGCACCAGCTCTTCGTCGAACAGGCCGATGCGCAGCAGGGTCGCCTTTCTCCAGCACCCCAGATAGACCGAGTCCACCGGGCCTTCGTAGGAGAGATTATGGGAGCGCGCGCCCCCCGAGGCGAAACGGGACTGGAAGGCATGGGCGATCGCCCGTTGCACGATCCCCGTTCCCTCTGCCCTCCAGGGGCCGCCAACGTTGTCCGCCTCCGTTTCGAGGAGGACGGTGACGCACTGGGCGATATAATCCGGGGCGTAACGGGTGTGGCTGTCCATGCGCACAATGATCTCGCCTTGCGCAGCCTCGATGGCCCGGTTCAGACCGGTGGGGACGATCCCTTCCTCGTTGACCAGGACCTTCAACCCCGGCACCCCGTTGGCAGCGTCCATCAGCCATTCGTAGGTGCCGTCGTCGCTGCGCCCGTCGGCGACGATGATCTCCAGCCGGTCATTGGGGTAGTCCTGTTCCGCGAGGTTGCGGAGGAACACCTCGATATGGGCGCGCTCATTCCGGCACGGCGCGATGACGGTCACCCGCGGCGTGCCGGCGTTGTTTTTCCCTCCGGCCCTGGTGGCCGCTGAATCGTTGCCGGGCATGGCCTTATGTCTCCCGTGGCAGGAGTGAGCCCCGCCATGCCGGCCAGATGCTCGCCAGCAGAATGATGGCGACCGGAATCAGGAGGCCTTCCACCACCAGGCCCTTGTAGATCTCGGGCCCAGCCCGGCATATGAAGGGGATATAACCGACGAAGGACCAGGGGGCGATGGCGTAGAAGACCCGGCGGGCCTGCTGGCCGAAGGAGAAGTCCCCGGCTGCTCCGAGGTCCATGTAGCCGTTGTAGCAGAGGAGCCACACCCATGCCAGCACCGCCGCGCCGATCAGGACGCCTGGGATGCCGAAGTTCAGATACCAGCCGGTGGCGTGGTGGATGGTATAGCCCTGTCCGGCCACCGCGTCGATGTTCTCCGCATAGTAGCTGTAGATGTCCGGCGGCCGCTCCGGCCACAGAACATGGGGAACGGCCGAGGCCGCCAGCGCAACGAGGCTGGAGCCCCAGGTCAGCGGGATGTCCTTCGAGAGGGCGCCGTACATGGAAAAGTGGGCGGCGAAGGCCTCGTTGCTGGTGCGGACGAACTCGAACACGTCGCCGGCGAGGTCGGGCCCGACCACCTCCAGGGTTTGATCCACGTTGGACAGCGGCGTGAAGCGCGTCAGGTCCACCAGCGCCATGCCCGCCACCATGAGCAGCCCGGCGAAGGCAAGGAGTAGCCAGCGGGGGCGCTCGGCGTTGGCGAGGTAGAACAGGCCGCCCATGACCCCCGACAGAAAGAGTTCGCTCTTGTAGCCGAGAACGAAGCTCAGCCAGACCATAAAGCCGATGGGCGCCAGATAGAGCAGCGGCGCGTACCGCAGCGGCGCTCCGCGGATGAGCCGGGGGGCGTCTCCGGAGATCGAGGCGACGAACCCGATGACCGCGGGCAGCAGCGCCACCCGGTTGAGGATCTGGTGCAGGGTGAACAGGGGGGGTGTCTCGCCGAATCCCCGGCGCATGTAGTCATAGGCCGACACCCCCAGGGCATGGGCTTCGAGGATGCCGTTTCTGACGACGGTGTAGGAGCCGGCGCAGGCCAGCAGGGCCACGACGAGCACCACGCCATGGGTGATCTCGATGGGGGGACGGGCGCGGACGGAGGCGCCGGCGGCCGGCCGAGCAAACAGGAGCAAGGCGACCTCGATCACGATGATGAATCCGGCGTAGAGCAGGAGGGCGAGCAGGTAGTGCGGATCGAGGTGGACCTCGAACATCTTGTGTTCGAGATAGGCATAGTGGCTGCCGCTGTCGCCGCCGCTCTTGTCCTTGATCACCGCCCAGGCCCCGTACAGGGACATGTAGTAGATCAGCGTCAGGCCCAGGGGAAAGGCGATGTTGCGGGTCTTGGCGAAGATCAGCAGGGCCAGACCGGCGATGATCGCGCTGGAGACGACGAGGACGGTATAGTGATCCATCATGGCCGCTTTTCCCGCGTGTCCGCGACGGCGTCGTAGGCGCTCATGTATTGCAGGGCCATGGCCTCGGCGCTGAACAGGCGTTCGACGCGCTGCCGGCCTCTTTCGCCCTGTTCGCGGAGGCGGGCGGCGTCCGCGCGGCAACGCAGAAGGGCCTCGCCCAGGGCCGTTTCGTCCCCGTAGGGGACGCGCCAGCCGCCTTCGTTTTCCGCCACCACCTCGGCGCAACCGCCGCCGTCCGAGGTGGTGATCACCGGCACCCGCATGTACATGGCCTCCGCCAGGATGATACCGAAACCTTCCCAGGAGGAGGGAAGGACGAAGAGATCCATGGCGGCGAGCAGGTTGGCCAAGTCGCCACGCTGGCCGAGAAAGCGCACGTTTCCGTCCGGAAACAACTGTGCGGCCTCCGCCTCCAGGGGCTGGCGGAGATAGCCGTCGCCCACCACCAGCAACTGGAAATCCCCCAGTGGCTTGCGGACGCGCGCCAGGGCATGAAGCAGGAAACGGTGCCCCTTCTCTTCGTAGAGGTGGGCGATCACGCCGATGACGCAGGCGGCGCGCGGGATCTCCAGTCCGCGCCGGGCCTCGCTGCGGCTGGGTGGCGAGGCGAATTCCGCCCGGTCGATACCGTTGTAGATCACGGTGATCTGCTCCAGCGGTACCCCCAGGGCGGTGGAGAGGCGGCCGGCGGCAGCATGGGAATCGGTGATGTAGAGGTCCGTCAGCGGCCGCAGCAGGCGTTCGATCCAGGGTTGCAGGCGGGGGTATTCGATCCGGTGCATGGTGACCACGATGCGCCGTGTCCCCGCCAACTTGGCGATCACCCTTCCCAACACGCTGGTGGCGAACAGATGGGTGTGGAGGATGTCCGGCCGCTCCCGGCGCAGGTAGCGGAACAGGCGCCAGGCGGCCACCAGCAGACGTTGCGGGGGGACGCCGGCATGTTTGTCCACGTTCAGCAGTACCGTGACGGGGTGGCCGGCGGCGCGGAGCTGATCCGCGTAGACGCCGCCGGCCTTGAGGCAGCAGACGGCCCCTTCGAAGCGGCCGGGATCGAGGCCCTCGATGGTGAGGCGGGTGAGCTTCTCCGCCCCGCCCAGGTCCATGGAGCCGATGAGGTGGATAACCTTGAGGCGTCTCACAACAGTCCCGCCTCGCGGTACCAGGCCGCCGTGCGGGCCAGCCCCGCTTCCAGTCCCAGGGGGGGGAATCCCAGGGTATCCAGCAGCGTTTGGCGCGAGCGGAACACCTGGGTGCCGGTCAGCTCGGCCACTTTTTCGCAGGTCAGCGGCGAGCTGCGGCCGGTCCGTCGCGCCACCCCTTCGAGCAGACGGGCGGCGCCGCGCAGAAGGGCGGCGGGAAGGGTGCGGTAGCCGCTGCCCGGACCGCCGACGGCCGCCGTGGTGGCCTCGAAGAAGGCATGCACCGAGACAGGGGTGTTGAGGATGAGACAGGGCGGCAGCGGGCGGGGGTGGCGCACCAGGCGGCATAATGTTTCGGCCACGTCGCCCACATAGAGGTAGTTGACCTGGTAGGCCTCCGGATCGCCGGCGAGGAGGGCCCGGCCGCGCTTCACGGCGCGCATCCAGGTCAGCAATTTGTGCCACGGGTGGCGTTCGCCGAAGACGTTGGAGGGACGGATCACGGCGATCTCCATCGGCGGGCCTCCCATGGCCCGCAAGGCGTGCTCACCCGCGAGCTTGGACTGTTCGTAGACATTTGCCGGCCGACAGGGGCTCTCTTCGTCGAAGTCGCCCTCGCCGGGGCCGAAGACCCCCGTGCTGCTGATATGGATGAACCGGTTGACGCCCGCCTGCCGGGCGGTGGCGGCGAGGGCGGCCACCGCGTCCCGGTTGATGGCGAAGAACTCGGCGGCCTCCGCGTCGTCTGCCGGCAGACCGGTGCGGCCGGCCACATTGATCACCGTTCCACAGTGCCGCAGGGTCGCCTCCAGTGGGGAGGTCTCCCGGATATCGCCCTGGACCCAGCGGATGCCGCCGGTCTCCGTCTGCCGCGTCCTTCTCGACAGGCCGAATGTCTCGATGCCGTGCTCCACCAGGGCCCGGGCGATGGCGCTGCCGACGAAGCCGCTGGCGCCGGTGACCAGAACGGGCCGTGCCTCGCTCATTTCTGCGCCACCAGGACGAACTCGTAGGGCCAGCGTCGCCAGTGGGCGAGCCCCATGATGGCCCAGCGCGCCGCACGCACGGCGGGATTGTTGCCGGAGATGATGCGCTCGGCCCAGGTGTCCCCGGTATCGCAGGCGACCGGCCCGGCCCCGTTGCGTTGCGCCAGCGTGGTGAGTTGGTCGGGGGTGAAGTGAAAGACGTGCTCCGGGGTGTTGGCGGGATAGACGAAGTGCCGGTAGAGCGTGCGCAGGGGATTGACCGATGGGGCAAGGGCCCGGCCGTCCGGCGTCTTCATGAGCAGCACGCCGCCGGGGGTCAGCAGGTCGAGCGCCTGCTGGATCATTGCGTTCGGGTCCGGCAGGTGCTCGATCACGTCCCATAGCACCACGGCGTCGAAGCTCCCGGCCGGGAGCGGAGCCTCTTCCAGACGGCCCTGGTGGACCTCGCATCCCTTCGAGCGGGCCACCGTGCAGGCGTGGGCCGAGATCTCCACGCCGGTGGCCTCCCAGCCGGCCTCCGCCGCCAGGGCGAGGAAATCACCGTAGCCACTGCCGATTTCGAGCAGACGGCCACCCGTGCGCCACGTGTCGAGTACGCTCAGCCAGCGCCGGTAGGAGGCGAGCCGGCCGTCACGGTATTGGGCATTGTAGATTCGGTAGTCCGCGTCGGTAGTGTCGTAGAGTTGTCCCAGGTCTTCACGGTTGGAGAGGAAACGGGTGGTGGCGAGCAGGCCGCAATCCGCGCAGCAGGACAGCGCGTCCCGGCGTACGGCGCCGGCCGGCCGCCATGTCACGCCATCGCAGACGGGGCATGAAAGTGCAGGGGGTTGGGTGCTGTTGTCCATGTCCATCATTGGGCGCGGCGGTTGATGAATGAACCCATCCAGTCCCGTTCCATGCGCCACGCCGTCACCGCGAAGGCCGCCACTGCGCAGAGTCCGATCAGGATGGAGAGCGGAATACCCGCCTTTGAGACCACCCGCAGGTAATACGTGGCCACGGCCAGACCGAGATTGACCAAAAGGATCCAGAGCGTGGCCGGGTCGAACAGATTGCCGGGTCGATAGTACACCAGAAAGCCGGTCAGCGTCATGATGCCCAGCAGCACGTAGGCGCCCACCGTTGCAAGCGTGGCGGACAGGGCCGGGTCGAGCGGCCAGCGCAGGCAGAGGAAATAGAAACCGAGAAAGGCGAGGAACGCGATCACCAGATTGAGGGTGGTGATGGGGAATGCGGTGGTGGCGTCGAGGACGCTGCGAAAGACGAAATACAAGGCGTAGAAAGGGACCGCGAACATGATCAGGCGCACCAGCAGGGCGGCATCCGCCAGCCCCTCGCCCACCCAAAGCCTGACCAGCGCGTCCGCCATCACCGCCATCTGCAGGGCGAAGAATGCCGACAGATCGAGCAGGCCATGAAACAACAAGGCGGTTTGCCGGTGAATGGTGCGCCGGTCTCCATCGGCCCGCCGGGCGCTGATATAGGGCAACAGCAGGATGCTGAGCGGTGCCAGGGCCGCGCCCGGCAGCATCAACACGGTCTGGGCAATGGAAAATCGTCCCACCTGATGGAGATCCGCCGCGTGGGCCACCAGCAGGGGCGCGCCGAACAGGAGTCCCGCGAGGGCCAGATCGCCCGGGATACGGGGGAGGCCGTAGGTCAACAGGGATTTCGCCGTCGCAGCGTCTCCGCCAAGGCGGAGGGAGTGGAGCACCTTGCGCCACAGGTCCCGGCAATGGACGAGGGTGAAGGCGATCATGGTCAGCGCCAGTGTCACCACCGCGGTGGCAACGTCATGTCCGGCGCAGAGCAGCACCGCCAGCACCGGCAGCAGGGCGGAGTTCACGCTGTCGAGCACATTGGCCTGGCGGATGTGCATCAGGCCACGGTAGTAGCTGTAGGCATAGGAATGGAGCCCGAAGGCCACCGCCATCGCCGCCAGTCCGGTGACCAGGCCGGTTTGATCCGCCTCGCCGAACACCCATTGGGCGAACAGCGGCCGTTGGGCAAGCAGGAGGGCGGCCGCTGCCAGCGACGCGAACGACACCGCCCAGAAGCCGATCGCCGCAATATGCGCCTTTTTCTCCGGGTCGGCGTGCATGGGCAGGAAGCGCGGAACGGCCACGGTGATGCCAAGAAGGATGAGGGGTTGCAGAAAGTAGAGCGATCTGCGGATCAGCATGAACTCGCCCACCCCGCTGGAGGAAAAGAAGCGGGCGATCAGGCCAATGACGACAAAGGTTGCAATCATGACGAGGCCTTGGGTCAGCCCCGTGACGAGCAGGTCCTTCTTCACTGCCGCGGAGGAGGGCCGCTTCGTCGGCCGCCTTCCCCGCGCCGGGCCGGCTTCCCGCCCGGAAGGACCGCCCGCGGCGACCGTGTGGGATTGTGGAGACGGGTTTGTTTCACGGCGCTTCGTCCTTGTTGCGGGCCTCGGCGACGAGAACGCCTCCGATGGCCGCGAACAGGCCGATCAGGAGGCCGGTGATGAGGATCGGGATGGGTCTCGGGCGTATGGCCAGTTCCGGCAGCGTCGGTTGTGAGAGGAGCCGGGTGGGCAGGGCGCGGGAGAGGCGCAACTGGAGGTCCATCTGCTTTTGTTTCAGGGAGGTCAATGTGCTGGCGAGGTTGGCCCGTTCGATGGCTACGGGGATGGCCACCCCGGGGTCGCGGCTCCCCGCGCTCCCGATAGACAATGCCTCGATCTGGGTTTGAAGGTTGGCGATCTCGGTGTCGAGCGCCTTGATGCGCGCCACCAGAGGCGCGCGTAACTGCTCGAACAGGGGCCGCTGCCGTTCGATGGCCCGGTGGCCGACCTCGGCGAGGAAGTCGCGGGCCTCACCGGGCGTGTGTGCGGTGGCCCTCAGCGCGATCAGGGTCGAGTCGGTCCGGTCGCCAAAACCCACCGATTCCAGACGGGGAAATTTTCTTCTTTTGTGCCAGGGGGTGATCTGATACTCGACGCGCAGCCACTTCATCAGGGCCGCGGGTGAGGCCACCACCTTGCCATCGCCGGTGGTGCCGACGGCGAGGGTCACGGCGCTTTCGTAGACCGGAGAACGGAGGAATGCCCACGCAAGGGCGGCCAGCAGGGGGGCGAGGAACAAGGCCGCGGCCATCCTCCGGTGTGTCGACAAGGCGCGCAGGAGGATGGAAGCCGTCATTGCGTGCGGTCTCCAGCGGGCCATGTCGCAGGACTGGGTATTGCGGTGTTGATCGTCATCATGGGGCGTTTTCCTTCGTGGCGGAGGAGGGCGACAGCGCGGCGGCGACCGCCCGGACGATGCGCTCCGCTTCCCCGGATTCGAGATAAGGGTGCATGGGCAGGCTCATCACACGTGATTGTAAACGATGGGCATGGGTAAGGTCATGGCTGCGGCAGCGGCCGGTGATGGCTGGCTGGCGATCCAGTGTCACAGGATAGTGGACCGCCGTGGGGATGCCTTGCCGTTGCAGCGCCTCAATCACCCTGTCGCGTGCGTCCACCTGGATCGTATACTGGGCAAAGACGCTGGTGTTGGCAGGGTCGAGGTACGGCGTGAGCAGTGATGCGCCGCTGTCGGGTTTGGCGCTGCTGTCCGCGCCCCGTTCGGCAAAGAGCGTTGTATATCGGGACGCCACCTCCTGCCGCCGGCGGATCTCGTCCGGGAAGCGGTCGAGCTTGGCCAGGAGAATGGCCGCTTGCAGGGTGTCGAGTCGTCCGTTCAGGCCAAGCCGCGCGTGGTGGTAGCGCCGGTCCTGACCATGGTTGCGAATCTCGCGCATGCGCTCCGCCAGGTCGTCGTCGTCAGTGAAACAGGCGCCGCCGTCCCCATAGCCGCCCAGGGGTTTGGACGGAAAAAAGGAGGTGCAGCCGATGGTGGAGAGTGCGCAGGCGTGTCTGCCGTGGCGGGTGGCGCCGAAACTCTGGGCGGCGTCCTCGATGACCGGCAGGCCGTGCGACCGGGCAATGGCGTCGATGGCCTCCATGTCGGCGCACTGGCCATAGAGGTCAACGGGCAGGATGGCGCGCGTACGCGGGGTGACGGCCTCCTCGATCCGCTGCGGGTCGATGTTGTAGGTGGCCGGGTCGATGTCCACGAAGACCGGCGTCGCCCCCAGCACCGCAACCATCTCGGCGGTGGCGATGAAGGTGAACGGCGTGGTGATCACCTCGTCCCCCGGGCCGATGTCGAGCGCCATCATGGCGATCAGCAGGGCGTCGCTGCCACTGGAGACGCCGATGCAATGCCGCGAGCCAACGAAGGCCGCCAGCCTGGATTCCAGCTCTTCGACCTCCGGCCCCATAATGTAGCGGCCGTGCTCCAGCACCCGCGAGATGCGCGTCGCCACATCCTCCCGAATCTGCCGATACTGCGTCTTGAGGTCGATGAATTCCATGTGGGCCCCCGGCTCATTGTGCAAAAAATGGCCGGATTATAGTCCGTTGCACGTTGCCCCGCCACTGGGATCGTTCGGCGGAGCCGGGTGGAATGCCCCGTTCTCTTTGTGTTGCCAGCGTTCTGGTGATAGCCTTTCGCGCACGTTGCTTGGCGGACCCGGCCTGTCCCGTACCGTTCCTGGGTGCTGGCGCCGCCCTTGATCCCATGGCATTGGCATGCGCAAGACTTTCCTCCCGTTTTCCCCGCCACTCATCGGTGAGGCCGAGGTCCGGGAAGTGGTGGATACCCTTCATTCCGACTGGATCACCACCGGGCCGAAGACCCGGGCGTTCGAGAAGGCGTTTGCCAGGTATGTGGACGCGCCATCCGCCCTGGCCCTCAATTCCTGTACCGCCGGTCTGCATACGGCGTTGCTCGCGCTGGGGGTCGGCGCGGGCGACGAGGTGGTCACGACGCCCATGACGTTTGCCGCCTCGGTCAACGTGATCGAACACGTGGGCGCGCGGCCGGTACTGGTGGATGTGGAGGCGGACACCCTGAATCTGGATCCTGACAAGGTCGCCGCGGCGGTGGGGCCGAAGACCCGCGCCGTTGTTGCCGTACACTACGCGGGGCACCCGGTGGAGCTGGATGCGATTCGAGGGCTGGCCGAGGCGGATGGCCTGGCGCTGATCGAGGATGCCGCTCATGCCCTGCCGGCGCGTTACAAGGGACAGTGTATCGGCTCGGGCGACAATGCGGCGTCCTTCTCCTTCTACGCCACCAAGAACATGACGACGGCGGAAGGGGGCATGCTGACGGGTTCGCCGGAATTGCTGGAGCAGGCCCGTGTGGTGGCATTGCACGGCATGAGCCGCAATGCCTGGAACCGGTACGACGAAAAAGGCAGTTGGTACTACGAGGTCATGATGCCGGGTTTCAAGTACAACATGACCGATATCCAGGCGGCCATCGGATTGCACCAGCTCGATCGTCTGGAGGGGTTTCAGCGGCGCCGGCGGGAGGTGGTAGCGGCCTACCACGAGGGGTTTGGCGATATGGAGGCATTGGAATTGCCGGTGGAGCGCCGCGAGGTGGAGTCTGCCTGGCACCTGTACGTGCTACGTCTGCGGCCCGGCCGGTTACGCATCGGGCGGGATGCCTTTGTCCGCGAGTTGGGCGAACGCAATATCGGCGCCTCCGTCCATTTCATCCCGATTCACCTGCATCCCTTTTACCGGGACAAATATGGGTACACGCCAGACGATTTTCCGGTGGCGTTCTCGAACTATGAGCGGATGCTGAGCCTGCCCCTCAACCCCAGGCTGTCGGATGAGGATGTGGCCGACGTGATCGAGGCGGTGCGCGACATCGTCACGCATCATGCGCGGTGACCCATGACCGGACGGCTGTTTGATCGGGTGGCCGCCGGGGTGGGAATGGCCCTCATTTCCCCCCTGTTGCTCGGCATCGCAGTGGCCATCTGGTTGGACGATGGCGGGCCGGTTCTGTTTCGTCAGCAACGCGTTGGACGCCATGGGCGGCCCTTCTTCATGTGGAAATTCCGGACCATGGTGCGGGATGCGGAACGGAAAGGGCGTCAGATCACGGTGGGACGGGATCCCCGTATCACACGGACCGGTCACTGGTTGCGCCGGTACAAGCTGGATGAACTGCCACAATTGTGGAACGTGGTGCGGGGCGAGATGCGCCTGGTGGGGCCCCGGCCGGAGGTGCAGCGCTATGTGGATCTCTACACCCCGCAACAACGTGCGGTGCTGGAGTTGATGCCGGGCATCACCGATCCCGCCTCGATGGCGTACCGGAACGAGAGCGATTTGTTGGCGCAGACCGAGGATCCGGAGCAGTTCTACATAAGTGAGGTCATGCCGGAGAAGATTCGCATCAATCTGGACTACGCCGCCCGCCGCACCTTTCGCTCGGATCTCATGATCCTGTTCAAGACGGTATTCGGTATGCGGACGTGATAGAAATAGCATAGGATTGTGTCGAATTGTGACTATTGTGGATGCCCGCGAATTGGTGGAGAATGGACATGTTAAGGGTATTCCCTAACGTGTATAATGATATGTCCTGCCCAAGGCGTGGGACCAAGTGCCCGGTTCGAGGGAAAGTGGCGCCAAAAGGTCGCCGGGAAATGGATTCATGAACGCCACACGCTCAATATGAAAAGTAATGAAAAGTAGAATCAACAGGTTCCTTGTCTCCAAGACAGCCGCGATTGTCCATGATCTCATGATGATCCCCCTGGCCTGGCTGCTCGCATACTGGCTGCGCTTCAATCTCGGCAACATCGAAAGCGAATATCTTCATCAGGCCCTCGTCGCGCTCGCGGTGGTGGTTCCGGTGCAGGCGGGGGTGTTCTGGGCGGTGGGCCTGTATCGTGGCGTATGGCGTTTTGCCTCGATGCCGGATCTCGAGCGGATCCTCAAGAGCGCCTTCATAGGCACGCTGCTCTCGGTCCTGTTTCTGTTCATTATCTTCCGCCTCTCCGAGCTGCCGCGGTCGGTGCCGATCCTCTACAGCCTGCTGCTGGTGATGTTGTTGGGTGGGCCGCGCGCCCTCTATCGCTGGTACAAGGATCGGAAACTGGGCGAGCCCGAGGGTGCCCGCCGCGTGCTCATCGTGGGTGCCGGGCGGGCCGGCGAGATGCTAGTGCGGGATATGCTCAGAGACCGGGATGGTTATCGGCCGCTGGCCTTTGTGGATGACGCGCCCAGCCGGCTGGGACGGGAGATCCACGGTGTGCCGGTTACCGGCACTGCGGAAAGTCTCCCCGAACAGGTGGGGCGTTTAGACATCGATATCGTCGTATTGGCGGTTCCATCGGCGACGGTGCAACAAAGGCGCCGCCTGATCGAGTTGTGCGAACGCGCCGGGGTCCCCTTCCGGACGGTGCCGCGATTGCAGGATCTGATGTCGGGGCAGGTGTCGATCAACCAGTTGCAGAAGGTTTCGATCGAGGACCTCCTGGGCCGTGATCCCGTGGTGCTGGATTGGGACGGAATCCTGGCGGGTCTTTCGGGCAAAACGGTCATGGTGACCGGCGCCGGAGGATCGATCGGGTCTGAGCTGTGCCAACAGCTTGCACGGCTGAAGCCGAAGCGCATCGTGCTGTTCGAGAATTGCGAATATAACCTCTATCGCATCGAAAAACAGTTGCGTCAGACCTTTCCGGGGCTCGTGCTCGATGTCTGTCTGGGGAGTGTGTGCGATGCGGTGCTCGTGGACAGGGTCCTGCAACGCTTCCAGCCCGAGGCGATATTCCATGCCGCGGCGTACAAACACGTTCCCCTCCTCGAAAGTCAGGTGCGGCAGGCAGTGCACAACAATGTGATCGGGACGCGCGTCCTGGCCGATGCCGCTGTGGCGCATGGGTGTCATGAATTCGTCCTCATCTCCACCGACAAGGCCGTCAACCCAGCCAATGTGATGGGCGCCACCAAACGGGTGGCGGAAATCTATTGCCAGAATCTGAATCAGCGTACCGGAACGTCGTTCATCACCGTTCGCTTCGGCAACGTCCTGGGGTCAGCGGGCAGCGTGGTGCCCCTGTTTCGGGAGCAGATCGCGGCGGGTGGGCCGGTGACCGTGACACACCCGGAAATGGAACGCTACTTCATGACCATACCCGAGGCCACCCAACTCATCATGCAGGCCAGCGTGCTGGGGAAAGGGGGTGAGATATTCGTCCTCGAAATGGGTGAGCCGGTCAGGATTCGTTATCTGGCCGAACAGATGATCCGGCTGTCGGGGCGGGAGCCCGGGCGTGACATCGAGATCGTGTATACCGGCCTGCGGCCGGGCGAGAAACTCTATGAAGAGCTGTTTCACGAGCGTGAGACGCTCACACCGACAGCCCATGAGAAGATCATGCTGGCGCATCATCGGGTGCTCGCCTGGGATGAGGTCAACGATGCAATGAAGGAGTTCGAACGCGCCATTCATGCGGATGACGAGACACCGCTGCTCAATTGCCTGGCGCGCCTGGTGCCTGAAGGCCGTTTCCGAGGATGCAAACCGCCCTTGCGGCTGATCGAGGGCCGGCGGGCAGTGCCGCGCGGATGAGGTGACGGCGTTTGGTTATTTGAACAATGCCGCCACCTCCTTGAATCTCTCATGGGTGGCATCCCCCATCCATTCGAAGGCGACCGATTCCGCGTTGGTGATCTGGATGCCGCTTTGGCGCATGCGGGCCAGGCCGTTGTCGCGGTTGGCGGGGGTCCGCGAACAGACGCCATCCGCCGCGACGAATACCTGATACCCCCAATGCTGAAGACCCGAGGCGGTCTGCAGCACACAGATGTGGGCCTCGATCCCCACGAGGATGATCTGTTTGCGTGTCTCGTCGTGGGTCAGGCGCTGCTCGAAACCGCTTGCGGAACAGGTGGAGAAGCCGGTTTTCTGCAATGGTTCGAGATCCGCCGGCAGGTGGTCCCTGACGGCATCGATGGTGGGTCCCAGTCCCTTCGGGTACTGCTCGGTGACGATAACGGGGATGTCGAGCAGGTCGGCGGCCTTGCTCAGGCGGTTGATGTTGGCGATCACCACATCGAGATCGCGTTTCGGCATGCTGGTGGCCAGGCGTTCCTGCACGTCTACGATGATCAACTGGGAGGTGGCTGCGTGGCAGAGGGTCAGCTCGGGTTGGGTATGGGGCATGGTCTCCTCCTTGGTGGATGGCGTTGTCAGTAGGTTGGCATCCCGGGGTCCACTTCCTGCGCCCAGCCGGCGATGCCGCCTTGCAGATTGATGATGTTGCTGAATCCCTGATGCTCCATATAAGCAGCCACTTGCCGGCTGCGGATGCCGTGGTGGCAGATCACCACGATCTCCTGCTCCCGGTCGAACCGCCCGAGCGCCGCGGGGATGGTGCGCATCGGTACCAGTTCGGCGCCGTCGATATGGCAGATCTGATACTCCCACGGTTCCCGGACATCGAGCAGCAGAGGCGGTTTTTCGCTCTGCTCGAGATGCTGCTTGAGTTGTGTGGGACGCATATGCCGCATCGCGTGACGACTCAGAAGCGGAAGTGTTCGCGTGGCGGGATGCCCACCAAGGGGGCGAGCAGTGTTTCGAACAGTGACTCGCGACGGAACGATGCTCCGTTGGCGCGGGTATGGAGTGTGGCCTCCATCACCGGGGGTTCACCAACGACGATGAACATGCGGCCGCCGGGATTGAGCCGCGAGCGCCACTCCAGGGCAATGTCCTCGTAAGGCACGGAGCCGGTGACGGCGATGACATCGAAGGATCCATCCGGCAGATCGCTGGCCATGGCGTCTCCTGTTTGCAAGGTCGCGTTTTCGATCCCGATCCCGCCGAGGCGTTCGCCCGCCTTTTCACTCAGGTCGTGATAGAGTTCGAGGCTCGTCACCTGCCCCCCCAGCCGGGCCAGGCAAGCGGTGATGTAGCCGCTGCCGGTGCCGATCTCCAGGATCTCTTCATCCGGTTGCGGACTCAGCGCTTGCAACATGCGGGCCTCCACGCGGGGAAACATCATGTGCTGATCGTGGCCAATCGGGATCTCGATGTCGGCGAAGGCCAGACCCTTGAATGCCTCTGGAACGAAGGCCTCTCGCGGCACGGCCTGCATGATGTCCAACACCCGCTGATCCAACACCTCCCAAGGGCGGATCTGTTGCTGCACCATGTTGAAGCGGGCCTTTTCAGTCTGCTGCACTGCCATCGTCGTCCCCTGCCTGTTCTTTATCATTTTACGAGATCAGGGCTCTAGACTACGAATTTTGCCCTCGCGCCGCAAGGAGTGCGCCTATCCATCCGGCGCGGGAAAGCTTTGTCCTCACAGGGTTTCTTGCAAAAGGACAGGCCATTCGCTACTGTGCCTGAACAGTTGGAACACCGAAGCTGGGGGTGCCGCGAGGCTGAGAAACACCCTTTGAACCTGATCCGGTTGATACCGGCGGAGGGAAGCTGCCACCTAAACCACGCGGTAGGGTGCTCGCTTCCCCCTTTCCCTGGAGAATCCCAATGAGCGCCATTCCCGACGAATTCATCAAGCGCACCGCGCGGTTGTCCGAGGCCGTGACCCGGCCTTTCCCCGGCTCGCGCAAGATCCATGTGGAGGGCTCCCGCCCCGACATCCGCGTGCCGATGCGAGAGATCGCGCAGTCGCCGACGCCGGCCAGTTTCGGCGCCGAGGAGAACCCGCCCATTCCGGTCTATGACACCTCCGGCCCCTTCACCGATCCCCATGTGGCGGTGGATCTGATGAAAGGCATCCCGGAGGTGCGCAGCGCCTGGATCGCCGAACGGGGGGATACCGAACAGCTGGAAGGCCCCACATCGGAATACGGCCGGGCCCGCCAGAGTGATGAGGAACTGGCCAGCCTGCGCTTCGGGCACCTCCGCAGGCCGCGGCGGGCAATAGCGGGCGCCAACGTCACCCAGATGCACTACGCCCGCCAGGGCATCGTGACCCCCGAGATGGAGTATGTCGCCATCCGCGAGAATTGCCGCTTGGAGGAGTTGCGCGCCGACCCACGCTATGAAAAGCTGCTGCGCCAGCACCCCGGTCAGGCCTGGGGCGCCAGGCTTCCCGACGAGATCACCCCCGAATTCGTGCGTGACGAGATCGCCGCGGGCCGCGCCATCATCCCCGCGAACATCAACCACCCCGAACTGGAGCCGATGATCATCGGCCGCAATTTCCGGGTCAAGATCAACACCAACATCGGCAACTCGGCGGTCACCTCCTCCATCGCCGAGGAGGTGGAGAAGATGGTATGGTCGGCCCGCTGGGGTGGCGACACCCTGATGGACCTTTCCACCGGCAAGAACATCCACGAGACCCGCGAGTGGATCCTGCGCAACGCCCCCATGCCCATTGGCACCGTGCCCATCTACCAGGCGCTGGAAAAGGTCAACGGCAAGGCCGAGGACCTCACCTGGGAGATCATGCGCGACACCCTCATCGAACAGGCCGAGCAGGGGGTGGACTATTTCACCATCCACGCCGGGGTACTGCTGCGCTACGTGCCGCTCACCGCCGACCGGGTCACCGGCATCGTCTCCCGCGGCGGCTCCATCCTCGCCAAGTGGTGCCTAGCCCACCACAAGGAGAACTTCCTCTACACCCACTTCGAGGAGATCTGCGAGATCATGAAGGCCTACGACGTCGCCTTTTCCCTGGGCGACGGCTTGCGCCCCGGCTCCATCGCCGACGCCAATGACCGCGCCCAGTTCGCCGAACTGGAGACCCTGGGCGAGCTGACCCGGACCGCCTGGGCCTACGACGTGCAGGTGATGATCGAGGGGCCCGGTCACGTCCCGATGCAGATGATCAAGGAGAACATGGACAAGGAACTCGAAGACTGCTTCGAGGCCCCCTTCTACACCCTTGGACCGCTGGTGACCGACTGCGCCCCCGGCTATGACCACATCACCTCCGGCATCGGCGCCGCCCAGATCGGCTGGTACGGCACCGCCATGCTCTGCTACGTCACTCCCAAGGAGCACCTGGGCCTGCCCAACAAGGACGACGTGCGGGAGGGCATCATCACCTACAAGATCGCTGCCCAGGCTGCTGACCTCGCCAAGGGTTTTCCCGGCGCCCAGCTGCGCGACAACGCCATGTCCAAGGCACGTTTCGAGTTCCGCTGGGAGGATCAGTTCAACCTCGGCTTCGACCCCGAGCGGGCGCGCGAATACCACGACGAGACCCTGCCCGCCCAGGCCCACAAGGTGGCCCACTTCTGCTCCATGTGCGGCCCCAACTTCTGCTCCATGCGCATCACCCAGGACGTGCGTGACTACGCCGCCGCCAAGGGTATCGCCGAGATCGAACAGGCGCTGGAAGAAGGCATGCAGGAGAAGGCGGAGCAGTTCGTGGAACAGGGGGCGGAGATCTACAAGGAGCTCTAGCCCGGATTATTCATGAAGTCGCTCGCGCCCTTGCTTGATCCTTGTCCACACAGGGAATTTTCCTTCCTCGGCAATACAGTCCGCATTCCACTCGGTCGGAAAATCCCCTGTGCAGACAATGCTCTGTGCAATCATCGCGGCGATTCATGAATAATCCGTATATGGTCTCCTCCCGTTTTGCAAGCCCTCGTGGCATGGATGACAGGGACAAGTTTGCTTCCGTATATCCGGCCTGTTTGTGGTGTCAC
>JALSTP010000010.1 GCA_026983675.1 Sedimenticola sp.
GACTCGGCTACCGTTTCGGATTCGGCTGCCGTTTCGGACTCGGTTGGCGCTTCGGGCAAAGTTGCCGCTATCTTCACTGCCGTGGGTTCAGGCCGGGCCGCCCCTGATTCAGCACTCTCCGGTGCGCAATTCAGGGAGGCATGTTTTATTAGGTTCCGCGTCCCCCTTTTCCGTAGCTCACCCTGCAAATGCCGCATCATTGCAATCAACGCTGGATAGGTGAGCGGACGCTGTAATTTATATACCCCTTCGGGTCCATCGACTTCGGAGTTGGAACAGTACACCAGCGCCATGCCGGCCTTCCGCCAGTGCTCCAGGGCGCTCTTGCCTTGGTCCGAATCGATATTGATCAGCAGCACATCAGCGGCCTGGGGGTCATCCACCCAGCGCCATTCACTGACCTCAATGCCGGCAGCAAGGTCCACGCTGGTCCGAACAAAAATGGACTCGCCCTTGTCCAGGCCAACAACGGTGATTGCGTAGGTACTTTTTGCCATTGATTTCAATGCACCATATGTCGTCTTGTCACAGGCCCGCGCTGCGCCGGAGCCAATGGTCGCCGGATTTCCAAGGCTAGGCCATCACCTCCTGCCCACCTAAGGCCGGCGAACTTCCACACTCTCACATGACACGCGGACGCACACCCGGCCCTTGAAACCAACAAGCCATTGAATCTGCAAGGAAACAATCGCATTAATCCTTTCCTGTATGCTGCGAAGTCCCGGACAGGTCGATGCAGCACCCCACCAGAAGGTGAAGCGACTGCTCCGGCAGGTTTCTCACACCATCTAAACATAATATGGACCCGGCAACCAAGTATGTCATGTTCGAGGCATGGAGCGCCGCTTGCGGCCCCAGCCCCAAATTGAATATTTTTCACAGACCATGATCTACGTCTGTTCATGGCATCGATACCCAAGTAAAGTATGCTAACCTGTTTAGGATATTAATTCCGATCATCGGGGAACGCCATGAGCAGACAAGACCAATACGCGGATATCATCCAGGAGTTACGGGAGAACGTGCCGGATATCACCGGCATCATGATCGCCTCCGTCGACGGGCTCGCCATCGCCACCGACTTCCCGGAAGACGAGGCGGCCCGGGTGGCGGCCATGAGCGCCTCCTCCATCGGCCTCGGCAACCGCATCACCAAGACCACCGAACTTGGCGACATGATCGACATGATGATCGAGGGCAAGGACGAGATTCTGATCATCTACATGGCCGGTCCCGGCGCCATCCTCGCCCTCAGGGCGCCCAAGCGGGCCAATCTGGGGTTGATTCGCCTGGAAGGACCGAAGGCGGCAAAGAAAACGGCGGAGCTCATCATCTCTTAAAGTCAGGAGCGCATCTCATGGGCGCAACCAAGCTGTACGAGGCGGATGGCCACTCTTTCATACTGCTGGAGGGGTATGGCCATGGAGAGATGGTACCCACCAACCAGGTGGTGATCCACGATCACAACGAGGCGATCCTGCTCGACCCAGGCGGCCACAAGGTTCACTACGAGGTGCTGAACGAGGTCTCTGCGCTGGTGCCGGTCAACGACCTCAAATATCTCTTTTTCTCCCACCAGGACCCCGATATCGTGGCCGCTGCCAACGCTTGGCTGATGCTGACCGAGGCGGAGGCCTACATCTCCGAGCTGTGGATCCGTTTCATCCCCCACTTCGGCGTCGACGAACTGCTCATCCCCCGCCTCAACCCCATCCCCGACAAGGGCATGCGCCTGCCGCTGGGCAATACGGAACTGCTTTTTCTGCCCGCCC
Source organism: Sedimenticola sp. (assembly GCA_026983675.1). Classification (GTDB taxonomy): domain Bacteria; phylum Pseudomonadota; class Gammaproteobacteria; order Chromatiales; family Chromatiaceae; genus JALSTP01. Next base: position 1,773 of record JALSTP010000010.1, read on the forward strand.
ACTTTCTCCATTCGGCGGGCAACTTCCAGGTCTACGATCCCCTGTCGCGCACCCTCTTCTCCGGCGATCTCGGCGCCTCCATCGGCCCGCCCTATGTCGAGGTGACCGACTTCGACCAGCATGTGCAATACATGGAGGGGTTCCACCACCGTTACATGCCCTCCGCCAAGGCGAATCGACTCTGGGCCGACATGGTGCGCGGCCTCGATATCGAACGCATCGTGCCCCAGCACGGCGCCTATTTTCCGGATGCAGAGACCTCGCGGCAATTCATCGATTGGGTGGCGGCGCTGCCGGGGGCGGTGGAGCTGATGGAATCGGTCTACCGTGTTCCAGAGTGATCCGTGGGGATCTCCCCGATTCAACTCGCAGGGTGACGGGACTCGATTCCCAACATATTAACCCGGCAACAATATAATATATATTGTATTTTTTCAGCCGCGGCCTGTCTCTGAACATCATAGGGCTAGGGGCTTCAGATCCCTTCTTCCCCCTTCTCTTTCAGCACCTTGATCTGAAACAGGGTGTTACGCTCTTCCTCTTCGAGGGTGGCCTCGATGAAACGGATGGTGGCACGGTGGCGGGGAATGACGTTGTATTTGAGGGCATTGACCCGTTTCTGGGTCTTGCGTTGTTCAGCCAGAAGGCGCCACAGGGCGGCCTCAGCCTCGCCCAATTTTGCCAGTTGCGCAACCAATTCGATGAGGCCGGTGCGGGTGGTGTCGAAACTGGTGTCGGTCCACATCAGGCCCACCGGTTGCAAGGGCCGTGGCTTGACCCTCACCGCCGGATATTCCACCCCCACGTTGCTCTGCGGCAGGATGCGTATCTCCAGCGCCGGCTTCATGCCGATGGCCATCTGACGCAGCATATGGGCGCCCATGCGCATGTGCGTCTGACCGAGGCTGCGGTAGGCCGTGCGGATGGTTCCCCTCACCTGCCGGCGAAGTCGGCGGTAACGGCCAAGTTGTTCATAGACCAGGCGGGTGAGAATCTCGCTCTTGCGCTCGAGCATGGCGTGGCCCTGCTCAAGGAAGTCGATTTGCTGCTTGAGCGTCAGTAGCGCACTCTTGGTGGGAGGAATCTTGAGACGCTCAGGCATGTGTCACTGTCTCCGGTCTGGTCTCGGCGTCATCGAGATCATGTTCCACTGCACCCCGCTCACGATGATGATATTTGGCGAGGTCCGCTTCGCTGACACGCGTCAGGACGTCGTAAGGGAGCAGCGAGAGCAGATCCCAGGCGATGGAGAGCGTCTCGATGATACTGCGGTCTTCATCCTCGCCCTGGTTCACGAACTGCTTCTCGAAGCCCTCGGCGAAGGCCAGAAACTTTTTGTCCAATCCGGAGAGCTCCTCCGCGCCGATGATGGAGGCCAGGTTGCGTACCTCCAGCGCACGGGCATAGCTGGCATAGAGCTGGCTGGCGACGCGCGGATGGTCCTCGCGGGTATCGTCCTTGCCGATACCGTCCTTCATCAGCCGTGACAGGGAAGGGGGGATGGTGACCGGCGGGTAGATCCCCTGGTTGTTCAATTCGCGCGACAGTACGATCTGCCCCTCGGTGATATAGCCGGTGAGATCGGGAATCGGATGGGTAATGTCGTCGCTGGGCATGGAGACCACCGGCACCATGGTAATGGAACCGTGGCGATTCTTGATCCGCCCCGCCCGTTCATAGATCTCGGCCAGATCAGAATAGAGATAGCCGGGATAGCCCTTGCGCGAGGGCACGTCCCCCTTGGCGGTGGCCACCTCGCGCAGCGCCTCGGCATAATTTGTCATGTCGGTGAGCACCACCAGCACATGCAGATCGAGGTCGAAAGTGAGATACTCGGCCACCGTGAGCGCCGTGCGCGGCAGCACCAGGCGCTCGATGGGCGGATCGTCCGCCAGGTTGATGAACATCACCACATTGCCCAGCACGCCGCTGGACTCGAAGTTCTCACGAAAGAAGCGGGCATCGTCGTAGGAGACCCCCATCGCCGCGAACACCACGGCAAAGCCCGAGGTCTCGTTGAGTAACCGGGCCTGGCGCACGATCTGCGCCGCCAGCCGGTTGTGTGGCAGACCCGAGCCGGTGAAAATGGGCAGCTTCTGCCCGCGCACCAACGAGTTGAGTCCGTCGATGGTGGAGATGCCGGTCTGGATGAACTCCTTGGGATAGGCGCGCGCGGCCGGATTCACCGCCGAGCCGTTCACGTCGCGGCTCAGGCTGGAGACGATAGGCGGCCGCTCGTCACGCGGCTGGCCAATACCGCTGAAGACACGCCCCAACAGCTCGGGTGACAGGGGCATGCGGAAGGGCTCCTCCAGGAAACGCACCCAGGTATTCTCCAGATCCAGATCGTCGGTACCCTCGAACACCTGCACCAGCACCAGTTCCTTTGCGCTGCGAATGACCCGCCCGTTGCGAAGCCCCCCACGATGGTCGCGTACCTGCACCCGGTCACCGAAGGCCACGCCCGGGATGCCCTGCATATAGAGCAGACCACCCTGCGCGCGCACGCCCATGCGGTACTCTTTCTCTTTCACTGACCCGCCCCCGCCATCTGACTGTATTCCCCACGCAGCCCCTCGAAGGTGGCCCGCACCTCTTCGCCCCACGCCTTCAGCTCATCGAGCTGATCATTACTGTAACTGGACTTGCAGCGCCGCGCCCTGCCCAGCAGTGGCAACCGCAATAACTCCTGCACCGGCACGCCACTCTGCAGCAGTCGTGCGCCCTGATGGTAGATCTCCAACATCAGGTTGAGCAACGCCATCTGCTTTTGGGGGGTGGAAAAGCTGTCCACCGGATCGAGGGCGCTCTGCTGCAGGACCCCTTCCTTGATCAGGCCCGCCCCCTCCAGCACCCAACGCTGCTCCGGTGACAACGCCTCCGGACCGACGAGATTGACGATACGCGCCAGCTCCCCCGCCTGGGTGAGCAGCGCCAATGCCTCCTCGCGCGCGGCGCCCCAGCCGCTGTCGACCTCCTCTTCCCACCAGCGTGCGGCGATGCCCGCATAACCGGAGAAGCTGTCGTTCCAGTCCACCGAGGGATAATGCCGCGCATCCGCCAACGCCTTGGAGAGCGCCCAGAAAGTCTGCACCACGTCCTTGGTGTGGCTGGTGACCGGCTCGGAGAAATCTCCGCCCGGTGGCGACACCGCGCCAATCAGGGTCACGGATCCCGTGCCGCCGGCCAATGTCTCCACCCGCCCGGCGCGCTCGTAGAAGGCCGCCAGCCGCGAGGCCAGATAGGCCGGATAGCCCTCCTCCACCGGCATCTGACCCAACCGCCCGGCCACCTCCCGTAGCGCCTCCGCCCAGCGGCTCGTGGAGTCGGCCACCATGACCACATCGTAGCCCTGGTCGCGGAAGTATTCGGCAATGGTGACGCCCACATAGATCGACGCCTCCCGCGCCACCACTGGCATGTTGGAGGTGTTGGCCACCAACAGGGTGCGCTCCATCAGCGAGCGGCCGGTATAGGGATCCGTGAGTTGGGGAAAGCTTTCCAGGATATCCACCAGCTCGTTGCCGCGCTCGCCGCAGCCTACGTATAGCACGATGTCCGCGTTGGACCAACGCGCAATCTGCTGCTGCACCATGGTCTTGCCCGCCCCGAAAGGTCCGGGCACTGCCCCTTTCCCCCCCTTGAGCAGCGGGAAGAAGGTGTCGAGAATGCGCTGCCCGGTGATCAGCGGCACCACCGCATCGTCGCGGCGGCGATACGGTCGTGGGGTACGCACCGGCCAGCGCTGGTAGAGCTTCAGTTCTGCCACTTCGCCGGTGAGGTCCCGCAACCGGGCGACCACCGTCTCCACGCCGTACTCTCCAGCGGGAACGATCTCCAGCAACTCCCCGCAAACGCCGGGGGGCACCAGGACGCGGTGTTCGAAACTCGGGGTCTCCTGTACGGTTCCCAGCACATCGCCACCGTTCAGGGTCTGTCCGGGGACAACCCCCTGCGCCGGGACAAAGGGCCAACGGGTCTTGCGATCCAGTGACGTGATCTCCAGACCCCGCGCGATGTAGTCACCGCTCTCTTCCAGTATGCGATTCAGTGGACGCTGCACCCCATCCACGATTCCGCCCAGCAGGCCGGGACCCAGCTCCGCCGCCAGCGGATGGCCAAGTGCCCTCGCCTCCTCCCCGGGCCGCAGGGAATCGGTGGCCTCATAGACCTGCACAATGGCCCGCTCTCCACGGCGTCCAATCACCTCGCCAATGAGTGCCATCTCCCCCACGCGCACCTGCTCACCGGTGCGCACGCCGGGAAGTTCCACCTCTACGATGGGGCCGTTGATCTCTACGATGCTACCCATGGAGAGGCACTCCAAGTGTGGCCGACGAGGGAAACATGCGCTCCATCAAGACCCTGTGCAGGGCGGTCTCGAAGCGTTGCCGCCGCCCCTCGAAGGTATTGTCCACCCGAATACGGTTGTCGACGCTGCGTACAACGGCGCCGCCAAGACTGTCGATAACCTCGTCGGCAAGCCGAACCTCCTTTCCCATCGGCGCCGTGAAGGTCTCCCATTGGGGCGCCAAGCGCTCGCGATCCCGCGCATTCAGGACTGCCACCAGAACCTCACTCTCTATGCTCTCCGCCGCCTTTTCGACAAGACGCCGCAGCAAGGGAAGGTATGTATCTTCATCGGCGATCGCCTTTTCGAGGTGCTTCGGCAGGGCCTCCATCACCTCCTCCAACAATTGCCAACGCCGCTTGTCGAGCACCTTCTGCAGGCGGATCTGGGCGGCCTGGACCTGTTGACGATAGGCACGCTCCGCCGCCTCCTTAGCCACCAGCACCTCCCGCTCTTCCCGCAGACGCAGACGCTCGTTGGCCTCCTGCAGGATATGGTCCCGGCCCCGTTTGCCGCGCTCGATGTACTCGTCCGCCAACTGCCGCGCCCGTTGCAGCAGCGCCTTCTCCAGTGCTTCCACCTGTTTCGGATCCGCCATCATTCCGCCTCCAGGGCCTGCGCCCCAAGCGTCCTCTGTACGAGAGTCTCCACCCGAGGATGATAGTCGCCCGGCGCCGACAGCGAGGGCACCTCCACCACGACCACGCGGCTGCACTCCGTCCTGCACTGATCGAGAATCGGGCAATCGCAATGTGCCAGATGATGTTCCAGGATCACCAACGCCTCTTCCTCCGCCTCCAGAATCGACGCCAGCACCTGCTCCATCTGCGTCTGCGTCGCCTCTGGATAGACCTCGATCCCCAGCAGACTGAAGCCGTCCGTGAATGGGGCACACCCCATCGCCAGCACCCGCGTACCGCGCGCATCTTCATGCCTACTCTGGCCCGTCATGCCGATGCCCTCTCTATGGAATCTTGCCCAGCAGCAGGATGGTGACCACCAAACCGTAGATAGCGATCCCTTCCGCCAGTCCCAGATAGATCAGGCTGCGTCCCAGCATCTCGGGCTTTTCCGCGATCACTGCCAGCGACGAGGCCCCCACCGGCCCCACGGCGATGCCGGCACCGATGGTGGCCAGTGCCGTGGGGATGCCGATCCCGATCAGCGCCAGCCCCAGTCCCACCGACACCTCACCACCGCCTCCTGGCGCCGAGGCCGCTGTCTCTGCCATGACGTCATGCATGCCGATGAACAGCAGCCCCACTTCGGCGGTCACGAAGAGAAGCAGGTTGAGCGCAATCGAACCCCGCAAAAAAGGGGATGGATTGCGCCGTACCGAAAGCGGCCGAAACTCGAGGTAGACGCCGCTCGCGATCAGACCCAGCACACACAGACTCATAAATCCCACCATCCACATCATCGTTCTCTCCCCCTGACTATATTTGTGAATCCTGTACCGGCAACGTCAGCGGCTCGAACTTCCGTCCGTCGCCGGTGAAGAAACGCGAAAACCCCTCATAGTATTCGAGGCGCAGCACCTGGATGGCCACGATCGCCCCCTCCATCACCAGGATGAACAGATTACCCAACACCACCGTGATCCAGTGGCCGACGCCGCCCATCATGTTCGCCAGCGCGAACACGGCCACGGCCAACGCCACATGATTCAGACTGAAGGCCGCTACACGTAGAAACGAGAGGGTGTTGGCGATGTAGTTCATCAAAGTCTCAAACCCCTCGATGAACACCACCAGCAGCCGCTCACCAAGCGGCGCCTCCACCCTTCTCCAGTGATAACCCAGGATGATGAAGAGAGGAATAAAGATGGCCGTCAGGGCCGCCGCGCCAAAGGCCCCCGCGTCGAACCAGCGCCAACCGCCAAACAGAATGCCGAGATAGAGCGCAACGCCGGCCACTCCCTTGCCATCGAACAGGGCCTCTCGCCATCGCCCCTCCACCAGCCGGTTTCGGATGGTCAACAACGTCGCCAGCAGAATAAAACCGATCCCCCAGTACAGCGCCAGCTCCAACATCAGGCCGGGATCCGACAACGGCGATTGCCAGAGGGGGGAAATCACCGCTTCAAACCCGAACAGACTGCCGTATAGAACACCGAACACCATTGATGACAGGCCGATGGAGATCACGAAGGGAACAAACCCCTTGATCCTGTCACGCAGCAACCAGCCACCCACGGCAATGACCGCACCATGGCCGACATCGCCAAACATCATGCCGAACATCAGAATGAAACTGATACCGAAAATGACCGTAGGATCGATCTCGCCATATCGCGGTGTGCCGTAGTTGCCCACCAGCGCCATGAAGGGCCGCATCCAGGCCCCATGCTGCAGCATGGACGGCGCCTGTTGACACTCCCTTGGTCCGGCCTCGCGCGACTCCACCACAAAGCGGTCACCCAACGCCCCGGCAAGCGCCGCCTCCAAGCGCCCCACCGCCTGCCGCGGGACCCAGCCGCTCACCACGCTCAAGCCACCCCTGCCGCGTAGGTGGGGGGCGAGCATGGCATAGGTCATGGCAAACATTACCCGCTGATGGCTTTTCGCCAGATGGTCCGCATAATGTTCCCGTAGCTTAACGATCTCCTGCCCGATCCGCTCGATGGCATCCAATGCCTGCCGGCGGCGCAAGGCCAGTTCTTCCCGCACCTGCTGAGGGTGATGACGAAATTCCGGGGGAATATCGATGCGGCTGTATCCCGCCACCTCCGAGGCGGTGTCGATCTCCTGTCCGCTTCCCGGCAAGCCGGCGCGGATGACATAAGCGGTGCCCTCGCTGATCAGAAAGGGATGCACCACATAACCGGCCAGCGACAGAGCCGTGGTATAACGCTGCAGGTTCTTCTCCGGCAATGTACCCACCTCCAGATCCATCAGGCTGCGCGGCTTTTGGAGTAACGCCAGATCCATGTCCAGCACCTCAAAACGGTCGAGGCTCTTCAGCAGTTCATCAACGTGCTTGATCTCATCCCGCAATGTGGTCATGCGCGCCTCGAGGCCGGAACACTCGGCCCATATCGCGCCGAGGTCATCGTTCATGGCGGCGAGTTCATCGAGGGCCATCATGGCGCCCTGCCCCGTTTCCACCGTATCGATCCGCAGCCCCAGATAGGCGACGATCTTCTTCATGCGCGTCTCGGCGCTCGTCGCCAACTGCCGGTAGGACTCCCCCGGCGCGTCCGGCAACGCCTCACCGTCCACCTCCAGTCGATCGGGGTGAAACAGGCCAAAGCGGGCCAGAACCAGGGAGGCCTCCGCCGCATCCCGGGTCAGGAGATGCACCGTCACGCGATTCATGGGTAATGGACTCAGCATCATGCCCCCTCCGCTGCTTTCGCCGTCTTTCCCCCGCTCATCCCCGCACCCCGGCGAATCTCCGCCGTATCGAGTCCGAGATAGGCACCCTTGAGAATCGCATGAATACGTAACAACTGTTTTTCACGCAGCAGGAGATAGGCGAAGACCCGGCCGAGATTGAATACCGTCCCCTTCAATACCCGCTTGGCGACATCGTTTACATGGGCCTCCAGCGCCCTCTCCACCGCGACCACCTCTACGGCGCCCCCCACCCGGCGACCAAGCGACTCCGGCAGATGCGCCACCACCTCCGCCACGCTGCCCATCTGTGCAAGCAGCATCAGCCTGCCGCCATCCAGATTTCGCCCTCCACTCACCAGCAAATAGTAGGCCTCCGCAGGGGCCATACCGTAGGTGAAACGATAGCGCATCAACCATATGAGGTTGATCTGATCGATGATGGCGCCAAGCAGAGGGTCCACCGCCTGCCGCTCCGACTGCGACAGACCACGACGCATCTCGGCAAGCCCATTGAAATAGCGGTGTTCGATGGCGGAATCCAGCGCAAACAGATCCCGGTCCTTTCGGAATGCCTTCAGCCCTTCCCGGGCTATATGCTGGAAGGTGGTACGCTCCAGGAAACGGATGAGTTCATCCACGTCCTCGGTACGCAGCATCTCATCGAGCGGCAGGGTGGTGAAACGTCCAAGATCGACCATCTGAGCCGCGATCATCGCGCGGCCTTGCCCCGCGATCTTGCCTCGAATAATGACCTTCAAATTGGATATCTCGAATCGACGCATCCAATAGGCGGCCAAGGCGCGCGCCTTGCCCGTCAAAGGCCGGAGCAACACGGTATAGTCATCGAGCAGGGCGGCGATCAGGCCCTGTTCGAGCACCTCGGGGCCTGGCCGTTCGATTTCGACGAGAAAATCCAAGCCCGCCTTCTGCAACAAGCGGGCACGCTCTTCAGTGGAAGCCGAGAAGAAGCGCTCAAATGACGCCTCGTCGAAGAGCCGTCCGGACAGCACCGAAACACGCGCGTTGGCATAGGCATACCGTTGCACCCTGTCCATTGGTCACTCCCGCTCGGGGTCAAGTAACAACGCCAGCGCCGCGTGCAACGCCTCTTCCCGATGCTGGTCGGCCACATCCTGTAATTGCTTTTCGCGTTCGTCGAAGCGCCGCTGCATCTCTGCAATCGTCTGTTCCGCGCGTACTGTCGACTTTTGCAAAAAGGACGTGCGGATTTCTCCGATACGCGCCTCGAAACGCTGTTCCGCAAGCCGCGCCTCGGCCACCGCCTGGTGTACGAGTTTTTCACGCGCCTCATTGGCGGATTCGACAATCGCCTCGGCCTGCCGCTCCACCTCGAGCAAACGCTTCAGGGTGTCCGCCACAACCGCTCTCCTCCTCGGGGTTGATTTATGAATCGTTCCAGCGTTGCGGGAATAAAGATCCAACATACTGGAAACGCCGGACCGTTTTTTTCGGCCTTCTGTATTTCTATTATTAACCCGGCAACGATATATATCGTATTCAGCCGCGGCGCGCCGGTTCGCAGCAAGGCGGCCCATCGCCGGTGTAGCCACCCAACAGCAAGATGGAGTAACGCAGGGCTGGCGCCTGGCTGAAGCCCTGAATATGATAGATATTGTTGCCGGGTTTATATTTGGAAATTACGCCCCTCGGCACCGGATTTGAAGTGCCGGGTAAAACAACCGTTGACCCATGTCAACACATTGGATAGCAGCTTGACAACAGCCTCCATGCCCTGCCCTTCTCATGGAAATACATGACAAAACATTAGAATATATAGAGATATCGATTCCTATGCGTAGTAGAGAATGCTAGTCTAGAAACGCAATCGTCCCGTTGGGACTCTCTGTAACAACAGAAAACCCTACGAAAATTCTGATTCCACACGAGCCACCTGGACTTTTGCACGACGTTTTTTCCACTTGGTTAACTTCTTATTGAGGGGTAAATACACAAGGTGGCCTCTGCAGTTGAATATGAGGATGGAGAGTAATGAATAAAAAGCTGTTACTGAGTTGCGCCGCGCTGGCGGCCGCATCGATGAGCACGTTGCCAATCGCCTCCGCGGCCGACTTTGGCAATATGATGAACCCATCGAAATGGATGAATCCAAATAAGTGGTTCAATGGAAACAACCGGGGCAACCCTGATTCCAACCCGCGCGGCCCCCGCTATGGCGGCCCCCATGGGGCCCCCTACGGTGGAGGCCCCCGAGGAGGTGGTTTCGGCGGTGGACCCGCTTTTGGTGGTGGGCCTGGGTCAGGTGGACCCGGTTTCGGCACGGGCCCGGGCAGAGGTGGACCCGCTGCGGGTGGACCGGGTCTTGGTGGTAGACCTGGCGCAGGCGGCCCAGGCTTTGGTGGTGGACCTGGCTTCGGCAGAGGTCCAGGCAGAGGTGGACCTGCCGCAGGCAGGCCTGGTTTCAGCGGTGGCCCTGGCGCCGGCGGCCCGGGCTTTGGTGGTGGACCCGGCTTCGGCAGAGGCCCAGGCAGAGGTGGACCTGCCGCAGGCGGGCCTGGTTTCGGCGGTGGCCCTGGCGCAGGCGGCCCAGGCTTTGGTGGTGGACCCGGCTTCGGCAGAGGTGGACCCGGTGCAGCCGGTCCCGGATTTGGAGGTAGGCCCGGGGCTGGCGGCCCCGGCTTTGGCGCCCGACCTGGAGCAGGCGGTCCGGCCTTCGGCGGACCGCGCGGCGGCCGTTTTGGCAGTGGACCCGGCGGTTATACTCATCCCCCCATGCTGCGCAATTTTGGTCCGGCAAAGCCCCGCAGCGGCATGTCGGGCATGAGTGGTATGCAAGGCATGGACGGCATGTCGGGCATGAGCGGTATGCAAGGCATGGACAGCATGTCGGGCATGAGCGGCATGCAGGGCATGAATGGCATGTCGGGCATGAGCGGCATGCAGGGCATGAATGGCATGTCGGGCATGAGCGGTATGCAAGGCATGGACAGCATGTCGGGCATGAGTGGTATGCAGGGCATGAATGGCATGTCGGGCATGGGCGGACAAAGTCACAAAGCCCCCTCCGGCTACTATCTCCCTTCAGGCGTCGGCGGCCCCGCGCCTTATGGAGCGCCCCACTTTCGCACCCGTTGAGCAATTATTGCCCACCCAAAGCGAAAAACCCCGCCAAGGCGGGGTTTTTTCTTTGGCTGGTGCGCCGTGCAGGGATCGAACCTGCGACCACCTGATTAAAAGTCAGATGCTCTACCAACTGAGCTAACGGCGCCGGTTGAAAGGCGGGCATCATACCCTAGTCGGGGCGGAAGGTGAAGGGCGGGCTTGCCCGCCTTTATTCTGTTGACCCGGCAACAATATAATTCGTATTCAGTGGCATACTCCCTCGGGAACACAAAGTATGTCGGTTGACGGCGCGCACGAGCGCCTATTGGAACCGCGCCCAGTGGGACGTGATTCTTTCCTGGAGATAACGGTTTACCAAGAGTCCCTTCACATCAGGGTATCGCTCACCCCACCCTTCAGCCAGACGCACGTAGAAAATATTGTCGCTGTCCAGCAGATAGAGCCCGCCATCTCTTGTATCGCCCACCATAATCATCTTTTCCAGCGCATCTACGGGAAGCCGTTGATTCCTTGCGGCTGGGTCGGCGGGGGAAACGATATCGAGTTCGGTGATCTCCCGTTTCGTCTGCCGCCAAACCGGATCCCGCTCCAATGTCCCCGGTACATCCACCTTCTGGAGATGTGTTGCCGGCCAGAGCGCCCCGGCCCCCTCGCCCAACTTCCAACCGTCCTCCGATAGCAAGAAGTGCCGATAAGACAAGGGCAGAGGACGGCCGAGGCGTGCCTCCGCTGCCACAACCTCTGCTTCCCCACCGGGCACTCCGGTACCGTCTTCCTGGACATCGCCCCTCTCCTCACGCCATCGTTGCAGCAGTTGGGGTACGGAAAGACCGGCGATCTCCCGCCGAACCTCCTCGTAATCCACGGGATCGCCCCTCCATGTCTGCAGCCAACTGCGCGTATAGGTCAGGACGGTTTCACCGGCAGGCGTGTAGGCAAAGAGCGCAAACGGCAACATCCATGCCGCGAGATAAATCCCGAGCAACCCGGTTGCCATGACTGCGCTCTTAGGAGGATGCCTGAGCTGGCGAAGCAGGGTCTCCACGTTGGAGAAGCGCTTTGCCGCGGCGCCCTCCGGCTTCGGCGTCTGCGCATGGATAGCGTTCAGTACCGCCATCACCGCCGTCTGCTCATCCGCCCCATCGGGGAGTTCGCGGCGCGCCCGCTCGAGTATGCGATGCTGTCTGTAGGCGCCCAGGGCACCCCCCAGGGGAACCAGTGCAAGCAACAGGAACAGAGGTTCCAAAAGATAGGCAGCGGCCACCAGCAAGACCAGGATACTGAACAGGTTGACGAGCACGATCGCCGGCCACCAGCGTTCAGGAATGGCCTCACGCACGATCCAACCCCCATCCAGTGGTAGCACCGGCAAGAGATTGAGCGCATTGATCAGGAGAAAGATCAGCCCAAGTTCAAAGAGCGGGGAGTCGGATGTGCCACCGGTGGCGAACAACAATGCGATTCCGATGAAGATACCCGGCAACGGCCCCATCAGCGAGACCAACACCCGCTTCAATGGATGTCCGTTCCGCTCCGCACCGGTGGTCACTCCCCCCATCAGGGGAATCAGCACCATCTGCAGATCGCGGTAACCGAATGCCCGCATCGTCAGATAGTGTCCCAGCTCATGGACGGCAATCACCAACCCCACCATGAGTGTGAAAGCCCAGTCCCATACCAGTCCACCGAGCACCACGAACAACAGGGACGTGAACAGCAGCAGCCGGAGCTGCACCGAAGCAGGCGGGACGGTACGGCGTTTCTCCTCCCGCCAACGCCGGAAGAACCACGCCTCCCGCTGCGGAGACAGCGGAACCGTCGGGGCGGAAATGGCCGGTTTTCCGCTTCGCAATGTCCCTCGCAGAATTTTCACGGCCAAAGGCAAGGCGGCGCCGAGACGATAGCGCCAGACACCCTCTTCCGTGCGCCAGATCCTGTTACGGGAACGGAGATGATCAAACTGCTGTTCGAGCAATCCATTTAAGTGTCGGACCTCCTCTCCCGGGGTGGCGAGCGGCTCGATCTCGGCCGCGTGTTGCCGGATCGCTTTGCGATGCAATCGCCACTGCGCCTCCAAGGACACGCCCTGGGAATCCTGAATGACAAGCAGGGGGCTGTCTCCGTCCAGCAAATGTGACCAGCCGTTTACCGTGGACAATTCCCGCCCCTCCCGCAGACGTGAACCGAATTCGATCCAGGGTCCATTGATATGCAGACTGGAAAAAGGGGCATAGACCCGGGCCACGGCCGGTTCTTCACGATGATGATAGACGCGCACGAGTTGAGGCCCTTGATCTGGCGGATTGTCGAAGCGCATCCAGTAGCGAGATTCAAAACCCAGTGACTGCAACAATCCGTCGGCCCGGGAAAAATCTTCCGTGAACAACGGATCGGGTTGTGCGCCACCCGCCTCGTCCACATGCGGGCGCAGTATCCGGACACCCAGCACCCGGCGCAACACATAGAGGTATGCAATCAGGGCAACCACCACGGCAATCGCGGCGGCCCAGGCGACAAATCCGAGCATCATCCGACACGAATCTCCTTACGTATACTCCCTTGCATAACGGCAGGGAGAAGCGCGCCTTGACGGAATCTGCCTGTCGAGAAAACTCAGAAAACGTCACAAAGCGCCATTCCGACGCCCGATGGAAGGGACCCAAGGTATATCAGCGGAACGAAGTCCGGCTTGCGGCCACGTTGGCGGTCAGCGGCTGCGGTAGCGGGTGGGATCGGCGACAGACGCGGCCTCGAAGCCTGCCCGCCGCAGGCGGCAGGAGTCGCACACACCGCAGGCGCGACCCTCTTCATCCGCCTGGTAGCAGGAGACGGTGCGCGCGTAGTCGACACCCAGGCGCAGGCCCTCGCGGATGATCTCCGCCTTGGTGAGGTGGATCAGGGGGGTATGGATATGGAACTGCGCGCCTTCGACCCCGGCTTTGGTGGCGACAGCGGCCAGGTGCTCGAAGGATTCGATGAACTCCGGCCGGCAGTCGGGATAGCCAGAGTAATCCACGGCGTTGACGCCGATGAAGAGGTCGCGCGCCCCGATCACTTCGGCAAAGCCGAGGGCCAGCGCGAGAAACACCGTATTGCGCGCTGGGACATAGGTCACCGGAATACCCTCCTCCGTCTGCGCAGGGACAGCAATGGTGGGGTCAGTGAGCGCCGATCCGCCCAGCGCCTCCAGGCCGATGCGCACGACACGGTGCTCTACGGCCCCCAGATCATCCGCCACACGCCGGGCGGCCGCCAGTTCAGCGCGATGGCGCTGGCCGTAGTCCATGCTCAAGGCATGACAAGCATAGCCCCGCTCCCGCGCGATAGCGAGCACAGTGGCGGAATCGAGACCGCCTGAAACCAGGACCACCGCCTTTTTCCGCTGTTCACTCATGGCTTACCGACCTTTCTCGTCGCCCCACAATATCTTGTGCAACTGGATCTGGAAACGCACGGGCAGGCGATCCTCGAGGATCCATTCCGCCAGATCGCGGGGGGCCAGCGCCCCACTCGCCGGCGAAAAAAGTACGGTACAACGTTCTGCCAGCCCCAGTTCTCTCACCTTGTCCACCGACCAGAGATAATCGTCCCGGTCGCAGATCACAAACTTGATCTGGTCCCCCTCGCCGAGCCGGTCGATGTTGGACTCCAGGTTCTTCGCCATCTCGCCCGAAGCCGGTGTCTTGAGGTCCATAACGATGGCCACGCGGGGATCCACATCGGCCAGCGACACCGCGCCACTGGTCTCCAGCGACACCCGGTACCCGGCATCGCTGAGCACCCTGAGCAATTCCCGGCAGGCGCTCTGGGCAAGGGGTTCGCCGCCAGTCACCAGCACCTCGCGTGTTCCGTAGCCCTGCACCCGTCGCACGATGTCACCGACCGCCATCCACTCACCGCCCTTGAATGCGTAGGCCGTATCGCAGTATCGGCAACGCAAGGGACACCCTGTCAAGCGGACGAACACAGTGGGCTGCCCAGTGCTCAGCCCTTCACCCTGCAGGGAATGGAAGATCTCGGTAATGCGTAACTGTGACATGGGGTGGGGACGCCGGCCTGGCGCCCCTGTATCGACGGCTGAAAGCGAGGGCATCAGCGCTTGTCGAGGGCCTCCAGCCGGCGCTTTGCCAGACGCGCCTCTGAAGAATCCGGATACGCCTTGATCAGACGATTGAAAACTGCCCGCGCCTCGTCGTTCTCATGGAGTTCCTGATGGACATAACCGATCTTCAGCATGGCGCCAGGTACCTTGGGACTGGAGCCATAGGCGTCCACCACCTTGGTGAACGCCTGCAAAGCGGCCTTGAAGTCCTGGTTCACATAATAGGCCTCGGCCAGCCAGTACTGGGCATTGTCAGCGAAATCGCTGCCGGGGTAACGCTTCAGGAATGACTTGAAGGCCGCTATCGCCTGGTCATAACGCCCCTGCCGGAGGAGACCGAAACTCTTTTGATACTCCTCTTCCTCTCCTCCCGCAGGGGACTTTCCGGAAACAGCCGCGCCTTTGGCGGCCGATGGCGTGGGGGCCGGAGTTGGCGCACCCGAGGCTGTCGACGCAGGCGCCGCCGGAGAGGATGCCCCGGCACCCTCCCCTTTCATCTGGCTCAGACGCTTGTCGATGTCGAGATAGAGATCCCGCTGCCGCTTTTTGATCGACTCGATGGCGTGCGCCTGTATCTCAAGCTCGCCTCGCAATTGCTGCACCTCCTGTTGCAGCCGCTGCAGCCGCAACATGATGTCCGACAGGCTCTGATTGCGCAGCATGCGCTCAATCCGCTGCAACCGCTGGTCGAGGGATGCCTCTACCGGAGGCGGTGCCGCCCAGACGGGGGCAGACAACGCCAAAAGTCCCAATGCGATGATCCGCGCCTTCATATCGGCTTTACTCCTTGACAGTCAATCAATACACCAGCACTGCCCGCCGGTTCAGGGCCCAGGCGGTCTCGTCATGCCCTTCATCGATGGGACGCTCTTCGCCGTAACTGATGGTGGTGATCTGGCTACGCGCCACCCCTTCCGCCGTGAGCAGGTTGGCAACGGCATTGGCGCGGCGCTCACCAAGGGCGAGATTGTACTCGCGGGTGCCGCGTTCGTCACAGTGGCCCTCGATGGTCACCGTCACGTCGGGGTGGCTGGCGAGATATTCTGCATGCGCCCGAAGGGTGTCGAGATATTCCGGCTTCACCTCGCTGCGGTCGAAATCAAAATAAATCACCTTGTTGGAGAGCGGGCTGTTGGGATCGTCCAGGGGGTTCCCTGTCCAGGCACCCTGCGCGGCCGCACCCTGAGTGGATGCGCCAGTACCCGCCCCAACTGAATGGTCGGCCACCTGGGCCTCCTGCTCCACGGTCGGCGTGGAGGAACAACCGGCAAACAGCAGCGCCGCCAGCAGCATGGGGATGCTGCGCATCAAGGAAATCTTCATCATCAATAACTCCTCTCCTGTTGACTGTAAGGTGACCATACCGGTTCGCGCACGTCGCCGACATCCAATGCCAGGCGTTGGCGCACACGGCCATCCACCGACACCGCCGCAAGCACGCTGCGCCCTTTTTCTTTTGTGGCATAGATGATCATGCTGCCGTTGGGCGCAAAGCTGGGGGATTCATCGAGCTTCCCATTGCTCAGCACCTGCATACGGCCCGAAGCGATATCCAATACGGCAATGCGAAAGGCGCCGTCGACGCGCGTCACCAGGGCAAGCTTCTTGCCGTCCGGCGAATAGGACGCACGCGCGTTGTAGTTGTTTTCGAAGGTCACCCGCCGCGCCTGGCCACCGCTCACCGGCACCCGGTAGATCTGCGGGCTCCCGCCCCGGTCGGAGGTAAAGACGATACTCTTGCCATCCGGCGACCAGGAGGGTTCGGTGTCGATTGCATAGTGGCGGGTCAGCGGCCGGATCTTGCGGCTGGCGAGATCCAGGACGAAGATATCGGGGTTGCCATCCTTTGACAACGTCATGGCCAGTTGACGGCCGTCCGGCGACCAGGCGGGGGCGCTGTTGATGCCGGGATAGGCCGCGACCTTCTGACGCCGACCGGTGAAGACTTCCTGGATGTAGATCGCCGGCCGGTGCTTTTCAAACGAGACATAGGCGATGCGCCGGCCATCCGGCGACCAGGCAGGCGACATCAGGGGCTCTTTCGAAGACACGATAGTCTGAGGATCGTAGCCGTCCGCGTCGGCGATGCGCAGGGAAACCTTTTTACTGCCATCCGCCTGACGCAGGGAGGTGATATAGGCGATCCGGGTGGCGAAAGCGCCACGTTGCCCAGTGAGTTTCTCGTAGACGATGTCGGCAATCCGATGTGCGGTGGTGCGCAACTGCCGGGCGGTGGTGGGGATGCTGTAACCCACCAGTTGCTCGCCGCGGAACACGTCGAAGAGTTCAAAGCGCACCTGATAGCCGCCGTTGCCGTGGGGCGTGATCTGCCCGACCACCAGGCTGTCGATGCCCAGCGCCTTCCAGTCCCGGAACTCCACTTCCGCTCCAGAGTGGGGGTGCGCCAGCATATCGCCCTCCGGGAGGGGTTTGAAACGGCCACTGCGCGCCAGATCGGCCGCCACGATCGCACCGATCTTCTCCTTTGGTGGGGCACCGGGCCCACTCCAGCCAAAAGGCACGACAGCCATTGGCAGCGCACCCTCCGCGCCCTCGGTGATCTCGATGGTCAACGCCGCCTGCGTCACACCGGCCCAACCGATCAACAACAAAAATAGGAGTTTTTTCATCATGCAGCTTTTTTCATCCTTTGGGGGCAAAAACAAGTTGAAAGTCTCTAAATTCTTCGAACAACCGGCCATCCGGGACCGGCAGGGGATCGGCCTTGTAGACGGCGGCCACCGCGGAGCGGTCGAAGGCGCTGTTGCCGCTGCTCTTCACCACCTGGGCATCCAGCACCGCCCCCCCGGCGCCCAACCTGATCCGCAGGGTACAGGCCAAGCCCTCCCCACTGCCTGAGGGATAAACCCATACGCCTTCGATGCTACGCTTGATGGCGCGATTGTAACCGTCGATCTCGCGCGCGTCCTGTTCCTTCTGGGCCTGGGCCTGGAGTTCCGCCTCGCGCTTCTTTTTCGCCGCCAGTGCCTTCGCCTCGGCCGCCTTACGCCTTTTTTCCTCGGCCTTGCGTTTGGCCTCCGCCGCCTTCCGTTTCTTTTCCTCGGCCTTCTTTTTGGCCTCGAGCGCCTTGCGCTTTTCCTTTTCCGCCTTTTTCTTGGCCGCCTCCTCCTTGCGCTTCTTCTCCTCGGCCTTGCGCTTCTTCTCCAGCGCGGCCAGGCGCTGTTCCTCCGCCTTACGTTGTTTCTCCAACGCCTCCCGTTCCTTTTTCAGCTTGGCGAGACGCCTCTTCTCCGCCTCCGCCTTGCGCTTGATCTCGGCCTGGCGCTTCTTCTCTGCCCGCTTGCGCTCCCTTTCCGCTTCCTGGCGCTTGTGCTCCAACTCGGCAAGGCGCTTCTTTTCCATCTCGGCCTTCTGCTTGATCTCTTCCAGCCGCTTCTTCTCTGCCTCCGCGCGGGCCTTTTTGACCGTTTCGGCAAGCTTGAGCTTCTCAACCTCCTCGTCCACCTGCCTGGCGTCGATCACCTTCGCCTGCACCACATCCGCCTTGGGCAGCGCAGCCATCTTCGGCTTCTCCTTCCAGTCCACACCGAAGATGAGAAAGGCGGCCAAGGCGATATGCAGGAGTATCGCCATGAACACCGCCATGGGGTTGCGCCGGATGACCTGCCACATCAGCCCGCGCCCTCCGGCGGTTCGGTGATCAGCCCCACGGACGTGGCCCCCGCCTGTTGCAGCAACACCATGGCGCGCACCACCTGACCGTATTCCACGGCCTTGTCGCCACGTACCATCACCGGCGTCTTGGGCTTGTATTTGAGCACCGCCCGCACGCGCACCATGAGCGCATCCGGTTCTACCGGCTGCCGCTTGTTTTCACCCACGTTGATATAGAGATTCCCGGCCTTGTCCACGGTGACCACCAGCGGATCCTCTTGATCCGGTGGCAAGGGATTCGCGTCGGCCTCGGGAAGTTCCACCCTCACCCCCTGGGTGAGGAGGGGCGCGGTGACCATGAAAATCACCAGCAGCACCAGCATCACGTCGATGTAGGGGACAACGTTGATCTCGGCCATGGGGCGGTGTCTTTGTCTCTGTTTGGCCATGGGATCAGACGTGCGCGCGGCGCTGCAGGATGCTGGAGAACTCCTCCAGGAAGTCGTCGTAGCGGTTATTCAACCGTTCCACGTCCGCCACATAGCGGTTGTAGGCAATCACTGCCGGAATCGCCGCGAACAGACCCATGGCGGTGGCAATCAGCGCCTCGGCGATGGCAGGCGCCACCAGCGCTATAGTGGCCTGCTTGACGTTCCCCAGCGCATGAAAGGCGTTCATGATGCCCCATACGGTGCCGAACAGTCCGACGTAAGGACTGGTGGAAGCCACCGTGGCCAGAAAGGGCAGATGGTTCTCCAGGTCTTCCATCTCACGGCTCAGGGCCACACGCATGGAGCGCTGCGCGCCCTGCACCACGGCCATGGGTTCGATCTGCTTTTTCTCCCGCAGGCGGGCGAATTCCTTGAATCCGGCACGGAAGATGGCGGCCATCCCCCGGGCGGTCTTCGGGTCGCCTTCGATCTCCCGGTAGAGCTTGCCCAGATCGCCGCCGGACCAGAACCGGTGCTCGAAGCCCTCGGCCGCCACCTTCGCCTTCTTCAATACCCGCGAGCGGTCGAAGATCATCGACCACGAAAGCAACGAGGCAAACGCCAGCAGCGCCATCACCGCCTGCACCACCGGGCTGGCGTTCAGGACAAGGGTTACAAAGGAAAGGTCAGTCCCCATGGGCAATCTCCGCTAAAATCGTGTCCGGGATGACATGGGGACGAAACCGCTGCGCATCCACACACACTATTTCCACCTTGCCGCGGCAGAGGACCTCTCTGCCGCGCCGCACCTCCTGTTCGATCTCCATGCTGGCCCGGCGCCGGTTCACCTGTTGGACACTCACATCCAGGCGGTCATCGAGGCGCGCAGGACGCAGAAAGTCGAGCTGCACACGTCTCACCGCGAAGACCACGCCTTCCTCCTCCGCCAGCCGGCTCTGCTGAAACCCCGCGCTGCGCAGCCATTCGGTGCGCGCCCGTTCCATGAATTTGAGGTAGTTGGCATAGAACACCACGCCGCCGGCGTCAGTATCTTCGTAGTAGACACGTACAGTCCAGAGAAATTCATTCACTTGTTCACATTTCTTCACGTTGATTGGAGGCCATCGAAGAGGTCGTTGCCCCCCGAGATCGCGCCCTCGCCCCCCTGGGGAGGCTTGAGGCCAAAATGCAGGTAGGCGGCCTGGGTCGCCACCCGCCCGCGCGGGGTGCGCATCAGAAACCCCTGCTGGATCAGATAGGGCTCCAGCACGTCCTCGATGGTGCCGCGCTCCTCGCCGATGGCCGCTGCCAGGCTGTCCACGCCCACCGGGCCGCCATCGAACTTCTGGATCACCGCCGCCAACAAGGTGCGATCCATCTGATCAAAACCGTTGTTGTCCACCTTCAGCATGGCCAGCGCGCGGTCGGCGATCTCCGCCGTCACCACGCCGTTGCCCTTCACCTGCGCATAGTCCCGCACCCGCCGCAACAGCCGGTTGGCGATCCGCGGCGTACCGCGCGAACGGCGCGCGATCTCCCCCGCCCCCGCCGGCTCGATGCCAATGTTCAGGATTCCGGCCGAACGGGTGACGATATGGGTCAGATCTTCCCGGCTGTAGAACTCCAGCCGTTGCACGATGCCGAACCGGTCGCGCAATGGCGAGGTGAGCAGTCCCGCCCTGGTAGTGGCCCCCACCAGGGTGAAGGGCGCGAGGTCGAGCTTGATGGAGCGCGCCGCCGGACCTTCGCCGATCATGATGTCGAGTTGGTAGTCCTCCATCGCCGGATAGAGCACCTCCTCCACAACCGGGCTGAGACGGTGGATCTCGTCCACGAACAACACGTCGCCCGGCTCCAGGTTGGTGAGCAACGCCGCCAGATCACCGGGCTTTTCCAGCACCGGACCGGAGGTCTGGCGCAATTGCACCCCCATCTCCTGGGCCAGAATGTGGGCCAAGGTGGTCTTGCCCAGCCCCGGCGGGCCGAAAATGAGCACATGATCGAGCGCCTCTTCGCGGCCCCGCGCGGCGTGAATGAAGATCTCCATCTGCTCGCGCACCGCCGGCTGGCCCACGTAGTCCGCCAACCGACGGGGGCGGATGGCGCGGTCCAGGGCCTCGTCGTCGGAGACCGCCTCGGGGCTGATGATACGGTCTGCCTCGTTCACCGGTTCTTGCCCCTTTTCGTGGTGGACTGGAGCGCCGCCCGGATCAGTTCTTCACTTGTCAGCCCCCCGCTCTCCACGGCCCGTACCATGCGGTTCGCCTCGGGGGCCTTGTAACCCAGCGCCACCAAGGCGCTTACAGCGTCCGCCACCGCGCCACCACTGCCGTCCCCGGCTGCGGCGGCCGCCGGCCGGGCCGCAAGGGCGCCCGCTTCGGCGCGCACACCCATCTGCTCCAGCCGGTCGCGCATCTCCACAATCAGCCGCTGGGCCGTCTTTTTGCCGATGCCGGGGATACGGGTCAAGGAGGTCACATCCTCCCCCTGCACGCACTGGGCGAACTCCTCCGCGCTCATCCCCGAGAGGATGGCCAGCGCCATGCGCGCGCCCACGCCATTGACCTTGAGCAGGGCCCGGAACATCGCCTTTTCTGTCTCGCTGGCGAAACCGAACAGGCTATGGGCATCCTCGCGCACCTGCAAATGGGTGTAGAGCACCACCTGCGCGCCCCGCTCCGGGAGCACGTAGAAGGTGGACATGGGCGCCTCGAGTTCGTAACCCACGCCATTCACATCCAGCAACAGCGCCGGCGGCCGCTTGTGGACAATCTCACCGCGCAGACGCCCTATCACCGCTGCCATCCCCCACGCGCCCCCACGGCCCTGGCCGCCGGCCAGGTGTGGGCATGACAGATGGCCACAGCCAGCGCATCCGACTGGTCTTCCGCCATCTCTTCGGAGAGCGAGAGGATCACCCGCACCATATGCTGCACCTGCCCTTTGTCTGCCCCGCCACCGCCCACCAGCGCCTGTTTGACCGAACGCGGCGCATACTCATACACCTCGAGCCCGTAATTGACCCCCGCGCAGATCGCCGCGCCCCGCGCCTGCCCCAGCTTGAGCGCGGAGGCGGCGTTGCGTGCCATGAACACCTGCTCGATGGCGAACGCCTCGGGACGGTGGTCCGCGATCACCGCGCTCAACCGACGGTAGATCATGCCCAGCCGGGCCGGGAAGGGGGCGTCTTTCATTCGCACGCAACCGCTGGCCACATGTACGCTGCGCCGACCGTCACTGTCGATCACACCATAGCCGGTGACACGGGAGCCGGGATCGATGCCAAGGATCCGGCGCATTCCGCGGGTCGTGCCGCCGCTGTGGCGGGTATGGCCAGTCAGCTCAGGGCCTCCATGACATCGTCTGGAATTTCGGCATTGGTATAGACGTTCTGCACGTCATCGAGATCCTCCAGGGCATCCACCAGACGCAACAGCTTCTCCGCCGTTTCCCGATCCAGTTCGGCCTTGGTGGAAGCCTCGAAGGTAATCTCCGCCGCCTCCGGTTCAAGGCCTGCCGCCACCATGGCGTCTTTGACCTTTTGAAAATCCTCCGGCGCCGTAATGACGTCGATGGAGCCGTCGTCATTGGTGATCACATCCTCCGCCCCCGCTTCCAGGGCGGCCTCCATCACCGTATCCTCATCCACCCCCGGCGCGTAGCTGAGAATACCGGTCTTGCTGAACATATACGCCACCGAGCCGTCGGTGCCCAGATTACCGCCGGCCTTGGTAAAGGCATGGCGCACCTCGGAGGCGGTGCGATTACGGTTGTCAGTCATGCAATCCACGATCACGGCACTGCCACCGGGACCGTAACCCTCGTAGCGCAACTCTTCGTAGTTCTCGCCCTCCGCGCCACCAGCGCCGCGTTTGATGGCGCGCTCGATGGTGTCTTTCGGCATGTTGGCCGCCAGCGCCTTGTCCACCGCCAGCCGCAGACGGGGGTTGGCCTCCGGATCACCGCCACCCGTACGCGCCGCCACCGTCACTTCACGGATCAGCTTGGTCCATATCTTTCCGCGCTTCTTGTCCTGCGCCGCCTTGCGATGTTTGATGTTGGCCCATTTACTGTGACCCGCCATGACACCCCCTTCTGCCCTTGAAATGGAGGAATTCTACCATCTGTGGCGCGGAGCAGGAACCTCGATCCTACTCTACCGATGATGTTTCGAAAAACGCCCCGTATGCAAAAAGTGGCAGGTCTCTTCCGCCGCTTGGCGTGAAAACACCAGCGCAGTGTGACTCAGCGGCAAATGGATGCGCTGAGTGGCGCCGGGAAGTTGGGTCTCCGAAAGCGCCACCGTGCCATCATTGGGCACTTCCAGTCCGCCGATCAGACTGCCGATGCCGGGGCCCCGCGTGCCCGCGATCACTCCCAACGCTCTGCCTTCCCGCCAGGCAGGAACACCTCCGCCCAGCCCTTTCGCCATCGACCGACCCAGGAGCCAACGTAGAACGGGGATTCGCCCGATCCTGCGCGCCGGCGCACTCCCCTGTACCGGTGAGCCCAACAGCACCACCCGGCCTGGCCGCTGCGGTGGAAAACGATTGAACAGGTGCATCACCACGATACCGCCCAGGCTGTGGGCCACCAGGTGGACCTGCTCACCCGGCACCTCGTGCAAAAAGGCATCGAGCCGCGCCGCATTCTCTGCTGGCGTGCGTCGCAGACTCGGATAGTGGAAGTAGAATACCCGGAAGCCGCACGCGCGCAGGCGCCGGCCCAGGAGCCTGAGCTCTATGCCCACCATCCATATTCCGTGAATCAGCACCACACTCTC
>JALSTP010000011.1 GCA_026983675.1 Sedimenticola sp.
GGTATGTCTGGAATGAACGGTATGTCCGGAATGGGCGGTATGTCCGGAATGAACGGCATGTCCGGAATGGGCGGCATGTCCGGAATGGGCGGCAAGTAAGTCCATTTCAGTACGGCAATAGAAAACCGGCCACAGAGCACTCTGTGGCCGGTTTTTTTATCCCGATCGGGCGGGAGATCCCGTCATTTGACGGCTTCCACCCGATTTTCCATGAACTCAGGGGCTAACCAAATATTCCCTGCAATATAAAGAAGAACAACATCGCAAGCACGCCCCCCGCCGGCAGCGTCACAATCCATGAAACGATGATATTCCCAATCACCCTGAGATCCAGCGCCCCCACGCCACGGGCAAGCCCTACTCCCATCACCGAACCCACTGCGATGTGAGTGGTCGATACCGGCAAGCCAGTCTTGGACGCCAGTACCACCGTCGTTGCGGCAGCCAGCGTCGCGCAATAGCCGCGGCTGGGCGTGAGTTCGGTAATGTGAGTGCCAATGGTGCGCATCACCCTGTACCCCATGGTGGCAAGGCCAACCACGATACCTACACCACCGAGTATCAATATCCACAGAGGCAATGCCGCTTTTTGCGCCACTTCACCGCCACTCTGGACGATGGACACCACCGCGGTGAGAGGGCCAATGCCATTGGCCACGTCATTCGATCCATGGGCAAAGGCCATCGCACAAGCGGTAAATATCATCAACGGCACGAAGACCTTCTCGACGCTGGCGAAATGAAAGTCTTTCTCCGCCGCTTTGTCCACCTGAATCTTACTGATGAGTATCTTGCCAATGATGGCGGAAACCAGTCCGATCGCCGTCGCCACGAGAAAGCTCTCGCCGATGGAGAAATGCAGATTGAGGTGCTTCAACCCCTTGAACAGTGTCACCAGGCTCACGATCCATCCCACCAAAAAGACGTAGACGGGTCCCCATGTCTTGGCCTTTTCAAACGGTTTTTCGGTGTTGAGTATCAGCCAGCGAATACTCATCATGAGCAAATAGGCGATCAAGCCACCCAGCAACGGCGAGACCACCCAACTCGCCACGATCTTGCCGATCTTGCCCCAGTTCACCGCATCGATGCCGATCCCGGCCACGGCGAAACCCACGATGGCGCCCACAATCGAGTGGGTGGTGGAGACCGGCCAACCCTTTGCCGATGCCACCATCAGCCAGATCGCTGCCGCCAGCAGCGCCGCGAGCATTCCATAGACCAGCAGTTCCGGATGGCCGGTGATGGCAGCGGGGTCGATAATACCCTTGCGTATCGTCTTGGTCACCGACCCACCGGCGATGAAGGCGCCGCTGAATTCAAAGACAGCCGCTATGATAATGGCCTGCCGGACCGTCACGGCACCGGATCCCACTGAAGTCCCCATGGCATTGGCCACATCGTTGGCGCCAATCCCCCATGTCATATAGAGACCAAAGATCACTGCAAGCGCAATGAACACATTCCCCCATTCAGCAATGATTTCCATCGTAGACTCCTTAACTTCTTGATTATCCGCAGGCCATGGACCGGCATTATTAACCCGGCAACACTATATATCGTATTCAGCCGTGGCGTGCCGGTTCGCAGCAAGGCGGCCCATCGCCGCTGTAGCCACCCTACAGCAAGATGGGGCAACGCAGCCTGCGGGCCGGCACGCCACGGCTGAATACGATATATAGTGTTGCCGGGTTAATATCATTATTCGATTGACCGCTAACGCGCGATCAGCAACCTCAACCGGTCCCCCACCTTCTCGGCATAATCGGCGATATCCCCGATCCACTGGATCAACTGGTACCAGAACACCACCGAAACGGGCTTCATCTCGTCCTCATTCTCGAACAACACCTTCGTGAGCACCATACCCAGCTCATCCGTCTCGTCTTCGATGCTGTTCAGCTTGTCCACCATATCGCTCACCTGGCTGGCCTCGCGGCCGCGAAAGCCCATCTCGAGCAACTCATCCAGCTCTTCGATGATCTTGGCGGAAAAATAGGCCGTCTCCACACAGCGCTTGACCAGCGCCAGGAGCGGTTGCTTCATGGGCTCGGGCACCTCCATATTCCGCTCCACCAGGAGACCCGCGCAATCCTGGGCCACATCAGCGATGCTGTCCTGCACGTCGAGCAAGTCCAGGAGGTCACGCCGATCCACCGGCATGAACAGGCTCTTGGGCAGATGGCTGCGCAGTTGATTCTTGAGATCGTCCGCCTCTTGCTCCTTCTCGAAAATGCGCTCTTTGGCGGCCACCAGCGCCTCCTCATCGCCGTTCACGAGTGCATCGAACAGTCCCGGCACCTCGGATACACAGTCCTTGACAGCGCGCATATGCTCCTGCATCGGCTTGAACGGCGAGTGCCCAAACAGGGAGGCGATGGGATTGGTCGTCTTCATAATGTATCTCCTTGCGTCTGTTGCTCTCTGGCGTATAGTAAAAATACTATCAGAATACCCGATGATTCAGGTTATTTAGAATCAATCTCTCTGCACACAAATGAAAGTCAATGCTCCAGATCAACAGCGCCTGCAGTCAGAGGAAAAGCCACCGCGGTGAAAACAAAAAAGA
The DNA here is from genome assembly GCA_026983675.1 of Sedimenticola sp. Lineage (GTDB taxonomy): Bacteria > Pseudomonadota > Gammaproteobacteria > Chromatiales > Chromatiaceae > JALSTP01. Next base: position 2,570 of record JALSTP010000011.1, read on the forward strand.
CCCATCATCCAATTCTGGTCCCCGTGGATTTCTCGTCCCCCTCGGCAGAGGCCCTGTGCTTCGCCTCACATATCGCCAAATGCGTGGAACAGCCGCTGATCGTCCTTCATGTCGTGCATGACCCGGGGTCGATGCCAGGCTATTATTCTGCGGGTCTGGGCAAAAAGCAGCTGCGGCGTATCGAGGACCGGGCCGAAGAGATGTTCCATCGGTTCCTGACGGACACCATGGGGCAATGCCCAACATTCAAGAAGATGAAAAAGAAAACCCAGATCGTGGTGAAGGGACTGCCCGTCACCCGGATCCTTGAAGTCGCGGACAAGTTCCACGCAAGTCAGATCATCATGGGCAGCCAGGGCCGCACCGGACTCAAACATCTCTTGCTCGGCTCCGTGGCGGAACAGTTGGTCCGCCTCTCGCCTCTCCCTGTCACCGTGGTCAAAGAAGCACCGCCCAAGCAATGACGCCGGCCGGAAGAGAACATCGACCCGCCTTTTCATCGCGACGACTGCTACTGCTTGGCCTGGCCAGTCTGCCCCTCACCGCACTTGCGGCGTCGGTCATCGGCGGAAAGAACTCACCCCCCACCTCTATCGATCTGGGCATGATGGGCATGACCCTGTTCGGCGGCCTCGCCCTGTTTCTCTATGGGATGGAGCAGATGGCCACGGCGTTGAAGGCCGTCGCGGGCGACCGCATGAAAAACATCCTCGCACGGCTCACCACCAACCGATTCATGGGCGTGGTCACCGGCGCCTTTGTGACCGCTGTCATCCAGTCATCCTCGGTGACCACCGTTCTTGTGGTTGGTTTCATCACGGCGGGGCTGCTCTCCTTCGCCCAGTCTATCGGCATCATCATGGGCGCCAACATCGGCACCACCATCACCGCCCAGATCATTGCCTTCAAGGTCACCAAGATCGCCCTGCTGATCATTGCGGTCGGCTTCGCTGCACTCTTCATCTCGAAGAATGAGCGCATCCGGCACTACGGCGCCATTACCATGGGCCTGGGACTGGTGTTTTTCGGCATGAACGTGATGAGCGACGGGATGAGCCCTTTGCGCAGCTATCCCCCCTTCCTCGACTTCATGACCCAGTTGGAAAACCCGATATTGGGTATCCTCGTGGCAGCGGCGTTCACTGCCCTCATCCAGTCCTCCTCCGCCACCACCGGCATCATCATCGTGATGGCCGGCCAGGGCCTCATCACTCTCCCTGCCGGCATTGCACTCATATTCGGCTCCAATATCGGCACCTGCGTCACCGCCCTGCTGGCGGCCATCGGCAAACCCCGGGAGGCGCTTCGGGCCGCGGTCGTCCATGTGCTGTTCAATGTAGCCGGCGTACTTCTCTGGCTTGGATTCATCCCCTTGCTGGCGGAAATCGTCACCTGGTTGTCGCCCAGCCATCCCGATATGACGGGTAACGCGCGACTGGCGGCAGAGGTCCCCCGCCAGATCGCGAACGCCCACTCGCTGTTCAACATCGCCAACACCTTCATCTTCGTCTGGTTCACGGGACAGCTTGCCCGTCTGGTGGAATGGCTGGTGCCGGATCGCCCGCTCGAAGAGGAGGAACTCTTGGCCCGGCCCAAATACCTGGATGAAGAACTGCTCACAACACCCAGCCTTGCACTGGACCGTGTGCGTCTGGAGATCGAACACATGGGTGAGACAGTGAACAAGATGCTGGATCGTATCATGCCCGCCATCCTCTCCGGCGATCGGCTCGCGTTGCGCAACGTAGCACGGCTCGACGACAGAGTGGATACCCTCTACGCCGCCACCATCGAATACCTCGGGAAGATCAGCAAACAGTCCTTGAGCGACTCACAAATGGACCAATTTCTTCGCCTGATGAATGCCACCAATGAACTGGAAAACATCGGCGACACCATCGAGACCAATCTGGTTGTGCTGGGTAACGAACGCATCGACCAGCAGGTGGCGATCAGCAAGCCGACCCAGAAAGTCCTCAAAGGCTTTCACCATTCCGTGGCCGAAGCGGTCGGCAGCGCCATCGCCTCCGTCGCTCGCAACGACGAGGCGCTCGCCCGTTCAGTGATCGGCATGAAGCGGGAGATCGACCGGCTTGCCGACTCCGCCGCCCTGCACCAGGCGCAGCGCTTGGTGGCGGAGGAACCCAACCGCATCCCGGCCTATACCATCGAGATGGATATCATCGAGAAACTCAAGCGAATCTACTACTTCGCCAAACGTATGGCCAAGACCGTATTGAACGACCATACCGGCGAAAAATCCGAGGCCGCATGAAAGCACAGCAACGCAAACTGATGATCCTGAGGCACGCCAAATCCTCCTGGAACGAACCCGACCTGGACGACTACGAACGCCCCCTCAGCAAACGGGGAAGACGTGATGCACCACTCATGGGCGAGTGGATGCGAAAACACGGATGGATACCCGACTATATCGTCAGCTCCCCCGCCCGACGGGCAAAAGAGACCACCCTCATGGTCTGTGACGCATTGGCCGTCGAAGCCGACAGAGTGGTCTGGGACGAACACATCTATGGCGCGGAACTGCCCGCTCTCCTTGAAGCCCTTGGCAAGATACCCGAATCGGCAGAACGTGCACTGCTGGTCGGTCACAATCCCGGACTCGAGGAGTTGATCGCCTATCTGGTGACGGAAGAGTCGCGCGCCGCGGTGGCGTTTGGATTTATGAAAACCGCCACCCTCGCCGTCCTGCAGATCCGTGATCCGTGGCGTCGCCTCCGCGCGCACCACGCAAAGCTCGAACGTCTCAAGAGACCCAAGGAATTGCTGTAGGAAGCTGCCGGATATCACCGTTTGAAGTGCGCCAAACGGCCGACTGTCCCCTCTCCCGGGAGTAATATTATTATATTAACCTGGCAACAATATATATCGCATTCAGGGCTTCAGGCAGGCGCCGGAACAAGGCGCAGTGCGCAGGCAAGGGTCGTTCCCTTGCCAAGGTCGCTCCAGTGCATCCATGCACTCGCGACACTTGGACATCCTGTCCAGCGCACTGGAACGCAGGTCCGGCGCCTGCCTGAAGCCCCTAACCCTATGATATTCAAAGACAGGCCGCGGCGTGCCGGCCCGCAGACTGCGTTGCCCCATCTTGCTGTAGGGTGGCTACAGCGGCGATG
>JALSTP010000012.1 GCA_026983675.1 Sedimenticola sp.
GCATAGTCAATGTTCCGGCAGCCGTAGTAACTCCCGATAACCCCCTTGACACAAGCCGCGCGCCTCGGCCCGGTCTGTCGCCAACCTATCGGCATCACCGCCGTAGAGCAGCCGGACAATCGCCTCGTCGGCCACCCCTTCATCCAGTGCATCGAGCAACCGCAGATATCGGCGCCAGCGGGGCGCCAGCGTCTTGACCGTCTGCAACTGGACGTCCCCCGCTTTCGCCCGCCGGCGCTGCTCGATCTGCAGGCGGCGTTTCGCCTGGTCGATCTGCTCGCGCAATGGAAGGGAAAGGTCGAAACAGACCGCCAGCCGGGCCGAACCAGAACACCGCGCCTCGCCGTCGCCCAATATGGAAACCTCATGGGTCACCTCACGCCAGGCCAGCCTCTGCATACCCACCGGGTCATCATCAGCGGGATCGGGCGGATATTTGTAGAAGCCCCAGCGGGCGCCCATGGCGCATTCGATCAGCACCTTGTCGCCATCGATACGGCAATCCCCCTCCGGACACGCCTCCGCCGCCACCCAGGCGCGGGGATCGAGTTTCCATTGGCAGAAGTCCCGGTTCGGCGCACGGCCATAAGCGGCCTCGAGTTCGAGCCAGGTGCTGCGGAAGGCCGCCCACTCGCGCCGGTAATCTGGATTACGGCGCAGAAACTCCCACGCCCACTGTTCACGGGAGAGTCGCTCGGTAAAGGCATATTGGCTTTCCTGTCGCCAGTCAGGCATCGTTTCTCTCCAACGCTGTCGCCGACCGACATTGTAACCCCCGCGGCTTGTTATTATTAACCCGGCAACAATATATATCGCATTCAGCCGTGGCTGAATACGGTACACATTGTTTCCGGATCAATACCAGATCAGCGAACAGGGACAATCAGTGCGATGAACACCCCGCCCCTCATCGAGATGATGCAACGATTGATCGCTACCCCGTCGGTGAGCAGCGTCAATCCGCAATGGGACCAAAGCAATGGTCCGGTAGTGGAACTGCTGGACCAGTGGTGTCGTGACCTCGGCTTCAAGACCGAGCTGCTGCCTGTATCCGGCCACGCGGAGAAATTCAATCTGGTAGCCACTCTGGGAAAAGGGCCGGAAGGATTGGTGCTTTCCGGTCATACCGATACGGTCCCCTTCGACGAGGCACTGTGGCAGACCCCCCCTTTCCGTCTTGTGGAGCGCGACCACCGTTTGTACGGCCTGGGGACCAGCGACATGAAGGGGTTCTTCGCCATTGCCCTCACCGCCGTGGCGCGCATGGGCCTGTCACCAGGACAACTGCGCCAGCCCCTGGTGCTGCTCGCTACCGCCGACGAGGAGAGCACCATGTGTGGCGCCCAGGCGCTGGTGGATCGGGGCCGCCAACTCGGCCGCCACGCCCTCATTGGCGAACCGACCGGACTGCGCCCGGTGCGCATGCACAAAGGTATCGCCATGGAGGCGATCCGCCTGACCGGCCACGCAGGCCATTCCAGCGATCCACGCCTGGGCAACAACGCGCTGGAGGGGATGCAGGCCCTGATGGGAGAACTCCTGACGTGGCGTGCCGAGTGGCAAGCGCGCTATCGCAACCCGGCATTTGCGGTGGAGATGCCCACCCTCAATCTGGGCCACATCCATGGCGGAGACAACCCCAATCGCATCTGCGGCGAATGCGAGATTCAGTTCGACCTCCGCCCCCTGCCCGGCATGGCGCTCGACGATCTGCGCGCGGAGCTGGATGCGCGCCTTCGGCCCATTGCCACGACCCGCGGGTTGAAATACGAGAGGACCCCCTTATTCACCGGCATCCCCGCCATGGAGACCCCCGCCGACGCGGCCATCATCAAGAGTGTGGAACATCTTTCTGGACACCCCGCGGAGGCGGTTGCCTTCGGCACGGAAGGCCCCTACCTGAACGCCATTGGGTTGCAGACGGTGGTGCTGGGGCCGGGCGATATCGATCAGGCCCACCAGCCCGATGAGTATCTCCCGCTCGATCGAATCGACCCCATGCTCGATTTGTTGCAACGGTTGATCCGGGAATACTGCACTTAAGAAAAGACTTTAACTTTCCGTTATTATCTTTGATAATCATAGTGATAGTTAAACGTTTTCAAGCCAGCATCACGCCGGGGGAGGCGCCGGGTGACCAAGACCCAACAGACAACCGATCCATTTATCGACGGATTTCGCCGTTCATCACCCTATATCCATGCCCATCGCGGTCGCACCTTCGTCATCGCCTTCGGCGGGGAAGCGGTGGCGGACGATGCCTTCCCTCACCTGATCCACGACATCGCCCTGCTGCACGGACTGGGTATCCGGCTGGTGCTGGTGCACGGGGCGCGGCCGCAGATCGAGGAACGGCTGAAATCGCGGGGCGCCGCAATGCAGGTGATCGGGGGGCTGCGCATCACTGATGATGACGCCCTGGCCTGCGTCAAGGAAGCGGCGGGCACGGTGCGGGTAGAGGTCGAGGCACTTCTCTCCATGGGACTGGCCAATTCCCCAATGGCGGGGGCGCGGATCCGGGTCGCCTCCGGTAACTTCGTCACCGCCCAGCCGATCGGCGTGCGCGATGGCGTGGACTATCTCCACACCGGCGAGGTGCGGCGCATCGACGCCGGAGCGCTCCGCCAGCGCCTCGACAACGGGGCCATCGCCCTCGTCCCGCCGCTCGGCTACTCGCCCACTGGCGAGGTATTCAATCTCGGCGCCGCGGATGTGGCCGCCTCCACGGCCATCGCCTTGGGCGCCGACAAACTGATTGTGTTGGTGGAAGGCAAAGGCTTGACCGATGCCCGCAACCGTTTGATCGGCAACCTCCAACCGCAAGAGGTGGAAGCCATTCTGCAACGCCGCAAGCGATTACCCGAAGGGTTCGCCCAGCAACTGCGGGCAGTCATCAACGCATGCCGAAGCGGCGTGAAACGCACCCATCTGGTGCCGCGTCATCGTGATGGCGCCCTGCTGAAGGAACTCTTCACACGCGACGGCATCGGCACGCTTGTCACTGCAGAACCCTACGAGAAGACCCGCACCGCGCATATCGACGACGTGGGAGGCATCCTCCAACTCATTGAACCGCTCGAACGCAAAGGCGTCCTGGTGCGCCGCTCCCGCGAGCGCTTGGAGACGGAGATCGACCACTTCACCGTGGTGGAACGCGACGGCGCCGTCATCGCCTGCGCAGCCCTGTACCCCTATGTGGAGGAAAAGATGGCGGAACTCGCCTGCCTGGTGGTTCATCCGGAATACCGCGACCGGGGCCTGGGTGACGGCCTTCTGAACCACATGGAACAACAGGCGATCGGTCAAGGCATCCAGAGGCTCTTTGTGCTCACTACTCAAACCTCTCACTGGTTCCGCGAGCGCGGATTCCACGCCGCACGTCCCGAAACCCTCCCCATGCAACGGCGCAGATTGTACAACTACCGCCGCAACGCCCGGGTATTCGTCAAGTCTTTGGTAGATTGACTTGGTGAAGCGGTTACCGATACGGTAATCTGGCTTACCACATCATTGGTGTTGTTTACCCGGCAACAATATATATCGCATTCAGGGCTTCAGACAGGGCGCGGTTAAATACGACGTGTAAGTGTTACCGGGTTAATAACAAATTGTGACACATAGGTGCACCTGCATTCTGTTTATAGTAGGGTTCCAATCTGTTCAGTAGTTTTATAGCGGTTTGTGGAGATGTGTGATGGCGATTGACGCAATGAAAATTCTCGGCGCCTTGATGAACAGCGGGGCGTTGTCGCGCGGTTCGGGTTCCAACGTATTGGGATCGATCCTTGGGGCCGTAATGGGCGGAGGTGCCCCTCAGCCGCCGCGAGGCGGTGGCGGGCTTGGTGGGATGCTCGGCAGAATGTTTGGCGGTGGTCGGTCACAACCGCAGCAAATGCCTCAAGGGGGCGGACTGGGTGATATCCTCGGCGGCCTGATGGGAGGCGATCAGGGGCAAGCCGCTGGCGGCGGTCTCGGTGCCATCCTGGGTGCGGCCATGAAACAGTTCGGCGGCGCGCAAGGGGGTGGCAACGCACACGCCATGCGTAACTTTGGTGGCGAGATCGACCCACAGCAGGCCAACGATCAGGCCATGCTGCTGGTCAAGGCCATGATCAACGCTGCCAAGGCGGACGGCCAGGTGGATGAGGCGGAACAACAGCGCATCGTCCAGCGATTGGGAGACATCAGCCAGGAAGAACTCGATTTCGTGCGGCGCGAACTGGCCGAACCCCTTGACGAGGATGCCTTTATCCGCAGTATTCCCCCCGGTATGGGACAGCAGGTTTACACGGTCTCACTGATGGCCATCGACCTGGACACCAATCCGGAAGCCCGCTATCTGGACCGTCTCGCCAAGGGCGTGGGCCTTTCGCCGGAGGTCTGCAATCAGATCCACGACCACGTAGGGGCGCCGCGGCTCTATACCTGATCCTCCCGCCTGAAAGGCCAGGATTCCCGCCTCTAGTCCGGATTTCATGAGTCGCCGCGATGATTGCACAGGGGATTTTCCTTCCTCGGCAATACAGCCCGTATTCCACTCGGTCGGAAAATCCCCTGTGCGGACAATTCTCTGCACAATCATCGCGGCGATTCATGAATAATCCGGGCTAGGGGGCGGCCCCACACCGGGACCGCCCTGCTCTCGTCTCTACGCCCCATGACCATCTCCGCCCGTCCGATAGACCGCCGGCTCGCCGTGGCTCCGATGCTGGACTGGACCGACCGTTTCGAGCGCTATTTCCTGCGACTGATCACCCGCCATACCCTGCTCTACAGCGAGATGATGACCACGGGCGCCCTCCTCCGTGGCGACGCGACGCGCCTGCTCGCTTTCGATCCGGCGGAACATCCGGTGGCGGCCCAGCTCGGCGGTTCGGAGCCGGGCGCGCTGGCCGCCTGCGCCCGGCGCGTGGAGGCGGCGGGCTACGACGAGGTTAATCTCAACCTGGGGTGCCCCTCGGACCGGGTGCGGTCAGGCCGTTTCGGCGCCTGTCTGATGGCAGAGCCGGAACGGGTGGCGGAATGTGTGGCCGCCATGAAACAGGCCGTGGCCCTCCCCGTCACGGTGAAGTGCCGCATCGGCATCGATCACGACGATAGCTATACCTCGTTGCGCCGCTTCGTGCGACGGTGCTCAGAGGCTGGTGCGGACGCCATCATCGTACATGCCCGCAAGGCATGGCTGCAGGGTTTGAGCCCCAAGGAAAATCGGGAGATCCCCCCCTTGCGCTACGACAGGGTGTTGCGTCTGAAACGAGACCATCCTTCGCTCACCCTCTGCATCAACGGCGGGATCACGACGCTCGCCGAAGCACAGGGATTCCTGGCCACGCTGGATGGCGTAATGATCGGGCGCGAGGCCTATCACAACCCCTGGTTGCTGGTGGAGGCCGACCGCCTCATCTTCGACGACCCCCATCCGCTCCCCTCCCGCCACGAGGTACTGGAGGGTCTGACCCCCCTGGTGGAGCGCGAACTCGCCCGGGGTACCCGCCTGAACCGGATAACCCGCCATATCCTGGGCCTGTTCCATGGCCAACCCGGCGCCCGCGCCTGGCGGCGTTGGCTGAGCGAACACGCCCACCTGCCCGAGGCCGGAATGGAGGTCATCCGCGAGGCTGCCCGCCGGGTGAAGGGCTGATGGGTTGGTTGCCCCTTACCCTGCTCTGCGCCTTCGCCCTCGCCTCGGCGGACGCGGGCACCAAGGCGTGGCTGCAGGGCTACAGCGCACGCGAACTGGCGCTGATCCGATTCGCCATCGCAAGCATCATGATGCTGCCCATCGCCGTGGCCCAGCCTTTCCCCGACCTGCCACCCGCCTTCTGGGGATGGATCGTGGCCTTGCTGCCACTGGAGATCTCCGCCATGCTGCTCTACATGCGCGCCATCCGCGACCACCCCCTCTCCCTCACCCTGCCCTATCTCGCCTTTACCCCCGTCTTCGTAGTCCTCACCGGCGCCTTGCTGCTCGGCGAGCACGTCTCGGTGAAGGGATTCGGCGGCATCCTGCTGGTGGTCGCCGGGGCCTGGTTGCTGAACATAGAGCACGCCACCCGCGGTGACTGGCGCTCCTGGTGGCGGCCACTGCGGGCGATCCTCCATGACAGCGGCTCGCGTACCATGCTGCTGGTGGCCTTTCTCTACAGCCTCACCTCGGTGATGGGCAAAGGCGCCATGCGTTACATGGCGCCTGAACTGTTCGGTCCGTTTTATTTCGGCCTGCTCGGCCTCGTCACCCTGACCGTTTTCGGCACTCTGCAGCCCCCTATTTTGATCCGTATCTGGCGGCGCCCCTGGGCGGTGCTCACCGTAGCCGCCATCTTCGGGCTGATGGTGGTGACTCATTTCATTGCCTTGCAGAAGGTCGAAGTGGCCTACATGATCGCGGTGAAACGCACCAGCCTGCTGTTTGGCATCCTCTACGGCGCCCTCTTCTTCCACGAGCGCGGCCTGGGCGCTCACCTGTTCGCGGGCATGCTGATGGTGGCCGGGGTGGTACTGATCGCCGTCTGACAATCGGGCGGCGACGTTACCCCAGCGCCGACCGGCAGCAATCAAGGAGCCGTTCGTAGGCGTCCGTGACGGTAGTATCGGTCCGGCAGATGTGTCCGCTCTCATCCTCCGCCACCGGCTCGCGCTCGGCGAGTTGGGATGCGAGCACGTCGAGGTCCGCCTCGGAAGGATCGCGGGCTTCGCTCATACGATGGCGGATGCGACTGCGAAGCGTCTCCTCGCCGGCCTCGAAATCGAGGATGACGAAGGGAACACCCTTGTCTTCCGCGAGGGCGCGGAAGGGGTCGCGGTGGGCGCGCCGGAGAAAGGTGGCGTCGACGATGGCGGTGTCACCGGCATCAAGGATCAGCCCGCTCAGCTCACGCAAGCGGTCATAGGTGGCCCGACTCGCCTCGGGCGTATAGATACCCGCCTTGAGCGCGGATCGGCTGTCGGCATCGGCGGGCAGATCGAACAACCGCTTGCGTTCCACGTCGGAGCGCACCCGGATGGCGGGCAGTTCTTCCAGTAACGAGCCGGTCAGGTGACTCTTACCCGATCCCGACACCCCGCAGGTGATGATCAGGGCCTTTCGTCTGGGCTGGGTATATCGTTCCGCCAGTGTGCTGTATCGACTGTATTCGTTCATCACCGCCTCACGCTCCTCCGCTGGCAGATCACCCTGGGCCAGGCGAATCGCCGTCACCTTGGCTCGCACCAAGGCGCGATAGACCTTGTAGAAATCGAGCAACAGCAGTCCCTCATAGTCGCCGCTCACTGTCAGATAGCCGTCGAGAAAGCGCCAGGCGAGGCGGTCGCGCCCCGCCTGCTCCAGATCCATGACGAAGAATGCCACCTCGCTCAGGGTATCGATCCAGCGCAGGTCGGGGTTGAACTCGATGCCGTCGAAGATGGCGATCTCGCCGTCGATGAGGGCGATGTTGCCCAAGTGCATGTCGCCGTGGCATTCGCGGATGTGGCCCTCCAGCTTGCGCCTCGCCAGCAACGGCTCCAGCCGTGCGTAGGTATCACGGGTCCACTGCTCCAGGCGGCCAAGGCGAGCCAGTTCCCCAGGATCGTCCACCAGACCACGGATCTGGTCAAAGTTCTGTTGCATGGGAAAAAAGACCGCCTGCGGGGTGCCGAAGGCGCTCTCCGCCCCCGCCGAGGGAATGTCGGCATGAAACTCGGCAGCCTTACGGGCGATGCGGTCGATGATTTCGGGGCTTGGTTGTTGGTGGCTGAGGAGCGCGGACTGAGGAAAACGGCGCATCTTTACGGCATATTCGAGCGGTACACCCTCACCTCCGAACTTAGGCTCCTCCGGCGTGCCGGTAATGGGCACCACTTGCAGATAGAGGTCCGGCGCCAAGCGGCGGTTGAGACGCAGCTCCTCGTCACAGCAGAAGCGCCGGCGCTCCAGGGTGGAGAAATCGAGGAAGCCGAGGTCGAGCGGCTTCTTGATCTTGTAGGCATAGTCACCGGCCAGGATCACATGGGAGATGTGGGTCTGGAGGTGCTCCATATCGTCGGCCGGGTGGGGAAAGGCCTTTGGACGCAGGAGCCCCTCAATCAGCTTCTGCTGGGTTTCGGGTGTGTCGGACATGGCAACCTCGTCGTGTCTGATTTGCAGCTGATGTTATCAGGGATCGCCGCTCGGGTAATGTCCCGCTTCACCAAATGGTTGAGATCCCCGCAAAAGTCACTATTACCCCGGCAACTATTAACCCGGCAACAATATATATCGTATTCAGCCGTGGCCTGTCTTCGAATATCATAGAGTCAGGGGCTTCAGGCAGACACCTGATCTGCGTTACAGCGCGCGGGACAGGACGTCCAAGTGTCGCGAGCGCATGGATGCACTGGAGCGACCTGGGCAAGGGAATGACCCTTGCCCGCGCGCTGCGTCTTGTTCTGGCCCCTGCCTAAAACCCTGAATACAATATATCTTGTTGCCGGGTTAATATATTTTGACGACATCCTGTCGTCTTCCATGAGGGATTGAACATGTCGATCGAACGTATGGTCCTCGCCTTTGCTGGCGCGGTGATCCTGGTCAGTGTGCTGCTGGCCGTCTTTGTCAACATCAATTGGTTGTGGCTGACCGGTTTCGTGGGCGCCAACCTGCTGCAGTCCGCCTTCACGGGCTTCTGTCCGCTGGCGAAGATGCTCAAGAAGCTCGGTAAAAAGAGCGGGCCGGCCTTCGAAAGCTAAGCGCGCTCCTGCCGACCATCCGGTGCTTGCCGGATACATACCACGGCAGGTCGCAAATCGGGTCTACTCAGTGATTGCCTCCGTGGGCGCGGCATGGAGATCGTGCGCCTCCGCCCCGATGATCTCCACCTCGATGAAGTCACCGGGATCGATTTCCCATGCGCCATCGACGATCACCCGGCCATCGATCTCGGGGGCGTCGCCCGGCCCACGCGCGAGCAGGCGATCCTCCCCCACATCGTCCACCAACACCACCATGCGTTGGCCGATCTTGTCTCGCAGTTTCGCCGCGCTGATCTCCTCCTGCACCTCCATGAAGCGGGCCAGACGCTCCTGTTTCACCGCCCCAGGCACGGGATCGGGCAGCCGGTTGGCCTCCGCCCCTTCAACCGGGGAGTAGGCGAAGGCCCCCACCCTGTCGAGTCGGGCCTCGCGCAGAAAATCCAGTAACGCCTCGAACTCCTCTTCGGTCTCGCCGGGAAACCCGACGATGAAGGTGCTGCGTAAAACCAGATCCGGACACGCCTCCCGCCAGCGCCTGATACGGTCCAGCACCCGCTCCGTGGCCGCGGGCCGGCGCATCGCCTGCAAGACCCGGGGACTACCGTGCTGCAACGGCATGTCGAGGTAAGGCAGGATATGACCTTCGACCATGAGGGGGATCACTTCGTCCACGTGGGGATAGGGATAGCAATACATCAGCCGTACCCAGGCCGGCAGTTCACCCAGCGCCTTGGCCAGATCGTGCAGACGCGTCCGCATTGGCCGCCCCTCCCAAAAACCAGGCCGGTAGCGCACATCCACCCCATAGGCGCTGGTATCCTGCGCCACCACCAGCAACTCACGCACGCCGGCATCCACCAGATTGCGTGCCTCCTGCATGACCTCGCCCACGGGCCGGCTCACAAGGTCGCCGCGCAAGCTGGGGATGATGCAGAAGGTACAGCGGTGGCTGCACCCCTCGGAGATCTTCAGGTAGGCATAGTGGCGTGGCGTCAGCCGGATACCCTGGGGGGGCACCAGTGAAGCGAAGGGGTCATGCGGCGGCGGTAAGGCGGCGTGGACGGCCGCCATCACCTCTTCGTAGGCGTGCGGCCCGGTGACCGCCAGCACCTCGGGATGGGCGGTGCGCACCTGCTCGGCGCGCGCGCCCAGGCAACCCGTGACGATCACCCGGCCGTTCTCCCGCAACGCTTCACCGATCGCATCGAGCGACTCCTCCACCGCTTCGTCGATAAAGCCACAGGTGTTGATCACTACCAGATCGGCCCCCGCGTAGCTGGGCGAGAGAGCATAGCCCTCCGCGCGCAGTTGAGTGAGGATGCGTTCGGAGTCCACCAGCGCCTTGGGGCATCCCAGGCTGATGAAACCAACGCGAGGGGTGGAATGCGCCATCAACGGGTCAACGTCGCCAGCCGTGGGCGATACTTGCGCACCAGTTCGTGCTCAGGCCCGAGCAGATCGAACAAGGCGAGCACCCCCTCGCGCACCGCCCCGGCGGCAAGGTCTGGCGATTGCTCCAGCGCCTCGAAGAGATGCGTCAGCGCGGTGGGATAGTCGTCGGCCACGGCCGCACGGGCGGCAAACTGATAGTGCTGCTGTGGCGTGGCCCCGCCCCCCTCCATCGCCGACCGAAGCACCTTGGGTTCAGGCGCATCCCGGGCAGTGATCAGCAGGCCGAGATGCCCCGCGAGCCGCACCACTTCGGGTTCGCGCCGCAACGGTTCAGGCAGCGCATGCAGCAGTGCCAAGGCGTCGTCGAGACGTTCCAACTTCAGTAACATACGCGCCATCGTCAGAGGCAGTTCCGGATCGTCCGGGGCCTCCATCGCCCCCTCCGCCAGCCGCTGCAGGGCCTGGTCGCGCCTGCCGGCGCGCCACAATGCCAACGCCTCCTGCTTCACTGGTGGACCCTGCACCTTCAGCCAGCGGTCGATGATACGCGGATAGTCCGCCTCCGGCTGCATGCCGTGAAATGCCTCCACCATCCGCCCGTGACGAAAGAGTTTGAAGGAAGGCAGGCTCCGCACACCGTATTCATCGGCCAGCGCCTTTTGCTCATCGGTATTGACGGTGACCAGCAGGAATCGCCCTGCATAACGCATGGCCAGTTGGCTGAGCACCGTCTGCTGGCGCAGCGACGGCCCCGCCCACGGCGCCCAGAAATCCACCACCACCAGCCCTTTCCGAGAGTTTTCCAATACCAGCGCAGGAAAATTCTTTGCCGTCCCCTCCAGGATGTAACGGCTTTCAACCATTGCCGAGCAGATCCGTCAGGGCAACCTCAGGCGTCTCCTCTCCGACCTGGATCTGGAGGGTCTCCGCAAGATCCAGCTCCCCTGCCTCCACATGAGGCATCAAGGCTTCCACCAGTTGCAGCACCAGCGCCATACCGTCGCGATTGCGGTCTCCCGGTTGCAGCCGGGAGATCCCCGCCTGCAATGTCTGCCGGTAATGCTGAAACTCGGTGGCCTGTCCAGAGACCGGAAGTTGCTGAAACTCAGGGGTGAAATCGACCAGTAATTGATACCCGCTCTGGGCGGGGTCGTTGATCACCTTTATCTTCAATGGACCTTCGATTTCCATCGTCTCTCCGAAAAACGCATCATGGGGCTTCATGATAATGGAGAAAATCCGTGAAATCAGCCATATCCGATGGCCATTGGGCGCTCTATTCAGTAGAATAAACGGGGTTTTGGCCCGTTCCCGGCCGGGCTGGCCGGCTTCGGCAGCAGAGGGGTGGGGGTATTGAAAAACTGCAAACTGTGTCGTTTCAGCAAGGCGTGCAACGACCTGCCCGGCATCTGCATCATCATGCAATATGCGGCGATACTTTTTCTGCTTGGGCTGCTTGGGTATCTTTTCGTTACACAGGAACTGATGTAACCCGCCTTGAATCAGGGTATTGAAACGGCCTGTCAACCTTGGGCGATCTGGCGTTCCCCGTCGATGGCGGATGAATCCAGCACATAGGGTTTGCCGATATAATAGCCCTGCGCATAGTCGACCCCAATCTCACGCAGGATCTCGAGTGTCTCTTCATCCCCCACGAATTCCGCCACTGTCTGGATGCCCATCACATGCCCCAGACGGTTGATGGCATCCACCATGGCGCGATGGATCAGGTTCCCGCTCAGGTCCTTGATGAAGGCGCCGTCGATCTTGAGGTAGTCCACCGGCAAGTGCTTCAGGTAACCGAATGACGAGAGACCACTCCCAAAGTCATCGAGCGCAAAGCGGCACCCGATCCCCTTTAGCGTATTGATAAAGTCCACCGCCTCATCCAGGTTTGCGATTGCCGCCGTTTCAGTGATTTCGAAACAGATCATCGCCGGCGGGACGCCCGATGTCTCGAGCGTATTCAGGATGAAAGAAAGAAATCCCTCTTCCACCAGCGAAGCTCCCGAGAGGTTGATATTCATCGACGGAATCTTGTCTCCCGCCTCCGCCCCGCGCCGCAGTTGCCCCGCCAGATACCCGAGCGCCTTCTGCACCACCCAGTGGTCAATCTGAGGCATCATGTTGTAGCGTTCCGCGGCCGGAATGAATGCGCCTGGAAGAATGAGATCCCGCATATCCTCATGCAGCCTCACGAGGATCTCCACATGCGAGGGCGTGGACACCCTGTCCTGCACGGAAATGATGTCCTGACAGTAAAGTTCCAACCCTCCGTACTCCAGCGCCATGTGAATGCGCGAGACCCACTGCATCTCGCTTTTGCGCTGCGCCGCAACGCTGGTCTCGACTTCGAACACATGGACACGATTGCGCCCTCCTTCCTTGGCTGCGTAGCAGGCAGCATCGGCCGCCATCAGCACGCTGGCGGCATCCTTGCTCTCACGATTGATGATCACCAACCCGATGCTCAGGCCGACGGCAAAGATCTTGTCCTCCCACTTGAAGCGGAACTCGTTCACCAGCGTGCGCAGTTCATTGGCCAGGCCCAGCGCCGGCTCCAGGGAACAGCCCTTCAGCAGGATGCCAAATTCGTCTCCGCCCAGGCGGGCAATGGTATCGCTGTCACGGACCTTGTGTTTGAGCAGATTACTGAGGCGCTCCAGCAGCTTGTCGCCGGCGTAGTGACCGCAGGTATCGTTCACGATCTTGAACTGGTCGAGATCGAGATAGAGCAGCGCATGTTCCTCGCCGTTGTTGATCGCCCCCGCCAGCAGCCGTTTGAGCCGCTGCTCGAATCCGGTGCGATTCTCGAGGCCGGTGAGGTGATCGTGGCTCGCACGCCACATGAGTTCCGCGGCCATCTTGCGGGAACTGGTCAAGTCACGGAATACGATGACCGAACCCCAGTCGCCCGCCTCAGGGCCGTCGATGGCGGTGACCGAAAGTTCGATGGGAAACTCGGTACCCTGAGCACTGACCAGCACCAGTTCCGAACGGCTCTCCATGCCCTCCGCCGGACCTTCCACCGCATCGAGATTTCCCAACTGGAACACCTCATCGAGGGGACGGCCGCGCGCGTCGTCCAGCTTCCAACCGGTGAGTTGCTCGGCCGTCATATTCATGGTCTCGACGCGATTCTCACCGTCCACGGTGATGACGCCGTCGGAGACGGAATCGAGCACCGCCCTGGCGCGCTCCCGTTCCCGCCTGAGTATGCCCAGGTCGTCGTTGCTCGCCTTAGATGGATACGGACCGACGCAGGTGTCGACAGCCTTCTGCTGGTCGGAATAGGGATTGAATATCTGTATCAGGCAATGAATGCTCCCGTCCGGTCCCGTCAGCCCCTTTATCGCAACCTCGTGCCGGACATTCTCCCCCCCTTTTAGAGGAAGAACACGATCACAGGGTAATGCCGTCTTCTGGGTCGCTTTCCCCGCACATACCGACCGGATCGCCTGCATCAGGCCCAGCCCATGCAAGCCGGGAAAGAGGCTTTGCAAGTCGCGGCCCACCGCCTGCTCGGCGGGGATAGCCGTGGTCTCTTCGATCCAATTGTTCCACAGCCGTACCACCCCCTCGTCATCCACCACGATGAATCCGAAATCGGCGGACTGAAAGGCCTGAAAGGCAATTTCACCGGTTTGACTGATAAAGGTATTTGTTGTTGCTTTTTTTAACACACTCATTCCCACAGATTCTTCCGTGATCGGTTTCTGGCCAAGGCAGGATGTGTGCCTTGCCTGCTCCCCATGGTTTACGTCCGCGGCGAAGGGGGAATGAGCCCGCCCTCCGAAAACTGTGAACCCGTTCAAAAAAACCGGAATCTCCTTTCCACCTTGACCCCGCCTTTGCGACCGGATAGAGTCCCGCCTGCCTGAGGTGCCCACGCAGAAATTCCCTGGGACCTGTTGGGTTTAACCGCTTGAACCACAAATTCACGGATCCGTGGATTTACGGCCAAGCAGCGTTGGATCTGGCAGGCGCCCGGGGATCTGTCGGGTTAAACGGGAAGCCGGTGAAAATCCGGCGCTGCCCCCGCAACGGTAAGCGGATCGGGCGCTGGCCATATACGCGCCACCGCCCCGATGCCAATTCCAGCCACTGTGCACTTGCATGGGAAGGCATGGCATCGGCGATCGGACGCCCCCGATCGGTCCGCGAGCCCGGATACCGGCCTTGGGACGAAGCAACCCATGTCGCGGAGGGCGGCAGTGGTCTGCCCTGCCGCCTCGGGAAGCCCCTTCCCGAGCTGCGGCGGGGGACCCGGACACCCTGCGACACCCACGAATCCACAATCGTCGACGCGGGTGGCGTCACGGAGGTCCCAGATGAACAAACCCTTTTCCGCCTTGGCGGCCGTTTTGCTCCTCTCTTCCGCTGTGCAGGCAGAGGACACCGTCAATACCATCGTCATCACCGCAGGCCGCATGGCTGAACCGCTGGAGGAGACCCCCCCAGGGACCGTAGTGATCGACCGGGCCACCATCGAACGCAGTCCTGCTCAGGATGTAGCAGATCTGTTGCGCCAGCATGCAGGCGTCGAGATCGGCCGCGCGGGTGGACCGGGACAGCAGACCTCGGTGTTCATCCGGGGCGCGGACAGCAACCATACGCTGGTGCTACTGGACGGTGTGCCCATCAACCCCGGCACCATCGGTAATGCCGCGGTACAGAACATCGAACCGGCGCAGGTGGATCATATCGAGATCGTCAAGGGTCCCACCTCCACCCTCTACGGCTCGGGCGCCATTGGCGGTGTTATCAATATCATCACCCACGGCGGCGCCCCCGCGAGCGGCATCCGCTCACAGCTGGGGCTCCGGGCAGGTGGCGACAACACCCGCAGTGGAAACGCCAGCCTCCAGTACGGGGACGAGGCGTTCCATTTCGATATCGATGTCGCCCACCTGGAGACCGACGGTTTCCCTACCCGCAAGGCGTCCGACCTGGACCGGGGACATCGCAATACCAGCCTCAACCTCTCCGCCGGCGTCCGTGTCGGAGAAGCCGACCTTCGTCTTTCGCACTGGCAGACCAAAGGAACAACGGAATATCTTGGCTTTGCTCTCAACCCCTTGGATCAGGATTTCCGCGATGCTGTTACCGCCTTCGCCCTCCAGACCTCACCCTCCGCGGGATGGGACAGCACCCTGCGGCTGAGCCACATGGAGGATCGGATCGAACAGAACCAAAGCGATGACTTTGCCCGCACCCGGCGCAACCAACTCGACTGGCAAAACGACATCCATCTCGGGGACACACAGACCCTCACGGTTGTCGCCACCTTGACCCGGGAACACACCGACTCCCTCTCTTTTGGCGCCGGTTTCAACAAAATCCTCGACAGCCATGAAATCCTGCTGCAAGACACCCTTCGGTTCGGCAACCATGACCTCACCCTGGCCGGGCGTTACATCCACCACGAACGCTTCGGTGATACGGGTGTCTGGAACATCGCCTGGGGCTACCGCTTGAGCGATGCCACCCGGTTGAGCGTCGATCTCGGCACCGCTTTTCGCGCGCCCGACAGCACCGATATGTTCGGTTTCGGCGGTAACCCCGACCTCGAACCAGAACGTTCCGAAAGCATTGAATTGGGGCTCCGACACCGCCTCGGTATCACCGGTGAGCTGAGGGCCGCCCTGTTCCACACCGAAATCAAGGACCTCATTACATTCCAGGACCCCGACGGATTTCTGGGCCCGCAACCCGGCATGAACGTCAACATGGAACGCGCCCGCATCACGGGGCTCGAACTGGGATACAACTATACCTCCGGTCCCTGGCATCTGGGTCTGGAAGCGGTTTTTCAGGAACCCAAGGATCGCGACAGCAATCGCCTGTTGCCACGCCGAGCCCGCCGCAGCCTGACCGCAAGCCTCGATTACCTCGCCCCAAGCTGGGACGCGCGTCTGGAACTGGTTGCCGCCAGCCGGCGCAACGATTCGGCTTTCAACACCCTCCAAATGGCCGGCTATGGCGTGTGCAATCTGAGCGGCCACTACCATTTGGCCAATCATCTGTCGTTGGAAGGCAGCGTGTTGAATCTGTTCGACAAAGATTACGAACTGGCCAGTAATTTCCGCACCCAGGACCGGGTATTCTACGCAGGCATTCGTTTCGACATGCGCTAGAGCGTACGCGTAATATGGCAATATGAACGCACAACCTCCTCCCCTCTATACCCGCGCTGGCGACGGCGGCGAGACCACCCTCCCGGGTGGCCGGAAGATGGCGAAGACGGCCGCCCTTGTGGAGGTGTTGGGCGTGATCGACGAACTCAACGGGATGATCGGCATCACCCTCGCCCATCCCGCTGCCGATGACGTGAGGAGCTGCCTGCGCCGGGTGCAGCACCAGTTGTTCGCGCTGGGCGCTGACTTGGCCGGAGGGGGAACGGCACGCATCTCCGATACCCAGACCGCCTGGCTGGAACGGCGCATCGACGATTTCACCGCCGCCGTATCCCCCTTGACCGCTTTCATACTGCCGGGAGGAACGCCAGCGGCCGCCCACTGCCACGTTGCGCGCAGCGTATGCCGGCGGGCCGAACGGCGTCTGGTGGCCCTCGGACGGGAGTCCAGCGTCCCAGCCACTCACTTGAAATACATGAACCGTCTCTCCGACCTGCTCTTCGCCGCTGCCCGGCGCCTGAATCACTGGGCGGGACAGGAGGAGACAAAATGGAGTAAAGAGATATGCTGAAACCACCCGTCGTCCTGGTCGGCGTGGGCGAGATGGGGGGCGTCTTCGCGCGCGGCTTCCTGCGGCTCGGCCACCCGGTCTATCCCGTGACGCGGCACATGTCCATGGAGGAGATGGCCCGGGAGGTGGCCGATCCCGCACTGGTCATGGTGGCCGTTGCCGAGGCCGACCTGAAGCCGGTCCTCCACCGCATTCCCCCCGCCTGGCGTGATCGACTGGGCCTGCTCCAGAATGAGTTGCTGCCGGAAGATTGGCGGGGATTCGGGACGCCGACAGTGATCTCGGTCTGGTTCGAGAAAAAGAAAGGCATGGACGCCAAGGTGATCATCCCCTCCCCCGTCCACGGCCCTCGCGCCGCCATCGTTGCCGAGGCCCTTGGCAGCATCGACATCCCCACTCACATCCTCACCTCCGAAGATGACCTGCTGTTCGAACTGGTGCTCAAGAACCTGTATATCCTCACCACCAACATCGCCGGCCTGCGCACCGGCGGCACGGTGGGCGAACTCTGGTTCGAGCATCCGGTCTTTACCCGCGAGGTCGCCAACGAGGTGATCGATCTGCAGGAGGCGCTCACCGGCCAGACCTTCGACCGCGAACGACTGATCCAGGCCATGCTCACCGCCTTCGAGGGCGACCCGGAGCACCGATGCATGGGACGCAGCGCCCCACAACGGCTGAAACGGGCGTTGAAACATGCGGAGGAACAGGGCCTGGCCCTTCCCACGCTGACACAGATCGCCGTGGAACACCGTATCGATTGACTCCCCGACCCGTGGCTGGAGGGGGCTTGTCTCCCACCGCTCTGCTCCGGTATCGTTCGGGAATGAAAATCTTACTCGCCAACCCGAGGGGATTCTGCGCTGGCGTGGACCGCGCCATCGAAATCGTCAAGCAGGTGCTGGAGCGTTTCGATCCCCCCATTTATGTACGCCATGAGGTGGTGCACAACCGGTTCGTGGTCGAGGAATTGCGCCGGGGCGGCGCCATCTTCGTGGACGAACTGGATGAAGT
The DNA here is from genome assembly GCA_026983675.1 of Sedimenticola sp. Lineage (GTDB taxonomy): Bacteria > Pseudomonadota > Gammaproteobacteria > Chromatiales > Chromatiaceae > JALSTP01. The sequence continues at coordinate 17,824 of JALSTP010000012.1, forward strand.
CCCCGATGGCGCCACGGTCATCTTTTCCGCCCATGGCATCTCGCAAGCGGTACGCAGGGAGGCGGATCGTCGCAAGCTGCGGGTCTTCGACGCCACCTGCCCGCTGGTCACCAAGGTGCATCTGGAGGTCGCGCGCCATTGCCGCGATGGTTACGAGGTCATCCTCATTGGCCACCGGGGACATCCCGAAGTGGAAGGAACCATGGGTCAGTGCATCAGCGGCGACAGCCGGGTGCATCTGGTGGAGACGGCGGCGGACGTGGAACGGCTGGAACTCGGCCACCCGGACAAGATTGCCTTCGTCACCCAGACCACCCTCTCCATGGATGACACCGCCGAGGTGATCGAGGCCTTGCAGGCCCGCTACCCCAACATCACGGGGCCGAAGAAGAACGACATCTGCTATGCCACGCAAAATCGGCAGGATGCCGTCAAGAATATCGCCTCGCAGTGCGAAATGGTACTGGTGGTCGGATCGCCCAACAGCTCCAACTCCAACCGGCTGCGTGAGCTGGCAGAAAAATCCGGGGTACCGGCCCATCTGATCGATGGGGCGGAGGATATCCGCCGCGAATGGCTGGACGGCGTGACCACCATCGGCGTGACTGCGGGCGCATCGGCACCCGATGTCCTGGTGGAACGGGTCATCGAGCGCCTTCGGCAGTGGGGCGCCAGCGAAGTGACAGAGACCGCGGGACGACGCGAAGAGGTGGTGTTTTCGCTCCCCAAGGTGCTCAAGAATCCCGCATCCGCCCCTGGCGAACCGCCATCGAAGTAACCCGCAACACCACCGTTAATCCGGCAATTTCAGCCACTTGTCGGAGAATTCTCCACTTTTACCACACCCTCGACTATATAGAACGACATGATCAAACGACGTTCAAGACAAACCGGTTTCACACTCATCGAATTGATGGTCACGCTGGCGATGATGGTCATCGTCCTTGCCATTGGCATCCCGGCTTTCAAATCGCTGCAGCAAAACAGCAACCGTACCGCGCGCATCAATGAACTGGTGGCGGCCATCCAACTGGCCCGTAGTGAGGCGGTGAAACGCGGGACCAGCATTTCCATCATCCCAAATACCAACTGGCAGAACGGCTGGACGGTGTTCACCGATCCCGACAAGGACCGCACCCTCGACAGTGGGGAAACGGTGATCCGCACCGCTGCGGTCACCTCGCCCAACTATACGATGACGTCCGCCGCCTACGCCAATGGCATCACCTTTGACAGTAAGGGCGCGCCACAAGCCACTGGCAGCTTCCAGTTCAGCCAGAACGGCAAGACCCGCACCATCGACATCAACACCACCGGCAGACCGAGGATCCACTAGAAGATGGACACAATCGTGTTGCACAAACGACGCCGATGCCCGGGACAGACGGGATTCTCCCTCATCGAGGTGCTGGTCTCCGTGGTCATTCTGGCCATCGGCCTGCTCGGCCTTGCCGGCTTGCAGAGCACAGGACTGAGGGCCAACGGCAGCGCCTACATGATGACCCAGGCCACGGCTTTGGCCAACGACATGGTGGACCGCATGCGCGCCAACATACCCGGCGTGGTGGCGGGCCGCTACGACAACATTACGGCCAGCCCGGGCGGTTCATCCTGCTATAACGCCAGCGGCGGCTGCACCACCCCCGCCGCGGCGGCCAATGCCGATGCCCTGGAGTGGTACACGGCCCTCGCGGCGCGCCTCCCATCGGGCACGGGCACTGTCACCTGCAACGCCGGCTCCCCGCGCCGTTGCACCGTCACGGTGATGTGGGACAACGACCGCAGTGGCGCCACGGGAACCGGTTGCGGCGGCAACCCGGCCGTCGACCTGACCTGCCATCGTATACAGGTGGAGCTATGAGACAGCCGCAGCCCGGAGGGGGCCTCCATATCCGCCGGGAAACCGGCATCAGTCTGATCGAACTCATGATTGCGATGGTGCTGAGCCTGCTGCTGGCCGTTGGCATCGCCAGTCTCTTCATCGGCAGCAAGAAGACCTATCAGACCGGTGAGGCGCTCGCCCGGTTGCAGGAGAATGCGCGCTATGCCATGAACCGTATCTTCGAGGACCTGACCGCAAGCGGCTATATGGGCTGCATGCCTTCGGCGGGCAATATCACCAACGTGCTGGCCGTCCAGTCGGGCGGCTACGATTTCGGCTTTGCGCTGGCGGGCGTCGAAGGCACCCAGGACCGCATCACCGTCCGCCGCGCGGTGGGCGGTGAGTCCATCCCGCTGACCCGTCCGATGACGGATGGCAACGCCCCCATACAACTGGACAGCAGCGACCCGGACTATGCCAGTCTGAAGCAATACGATGTCGTCACCATCAGCGATTGTTCCCACGCCGCCGTATTCATGATCACCAACGACCCCACGACGAGCGGCGGCACCATCCAGCATGTCACCGGTGTCACCGCTCCCACCGGCAACAAGAACGCGGGCCAGTCGAACAGTACCGCATTCCTCAGCCAGATCGGCTTCGGCAAGGAATATGAATCCGTGGCGTCGTTGATCCGCACCGTTGCCCACACCTACTCCATTGGCACGAGCACGTCGGGCACTGCGGCGGGTTCCACCTGTTCCGCCAACAGGCGCTATTGCGCCCTGCTGCGCGACAACACAGGACTGGTGGAGGGTGTCGAAGACATGCAGATCCGGTTTGGCATCGACACCAACGGTGATCGAAGCGCTGAACGCTATGTGGACGCGAACGCCGTGCCCGACTGGAACCAAGTCATCAGCGTTCGCATGACCCTGACGCTCAACTCGGTCGATCCCGTCCCCGGCGAAGGACTCTTGACACGCACCTTCACCAACACCTTCCGCATCCGCAACCGGATGCCCTAGAGCACAACGCCCATGTACGCAAATGCCTCGACACGACATTCACGGCAAGGCGGCGCCATCCTCATCACGGCGCTGATCATCCTCGTAGTGCTTACCCTGCTGGGACTCGCCGGCATGAACAACAGCATCCTGGAACAGCGCATGGCCGGCAACACCCGACAGGCGCAAATCGCCTTCGAGGCCGCCGAATCGGCGTTGAAAGCGGGTGAGGTCTGGCTCACCACCGCAGGCAATCTGGACACCGTGGCCCAACTGGTGAGCAAGTTCAACGGATCGGTCAACGGATTTTACGCGGAGCGCCGACCGGAGCCCGGAGCCGCGATCAACGCGCTTGCATTCGACGTGTCGGACCCCTCGGCCTGGACCGCCGCCAACAGCATCGAGCTGACCGGTTTTGGCGGCAACGTCGCGAAAAAGCCGCGCTATATCATTCAGTACGTAGGGCGCACCCGCGTCTCCACCGGCAACAAGACCCTCCCGGAACTGGACGTCCTGGACCCCAACAGCAACAAACCCGATCTGCGGGAATACGTCTTCCGCATCGTCGCCATCGGATGGGGCGCCGACGGCAGCGCCAAACAGGTGCTACAGAGCACCCTGCGCAAACGGCTCAACTAGCCGTCGAAAGATCCACACGAGGTTTCATGTCATGAACAAAAACAGACTCACTCCCATTACCCTGCTGACGACGGCCAGCGCCCTCCTGGCCGGATGGTCGGCCAACACCATCGGCGCCCCGGGAACCATCACCCAGTCGCCACTCTACCTCTCCTCCGGCGTACAACCCAACATCTTTTTCATGGCAGACGATTCGGGGAGTATGGACTGGGAGGTTCTGACCCGCGCCAACGAAGGCACCTTCTACTCCAACCAACCAGATGGCACCAACCGCGGGGGGCCAACCAACGCCATTCAGGAACGCGTCCGAAACCATAGTGGTTCGGGCTCCTGCACATCTGGAAATACTTGGCAGAGGGCCTATCTTTATGGCGTTGATTTTAAAAGCAACAACTTCGATAGTTACGACCACGTCGGTGGAAGCAATAATAGCAACCGAAACGACTGCAAAACCGCCGATGACAAGGCATGGCGTTTCCGTAACAGTGATTTCAATGCGCTCTACTTCAATCCCCACCGCCACTACGTCCCGTGGTGTGGCAAGGATGAGGATGGCAACGATTTCTCCGACATGCCCGTGACCCACGCGCTTGATGACCCCTATCACCCCCATGGTGCGTGGGCCAATCTGTTACGGCACAACTCCAACCGCAATCATGAACACCGGCGGGATCGGCATACAAGCGACACTAACGGGGATGGCAGACCGGATGGTTTTTGGTTCTTCACGTGGTCCGACGACGGCGATGGTCTGTTCGAGAACGGCGAGGAAACCGGTTACCGCATCGCCGATGTCACCGCTGCGGATATTGCCGCCAACGACTGGCGAAACCCGGATGGCACGCTCAAAACCGTCGCACAGCTACAACAAGATTTCGCCAACTGGTTCAGCTATTACCGCAAGAGAGAGTATATCCTGAAAGCGGCGTTATCACATATCGCATGTGAATCCAACGCCCGTATGGGATTCTCAACGCTGCACAACCGAAACCGTGTAGGCACCCCGATTGATGACATGTCCGACAACAGCAAGAAAGATCGGTTGCTGGACAATCTGTTCCATATCGACTCCAATAGCAACACACCTCTCCGCCAGTCCTTGAAAGCCGTTGGGCGCTATTTCGAAAATGGTGTTCCCGGCCACAATCGGCTGTTCAGTAGCGCGGCGCAAAGTCCCATCGAGTCAAAAGCTGCCGGCGGCGAATGCCAGCAAAACTTCGCCATTCTGATGTCCGACGGATACTGGAACGGCGGTAACCCCCACGTCGGCAACACCGATAGCGACGGTCCAGGCCCCTACGACGGCGGCTCTTATGCGGACGGAGTCGGCAACACCCTGGCGGACGTGGCCATGCACTATTACGAACGAGATCTGCGTCCAGGCTACAACGATCTCGTCCCCGTGATCCCGGGTCTGGACGACAACACTATGCAACACCTGGTGACTTATACCGTGGCCTTTGGCCTGAGCGGAACCATCACCGCCGACCCACCAGACAAGACCACCGCCTTCAACTGGCCGAATCCAATCACCAACGGCGGCCTGGTGCGGGTCGACGACATGCGTCACGCCGCCTGGAACGGCCGTGGCAAATTTCTCAGCGCAAATGACCCTGCAACACTGATCGCCGCGCTGAATGCCGCTGTACGCGACATCTCCGTGCGATCTGGCTCTGCCGCCGCCGTCTCCTTCAACTCCACCAGCCTGCAGACCGACACCCTGGTCTACCAGGCCCGTTTCGACTCCACCGACTGGCGGGGTGACCTCTGGGCATGGGACATCTCCTCGGCGGGCATCGGCGCCAAGCGGTGGGAGGCGGCAGCCTTGCTGGAGGGCCGGGATCTTTCCAGTTCGCCACGCAACATCATCACCTTCGACGGCAGTGGTGGAATCAACTTCAAGAGCAGCAACTGGAACGCCCTGACAACGGCGCAGAAGGCCGATCTGTGCGCCATCGGCCGGGATTGGACCGCGTTGCCGAGCACCCCGCCGCAGAGACTTCCTGGCTGGAGCACAGGCTGTTATCTGGATGCCAGCGGCAACATCGTGGGCGACACCACGCTGGCCAAATCGCTCATCGACTATTTCGATGGCGATCACGGCAAGGAAGGCACCCAGCCGGAGGAATTCCGTCCCCGCATCGGTTACCGTCTGGGCGACATCATTCATTCCGGCCCGCTCTACGTGGGTAAACCCGGCGCCCGCTATCCAGACAGCATCAGCCCCACGTCCAAACCCTACTCCGCTTTTGTTGCGGCAAAGGCCAACCGCCCCGGCATGGTCTATGTGGGGAGCAACGATGGCATGCTGCACGCCTTCGATTCGTCCGAGAATCTGGGCAGCGGCAACGAACTGAACCCGGGACAGGAGGTCTTCGCCTACATCCCCCGCCTGTTGTTCACCGACAAGGAAAGGGCCGGCCTCCACTACCTCGCCGAGCAACAGTCCCCGAACACCTACCAGCATCGCTACTATGTGGACCTCTCCGCTAACGCGGCAGACATCTTCATCAATGGTGACTGGCACACCTACCTGCTGGGTGGTCTGCGCGCCGGCGGCAAAGGCATCTTTGCCCTCGATATCACCGACCCCATGGATTCAAGCGCCCACATCAACAGGCCAAAATGGGAATTCACCCACAACGAATTGGGCTACAGCTTCAGTGAAGTCCGCATCGCGAAGATGAACAATGGCCGCTGGGCCGCGATCCTGGGCAATGGCTACAACAGCGACCCACTGGGCAGCGGCACCGCCCAACTCTTCATCATCGACATGGAGGACGGCTCCATCATCCGCCGCATCGATACCGGCGCGGGCTCGATGGCGAACGGTGACTGCGGAGACACCGCGAGCGACTGCAACGGCCTCTCCACGCCCGCCATCGCCGATCTCAATGGCGATGGCACCATCGACCGGATCTGGGCAGGGGACCTGCAGGGCAACCTGTGGGCGTTCGACGTCTCCGACAGCGACAAGACAAAGTGGGCATCGGCCTATGGCGCCGCCCCCCTGTTCCAGGCATGCAGTGGCTCACCCTGCACGGCCTCCAACCGCCAGCCGATCACATCACGACCGGCCATTGCGCGCCACGGTACCCAGAAAGGCCAGGCCACAGCACCCAACATCATGGTCTTCTTCGGCACCGGACAGTACATCGCTCAAGGCGACAACACCACGACGGGCACCCAGTCCTTCTATGGCGTGTGGGATGTGGACACGCGCAACACGCCCCCACACACCGTCGCCTCTCCGCCTTTGACTCGAAACAAACTGGTGCGGCAAGACATTTCGCTGCACACCACGACGGTCGGTGGAGTGCCCGTCAAAGTCAGGAGCATCACCAACCACCCCGTGGACTATAGCGGTGCGACCCCTGCCAAGTTCGGCTGGTACATGGACCTGCCCGACAGCAAGGAGCGAACGGTGGTCACCCCCCATACGTTGGGCAAAATCGTGTTTTTTAACACACTCATCCCCACCACGGATGCCTGCGGAGGAGGTTCCGGCTGGCTGATGTCGGTCAAACAGAGCAACGGCGGCGAACCGGATGAGTCCGTCATCGACGTCGATGGCAACGGCACCGTCGCCGACCCTGCCGATATCGTCGCGGGCCATGCGGTCGTGGGCGTCAAGGTCAACGGCATGCCCACCGAATCGCGCTTCATCTCCAATACCCGCGTGACCGCCACCAGCCGCGGAAATATCAAGTTCGAACGCATCCGGCCGCTACCGGCGTCACCTCCGAGCCGAATGTCGTGGACCGATCTGATCGACTGACAGAGGATAGACAGATGCAAGCAAAGACCCCCTTCCACGCACTGTTGTTGAAAACCGGCTCCATGCTGCATATAACCCGGCAACAACATACGTCGCATTCAGGGCTTCAGACAAACGCAGGAACAAGGCGCAGGGGGCAGACAAGAGGCATTCCCTTGTCGAGGTCGCTCCAGCGCATCCATGCACTCGAGGCACTTGGACATCCTGTCCGGCGCCTGCCTGAAGCCCCTGACATGATGACATTCAATGACAGGCGGCGGCTGAGTACACTATATATCGTTGCCGGGTTAATCTTGACCCTGTCGGGACATGCGGGCGCCACTGAACTGAATGAAGGAACATTGGAAGGCATC
>JALSTP010000013.1 GCA_026983675.1 Sedimenticola sp.
ACAAACAGGCCGGATATACGGAAGCAAACTTGTCCCTGTCATCCATGCCACGAGGGCTTGCAAAACGGGAGGAGACCATATACGGATTATTCATGAAGTCGCTCGCGCCCTTGCTTGATCCTTGTCCACACAGGGAATTTTCCTTCCTCGGCAATACAGCCCGTATTCCACTCGGTCGGAAAATCCCCTGTGCGGACAATTCTCTGCGCAATCATCGCGGCGATTCATGAATAATCCGGGCTAGTAAGTATCCCCTGGCTTTGCCGGGTTAATAAAATCCACCGTCAGTGGATGGCGGCCCGGCACGTCCCACAAGCGGATATGCTGATCATCGCCCAATGTGGCCATGAGGGCGCCGTTTCTGGTCAGACGTATGTCGATGATCGGCTGGGTATGGCCGCGCGCGGATGTCTCGATCTGCCGTTTCGACTCGATATCCCACAGGCGCAGGGCGCCATCGGCGCCGCCACCAACCAGGGTGTTGCTCTTGGCCAGGAAGGCGACGGACCGGGTTCTCACGTCCCCCTGCAGGGCGGCGCCCAGAACCTTCCCCCCGGGATAGCTGACGATCCTCGACTGACCTTCGGTATCCAGGGTGGCGAAGCGGTCGCCCGTGGCATTGAAGGTGATTTTCAGCAGATGGCTGGAGTGGACGCCGCTCAAGGGCTTGAAGAGGGGGACCCGGTCCGGAAGCCTCCAGCCATAAATGGCCCCGTCGGCAAAAGCGGCGATCAGCCCCCGACCATCCGGTGAGAAGGCGAGGGTGTTAAAGGCAAAGTCATGTTCGATGAGTGGGACGCCGAGCGGTCCCTTTCGTAACGCGTCCCATAGCCGCACACCCTGCTCGCCGCTCGTGGCCAGGGTGTCGCCGTTGGGTTGGAAACGTACGGTCATGATGGCCTTGCCATTCTTTCCCAGCACTGCGCCTTGCCCACTGAGGCCGTCCTCCACCAGCCATCGCCTTCGGATGCGGGTGATGCGTGACGGCCGGGAGATGTTCAATCCTTTGGATCCGTCTTGTCCGGTGGGCCGTTTTCCTCCGCGCCTGAGGGGGCAATCAATTCGAACTGATTGATCATGCGGCGCAGGCGTGGACGTGACACCCCCAGGATTTCACAGGCGCGCCCTTTATGCCAGCCGGTGGCGTCCAGGACGCGCTGGACATGGGCCCGCTCCATCTCTTCCAGGCTCCATTCCTCCATAGGCTTGCCGTTGCCCGGCGGTGTGGGTCCGGCCGTTGCCGCACGATGACAGATATAGTCGGGCAGCAAGTCGCGTGTCAGGGTGTCGCCCGACGAGAGGGCGACGCATTTCATCAGCAGGTTCTCGAGTTCCCGGATGTTGCCGGGCCAATGATAGTGTTCAAGGCATTCAACCACATCTTTCGTGATATGGGAGACGTTTCTGCGCAATTCTTTGTTGATCCGGCCCAGCAGGGTCTGGATGAGGTCCATCAGGTCCTCCTTGCGCTCGCGCAGGGGCGGGAGGTGAATAGTGACCACTTGCAGGCGATAGAAGAGGTCTTCGCGAAACCTGTCTCCCTTCACCTGTTCGGAAAGGTCCTGGTTGGTGGCCGTGATCACCCGGGCGTCGGTGGTGACGGGGGCGCTGGCGCCCAGCGGGGTAAATTCTTTGTACTGAAGCACGCGCAACAACTTGGCCTGCATGGAGGGAGAGAGTTCGCCGACCTCGTCGAGAAATATGGTGCCACCGTTGGCCAATGCGAACTTGCCATATTGCCGGTTGACGGCCCCCGTGAACGCCCCTTTTTCATGCCCAAACATATCGGATTCCAACAAGGTCTCCACCAGCGCAGCGCAATTTACCGCCACGAAGGGGCCGTCGGGGTGCATCCCCGAGCGGTGGATGGCGCGTGCGACCAGCTCCTTGCCAGTGCCCGATTCCCCGGTGATGAGCACGGTGGCGGGACTTCTCGCCACTCGCCCGATCGTCTTGAAGACCTCTTTCATGGCCCGGCTGCGGCCCACCATGGTGAGGGGATCGGCGGCGCTCTGCTGCGGGTTCGTGACCACCAGTTCGTCGCCATCTTCAGGGGTTGTGGCGAGTTTTTCGATGGCCGCTTCGAGTTCGTCGATATCGATGGGTTTATGGATGTACTCGTCCGCCCCCTGCTGCATTGCTTCGATGGTGCTCTCCATGTCATGAAACGCGGTGATCATGATGATTTTGCAGGAGGGCTGTGTCGACTTGAACTCCGGCAGTCCTTCGAGTCCGGATTTTCCGGGCATGCGGATGTCGAGGATGATCAGATCGGGCCGGCTCCGTTGCGCGACGCGCAGGCCGTCGTCCACGCTGTGCGCAATATCGACGCGATGCCCCTGGGTTTGCAGGTGCAACTGCAAGGTGCGGCAGCCGGCGATATCGTCATCTACGATGAGAATAGTGCTCATGGTCCTGAATCTCCGACGGAAGCGGTGGCGGGGTGGTGGGGATGACCAGGGTGATGCAGGTGCCCTGGGGTGCGTTGGGAGAGACGCGGATGCTCCCCTGATGCTGATCGATGATGCGTTTGACGATCGCCAATCCCAACCCGGTCCCTTGGGCATGGGTGGTATAAAAAGGCTCGAAGACCTTCTGGCGTTCATTCTCCGGGATGCCGCAACCGTTATCGCATATCTCAATGCTAAGGCCGGTGCCCGCGGGTCCGAGATCCACCTTGGCGGAAATCCGGATCTCCGGCGTCTCGGACTGCCGGGTGGCCTGTGCGGCGTTGGAAATCAGGTTGGACAAGACCTGGCGCAGCCTGTTGGCGTCGGCAAAGATGGTAGGAAGGCCGGCCTGATAGGCGGTGCGGATCTTGACCTTGTAGTCGTCTATTCTGCGCTGGGTCAGGCCGATCGCTGCATCGATGGTTTTTTCCGGCGAGATCCAGTCGGGTTTGATGGCGGCCGGCTTCGAGTAGGTCAGCATGTCGGAGAGTATCTCTTCCATGTAGCGGATTTGTTCCAGGGCGATCTGCCGCAGCTCGGCGACCTTGGCATCGCCGGCATGGCCCGAGGCCTCCTTGCCCAGAATCTGTAACGTCATTTTGACGGACGAGAGGGGGTTTCGCAGGTCATGGGCGATCATGCTGGCCATTCGCCCCATGGCGGTGAGGGTCTGATTACGGACGATTTCACGATTTCGCGCCTCGACTTCCTGCTCCAGGCGCTTGCGTTCCGTGATGTCCTCTTTCACGGCCAGGTAGTTGGTGATCTCCCCCTCGGGGCTGCGAATGGCGGAGATGACCGCCGATTCCCAATAGAGTTCGCCATTCTTGCGGCGGTTATGGAATTCGCCCCGCCACTCGCCACCGCGGGAGATCGATTCCCAAAGCCTGCGGTATTCTTCGCTCGAGGTCTCGCCGGATTTCAGAATGCTGGGGTCTTTGCCAATGACCTCTTCGGGCTGATAACCGGTAACCTGGGTAAACTTGGGGTTGACGTATTCGATCTTGCCTTTACGGTCGGTGATGAGCACGATGCTCGGGCTCTGTTCCACGGCGCTGAGGAGTTTGCGGACCTCGTTTTCCGCATGGCGTTTTTCCGTGATGTCTTCACCCACGCCCGTAACGCCGATGACCTTTCCGTCGGCGTCATACGAGAGCGTATTGTTCCAGGTGATGAGCCGAAGTTCGCCCGCTTTCGTCATCACCGGCGTTTCCAGATGGGTGGGAAACTTTTCCGGACTGTCCATTTGCTCCAAGAGCGCCCGGGTCATGCCGTTTCTGCCGTCCGGGGCGAAGTATTCGGCCCAGTTCTTTCCTTCGATCTCCTGCCGCGTCCATTGGGTCAGCGCCAGGAAGTGGTTGTTGCAAAAGCGGATGTTACCCTCCCTGTCGAGCGCGACGGCCGCCAGCTCCATATTCTCGAGGGTGTGGCGAAAACGCTTTTCGTACTCACTTTGCGCCTCGGCGCGGCGGTGGCGGAGATGGGAGTGCGCCAATACCCCGGAGCCCAGGGCCATCAGCATCAGCATCGTCAGGTAAAGCGCAAGATGCCGGTGGAGAAAGGCGGGAAGGGCGGAGTGGACCGCGGGGGAGGGGATGCGCGATATGATCTTCCAGAGTCGGCCGTCGGGGTCCGTCATGCCTTTGGGAACGGTATTTTCCGTCGCCTCGGTGGGGTAGACGGTGGTGAAGGTGAACAGCCCATCGGGAAGTACGAATTGACCGCGAGGCGATCGCCGTATCCTTTCCCATGCCGCCGGATGCTGTTTTCCATAGGTGTTGTCGTTGCCCAGCATGAAACCCCAGGTGCGCCGGGCGTCCGGACTGCTCAACCAGAAACCTTCCCGGTTGACCAACTCGATATGGTCCGCGATGTTCGCAGCGGCATGAGTAAAGTTGTCGATCAGGCGTTTCCCCAGGTAGTTCAACAGAATGATGCCCCGTTTGTGGCCCTGGTGATCGAATACAGGGGCGGCAAAGCGCATCACCGGCTTCAATGGATATTCGATCTTTCCGGATTCGATGTTCAGGTCCAGCGGGGAGACATAGAGCTTCCCCTGAGGCAACTTGATTGCATCCTGGAAGTAATAGCGATTCCGCTTGTCCTGGAGTTCACCGGGGGGAATGATCGCCGGATGGCCGTTGTTGTAGTTGATGCGAACGACCTCCATTCCCTGCCGGTCGATAAAGCGGATCTGGTCATACAGGCCCTTCTTTTCGGCAAAGACGAGGAATTCCAGTCCGAGCTGCCTCAGCTGCCGTCTCATATCCATGTCGAAAACCCCTTGTCTCTCCATGTGCTCCACGAGGAAGAGGAGGTCGCTCACCACGGATTCGATGTCGCGCTTGATCATCCGGCGGGCCAGGCCGACATTGAGGGTCTCGCTCGACTCCCGGCTGGCCCGCTCCGTGGCATAAAGGGTGTAGTAATGCATGAGCGCAATCACGGTCAGCAACCCGAGCAGCGGCAGGAAGATCCGCAGGAAACCCTTGAGCAGGCTGAGTCTTGAAAGCGGCGGCGGTGGGGGTGTGATCGGCATATCCGGTCGGGCTGACTACGAGTGCGTTGCCGAGCCCGGATTATTCATGAAGTCGCTCGCGCCCTTGCGTGATCCTTGTCCACACAGGGAGTTTTCCTTCCTCGGCAATACAGCCCGTATTCCATTCGGTCGGAAAATCCCCTGTGCGGACAATTCTCTATGCAATCATCGCGGCGGTTCATGAATAATCCGGGCGGTCCTCAGCGGTTTCGAGGTGTTGCGGGCAACCCGGCGCTGCGCGCCGGGTTGCCGCTCCGATAGTATTCTCCTCCTGGGGTTTGGGGGTCAACCGATTGCCACGCCGGTCGGGGGGCCGGCAAACGATCAAACCGGCGGCCCTCCCGTATGATCCTGTGTCGATTCTCGTGGGTTGCATGCCCGCCGCTTGACCTGGAGTCGGCTCCAGCCCCTACACTCTCTATCGTCAGCGTCGAGACTTGAACGGGAGTGTGCTCATGCGATTGATGAAATTATTGACCCGGCAACACCATATATCGCATTCAAGGCGTCAGGCAGGCGCCGGAACAAGGCACGGTGCGCAGGCAAGGGGCATTCCCTTGCCAATGTCGCTCCAGTGCATCCATGCACTCGCGACACTTGGACATCCTGTCCAGCGCACTGGAACGCAGGTCCGGCACCTGCCTGAAGCCCCTAACCCTATGATATTCAAAAACAGGCGGTGGCGTACCGG
>JALSTP010000014.1 GCA_026983675.1 Sedimenticola sp.
GACTGGGTCGGCGATGGGGCGCCAGCGGCCAATGAGCAGCCATTGCCCACGCCCTCTTTCTGCAAGCATTGACCCACGGCGCATTCTTTTTCTCGACCACCCCGGGTCGGCTGCCCGGTGCCGAAGGGCGGATGAAGGGGAGGTCGTGACGGCGCTTCGTCGGGCAGGTGCTTCTTATTTCAGTTTTACGACCAGCGGTTTGATGCCGTTCCGGATCAGGCGTGCATAGAGGCGGTCCGCCTCGGCGCGGTCATAGGCTTTGCTGCGCACCCGGTGGTAGCGGTTCTTGCCGTTGATGCTGATGCGCTGGACCTCGGTCTCCACCCCCACCAGCGCGGCCTTTGCGCGCAGCCGTTCGGCGTCGGCCGCATTGCGGAAGGCGCCCAGCTGGAGCACAAAGCGCACCCCGCGGGCGGCGCTCTTGTTTCCTTTGGGCGGCGTCTTTGGCGCGGCGGCCCTCTTTGGTTTCGGCGGCGCCTTCAGTTCTTCCCGTGGGATTACCACCTCCATCTCGGGCAGTACGTCGTAGAAGGTGAACCGGGGCTTGGGCGCCTGTTCCGCCGGGCGCGGCTTGGGCGGCGGTGTGTGGTGGCTCACCCGCGGGGTGTTGCCGTCCAGCGCCGGGTTGACCTTGAGCCAGATCAGACCGGCCGTGAACAGGCCGAGCAGCACTCCGGCGAAGAACCAGAGGTTGCAGCGGCAGGGGCCCTTTTTCTCGTTGCCGGAGGTGGTGGCCCGGTGCTTGAAGTCGTGGGGCACGGTTACATCGTCTCCGGCGCCGACACACCAAGCAGGTGGAGGCCGTTGCGCAGCACCTCGCGGGTGGCGAGGATCAGCTTCAGCCGCGCGTCGCGCAGGCCTGCGTCATCCACCAGGAAGGGGTGGGCGTTGTAGTAGGTGTGAAAGTCGTTGGCCAGTTCGCGCAGGTAGTGGGCAAGCTGGTGCGGTTCCTCGTGCAGGGCGGCCGCTTCCACCACCTCCGGGTAGCGGGAGAGGGTGCGCAGGAGCGCCTGTTCGTGGTGCTCGGTGAGCCGTTCCAGATGGAGGTCGCCCGGGGTGACATCGGTGGGCAGCTCCTTCTCCGCCGCCTGGCGCAGCACCGAGCAGATGCGCGCGTGGGCGTACTGGACGTAGTAGACCGGATTATCGCTCGACTGGGATTTGGCCAGGTCCAGGTCGAAGTCCAGGTGTTGCTCGCACTTGCGCATGACATAGAAGAAGCGGGCGGCGTCACGCCCCACCTCCTTGCGCAGTTGGCGCAGGGTGACGAATTCGCCGGAGCGGGTGGACATTTGCACCTTCTCTCCGCCCCGGTAGAGATTGGCGAATTGAACCAGCAGCACATCGAGCCGATTGGGGTCGTCACCCAGCGCCTCCAGCGCCGCCTTCACCCGCGGGACGTAACCGTGATGGTCTGCACCCCAGACGTCGATGACGCGTTCGAAGCCGCGTTCCAGCTTGTCCATGTGGTAGGCGATGTCGGAGGCGAAATACGTGGTCTGGCCGTTGTCGCGGATCACCACTCGGTCCTTTTCGTCGCCGAAGTCGCTGGAGCGGAACCACCAGGCCCCCGCCTTTTCGTACAGCCAGCCGCCTTCACGCAGGCGCTCGATGGCGCGGGTGACCGCCCCGGAGTCCACCAGCGAGCGTTCGGAGAACCACTGGTCATACTTCACCCCAAAGTGGGCCAGGTCGTCGCGGATGTCGTCCAGGATGGTGGTCAGCGCCAGCTCGAACACGAAGCGGTAACGGTTGTCACCGAGCAACGTCTTGGTCCGGGCGATGAGGGCATCGATGTGCGCCTCCTTGTCACCCCCTTCGGGGGCATCGGGCGGGATGCCTTCGAAGACCTCGCGGGCGCTCACCTTATAGGTCTCTTCATGGTCGCGGTGGAGGGTGGCGGCGATGTCCCAGACGTAGTCGCCCCGGTAGCCATTGGAGGGAAAGGTCAGCTCCTCGTCGCACAGCTCCAGGTAACGCAGCCAGACGCTGGTGGCGAGGATGTCCATCTGCCGCCCGGCGTCGTTGACGTAGTACTCGCGGTGCACATCGAAGCCCACCGCCTCCAGCAGGTCCGCCACCGTGGCCCCGTAGGCGGCGCCCCGGCCGTGGCCTACGTGCAGTGGGCCGGTGGGGTTGGCGGAGACGAACTCCACTTGCACCCGTCGTCCCTGGCCCAAATCGCTGCGTCCGAAGGCAGGGCCCTGCTCCAGGATCAGCGGGACGAGGTGCCGGTAGGCCATCTCGGAGAGATGGAAGTTGATGAAGCCGGGGCCGGCGATCTCCACCTTTTCCACTGAGGGCGAGGCGGGCAACGCCGCGACGATGCGTTCCGCGATCTCGCGCGGTTTCGTGCGCATCGGCCGGGCCAGCGTCATGGCCACGTTGCAGGCAAAGTCGCCGAAGCGCGGGTCGCGGGTGCGCTCGATGACGATCTCCGGCCGGACCTCCTCGGGCAGTGCGCCTTCCTTGTCGAGCCGGGACAGCGCCTGGGCGACCAACGCCCGGATCTGGTTCTTCATGGTGCCTTGCACTCCGTCAGGGAGAAGAGCAGAAAATCGGCTAGCATATAGCCTGCAGTTGTCTCGATCAACTACTCGGTTGACATCCGCGGGCGGTTGCGGGCATTGAGGAGGATTGCCCTGAGAGCGAAGCCCAGCGATGTGAGCAGCCCCACCGCCCCCACCGGGATGGTGACCAGCGCCAGCCAGCCCATGACGACCATGGAATAGAGCAGTTCACTCCGGTCCACGCCGGAAATGATGCAGGGGTTGGCAACGCCTTCGTGGAGCCTGCAGGCATGGGCGGCGGCCACCGTGTCCGCGATGAATACCGAGATCACGGGGGCCATCCCGAACAAAACGAAAAAGGCGCCGGCGAGCAGCGGGAGTTTGACTGATCGGGCCATGGGATTAAGGTTAATACATTTCCTGTGGATCCACATCGATGGACCAGCGCACCCGGCGGGCCGCGTCGAGGCCGGCCAGGCATTGGATCCAGGGGGTCAGCAGGGCATGTAGCGATGCCCTTTCGGTGGCCTGTAGCAGCAAGTGGGCGCGATGGTGCCCCGCCCGCCGCGCCATGGGCGCGGGAACGGGACCGAGAATCTCGACCGTCTGGGCGGGGACGAGCGGCCGCGCGGCGGCGGACGCCGCCTCGAGAAACCGTTCCGCCAGTTCGGGCTGCACGGCTTCGGCCCGCAATAACGCTTGGTGGCTATAGGGGGGCAGCCGTGTTTCCCGCCGTTCCCCCAGGGCCTGTTCGGCGAAGGCGTGGTAGCCCTCGTGGATCAAGGTCTGCAGCAGAGGGTGTTCCGGGTGGTGGGTCTGGATCAGCACCTGCCCCGCTTTTTGTGCCCGGCCGGCGCGTCCCGCGACCTGGGTGATGAGCTGGGCCATGCGTTCGGCGGCGCGATAGTCGGCGCTGAACAGCCCCTGGTCCACGTCCAGGATGCCGACCAGGGTCACATTGGGGAAATGGTGCCCCTTGGCCAGCATCTGGGTGCCGAGCAGGAGGCGGTAGCGCTGATTGCGCACTCCGTCCAGCAATTGGCCCAGCGCCCCTTTTCGCCGGGTGGTGTCACGGTCGATGCGGGCGATGGGGGCCCGCGGGAAAAGATCGCCGAGCAACCCCTCCAGCCGTTCGGTGCCCTGGCCCAGCGGGCGCAGGTCGGCGCCGCCGCATTCAGGACAGGCGGGTGGCAGGCGGCGCTGATGACCGCAGTGGTGGCACCACAGAAGTTGACTGCCGAGGTGCAGGGTCATGTTGGCGTCGCAGCGCGGGCAGCGGCTGGTCCAGCCGCAGGCATGGCAGATGACCACCGGCGCATAGCCGCGGCGGTTTAGGAACAGCATCACCTGCTCCCCCGCTTCCAATGTCTCTTCCACCTTCCGGATCAAGGGAGGCGCCAGACCACCGCGCAGGGGTGCGGCGCGAAGGTCGACGAGCTGCAGGCGTGGCATCCCGGCCGCGCCCGCCCGCCGGGCGAGGTGCAGGCGGTGGTAACGTCCGGCGTCCACATTGTGCAGGCTCTCCAGCGAGGGGGTGGCGGAGCCGAGCAGGACCGGGCATTCGCTGAGCCGCGCGCGCATGACCGCCAGATCCCGCGCCGAATAGCGGAAGCCTTCCTGCTGTTTGAAGGAGAGGTCGTGTTCCTCGTCGACGATGATCAGCCCCAGTTCGGGCAGGGGGGTGAAGACGGCCGAGCGGGTGCCCAGCACCACCCGTGCCTCACCGTTGCGCGCCGCCATCCAGGCCCGTTCCCGCTGGCCCTCGTTGAGTCCCGAATGCAGCAGCGCCACCTGACCGCCGAGACGGCGGAGGAAACGGCGCATCAATTGGGGCGTGAGACCGATCTCGGGAACCAGGACCAGCACCTGCCGGCCCTGCTCCAGCATCCGCCGGGCGAGGGTGAGATAGACCTCGGTCTTGCCGCTGCCGGTGACGCCGTCGAGCAGGAAGGCACCATACGCCGGGCCAACCGCCAGCACCCTGTCGACGGCCGCCTGCTGCTCTGGGTAGAGCGGCGGCGGTGCATCGCCGCCGGGGTCGGCGGGAGCGGCGGGGCTCGGGTGGCAGGGGACAATCCAACCCTTGCCCGCCAAGGTGCGCAGGATGGCGGCGCATTCGCCCACCGCCGCATAGATCTGGGTCCGGCCGAGGCCGTCCGGGCAGGGGGCCAGGGCCTGGAGGACCGCCTGTTGGCGTGGCGCACGCGGATTGGCCGCCGCCAAGGCGTTGCGCCCTTCTTCGGTCAGGCGATACCCCTCCGGCCGGTCGTGTACCGGGGGCTTTCCCTTGCGCAGGCGCACCGGCAGCGCGCCGGCGATCACCTCTCCCAGGGGATGCTGATAGTAGCGGGCAGCCCAGCGCAGCAGTTCCAGATCCCCAGTCTGGAGCAGGGGGGCGTCATCGAGGGGTGGACCGGCGCGTTTCAGCCGCGCGTCCGCCAGCTCGGTGCGGGTGTCGGCCTGGAGCAATACCCCGCAGCGTTTCCCCCGTCCGAAGGGCACCAGCAGGCGGACGCCCGGCTGCAGCAGCGCCGGGTCGACTTCCCGGGGGGGCAGATAGTCGAAGGTGCCGAACAGGGGGGCGGGGACGGCAACATGCAGGATCAGCCGGTCAGACATGGGGCAGACTCTAACATGCGCGGGCCGTTTTCCTGATGGAGTGGCGCTACGGCGATGATTCCCCGGTACTGCCCCGAGCTTACAGAGACATTGAACAGATGGCGTTAACCCCTTGAATGTAACAGCAGGGCGCAGGTTGTGGATAACTTTGTGGATAATATTTCTACAGGATGGCAATTGTTGCCAAATCAAACACTTTCCGTCATGTTCGAATTGATCTGTTCAAGGCGGTTAAATGTCATGAAAACAATGCGTTGCCCACTGTACGCGGTGTTTGCAGTAGTACTCAAAGGAAGAGGATTCCCATTGTCCATGCAATGGATTTGAATGTGTATAAACCACGTTGTGGATCATGAAGTCCGACGCATGTCAAGTGCCGGCGGGCGCTTGCCGGGTTAATAAAGTCTCCCATAGGGGATCCGTAAATCCCACGCCTTTAGGCGGCATTGTTGCTTTTACGCCCGGGAGAGGGGTGGAGTATTCACAGGTGGCGGTGTGACCGGGGCGCCCGCAAGGCGGCATGTG
>JALSTP010000015.1 GCA_026983675.1 Sedimenticola sp.
GTAGATGTAGATCTTCGCCGCCCCCCAGGGCGTAACGGTGGAAGGTTTAACGTTGTAGGCCGACGACAGAAGCTTGGGTTGGAACCAGCTGTCGTTATTGTGCTTGCGTGCGCGGCGAACCCTGGCCAGATGGCAGCACATTGGCGAGACGCGCCTTCCAGTTGGCGAGATCACCGGCGGCCAGCGAGGCGCCGCTGGGGGTGCTGCCCAGGCTGATATTGTAGGCCCCGGCCTCGGCGGCCGTCCGATTGGCGCGAATGCAATCGAGGATGTTGTAGGCCTCGGCGGTGGCCTGGGAGAGCAGGTAGGCGCTGTGGGTATTCCTGATTCCGAGACTCTGCAGCCCGGCCATCCCCAACAGACCGAGGGCCAGGACCAGCACGGTGACCAATACTTCGATGAGGGTGAACCCCTGCTCGCCATCCAAACCTGGATACGGCATAGCCGAGACACTGCCGGCTCGTTTTTGTTTTCCCAATCCCGCAGACATCAGACCTTTCGGCCCCCCCACCGTTAACCTCTAATCCACTGAAGTCAGGAACTATCTTCCCAAACTCCAAACCTCGTGGTCCGGTGTCTTTATCGCCCGCAGCCAGGCGTTCTTTAACGGGGAGTTTTCAATCCGGGAGGGATATCACAGCATCAGCGCCGGAGGCCGCTACGCCCTCGATGGGCGCCGACCTCCGACGCCCACGGATTCAGCGCGGCAGGTTGCTTTCGCCCATCAGGTATTCATCCACCGCGCGGGCGCACTGGCGGCCCTCGCGGATGGCCCAGACCACCAGCGATTGACCGCGACGCATGTCACCCGCGGCGAACACTCTGGGAATCGAGGTCTGATAGGCCTTTTCGCCCTCAGTGGTGGCCTGGACGTTGCCACGAGGATCGAACGCCACCCCCAGTTCCTCCAGCAACCCTGTGTGAACAGGGTGCAGGAAGCCCATCGCCAAGGTCGCCAGTTCCGCCTTGATCTCGAACTCGGAGCCTTCCACCTCATGCATCTGCCAGTTGCCCTGCGCGTCCTTGTCCCAATCCACCCGCACGCAACGCACCGCCCGCAGGTTGCCCTGGTCGTCGCCGAGGAATGCCTGGGTGGCCACCGCCCAATAACGTTCGCAACCTTCCTCCTGGGAGGTGGAGGTCCGCAACTTGTTGGGCCAATAGGGCCACGTGAGCGCCTTGTTTTCCTTTTCCGGCGGCTGCGGCAGGATCTCGAGCTGGGTGACCGACCGGGCGCCGTGGCGGTTGGCGGTGCCAATACAGTCGGAGCCGGTATCACCGCCGCCGATCACCACCACGTTCTTCCCCTCGGCGCTGATGAGGTGCGCCTTGGCGCCCAGCATGCCCTGCACCACCTTGCTGTTGGCGCGCAGAAATTCCATCGCGAAATGGACGCCCTTGAGGTCGCGCCCCGGTACGTCGAGATCGCGCGGCTGCTCCGATCCGCCGGTAAGCACCAGGGCATCGAAATCCTCCAGCAGGGCCTTGCCGGAGATATCCACGCCCACATGGGTATTGGGGCGAAAGTGGACGCCCTCAGTGCGCATTTGCGCCATGCGCCGGTCGATGAGCCGCTTGTTGAGCTTGAAGTCGGGAATACCGAATCGCAACAACCCGCCAATCCGCTCCTGCTTCTCGTAGAGGACCACCTCATGTCCGGCCCGCGCAAGCTGCTGGGCACAGGCCAGTCCCGCCGGCCCCGAGCCGACCACGGCCACCCGCTTGCCGGTCTTGTGGCGGGCGATCTGCGGTTTGATCCAGCCTTCCTCCCAGGCGCGGTCGATGATGGCGCATTCGATGGTTTTGATGGTGACCGGCACGTCGTCGATGTTCAGAGTACAGGCTGCCTCACAGGGCGCGGGACAGATGCGCCCTGTGAACTCGGGGAAGTTGTTTGTGGAGTGGAGAGTGCTGATCGCCTGCCGCCAACGATCGCGGTAGACCAGGTCGTTCCAGTCCGGGATGATGTTGTTGACCGGGCATCCATTGTGGCAGTACGGGATGCCACAATCCATGCAGCGCGCGCCCTGCCGCTCCAGCTCGTCGTCCGGCAGGGGGATGACGAATTCGTCGTAGTGGGTGACGCGGTCCGACGCCGGGGCATAGCCGCGATCGATACGTGGATACTCCAGAAAACCTGTCGGCTTGCCCATGCTCAGACGCCCCCCTTGCTGGCTTCATCCGCGGCGGCCTGCTTTTGCGCTTCCATCTCCTTGAGGGCGCGGCGATAGTCCACCGGCATCACTTTTACGAATTTGGGCAGGTAGCGATCCCACTCGTCGAGGATACGCTTCGCCACCGTGCTGTTGGTATAGTGGTGATGTTGTGCGATCAACTGGCGCAGGCGGATGGCGTCGAAGCGGGTCATGTCGTGGCTCACATCCACCCGGCCGTGGGTCTCGAGATCGCCGCCCAGATGCTCCAGTTCCTCCAGTGCCTCGTCCTCCTCGGCCACCGGCTCCAGTTCCACCATGGCGAGATTGCAGCGGGTCTCGAAGTCGCCGGTCTCGTCCAGCACATAGGCGATACCACCCGACATGCCGGCGGCGAAGTTGCGACCGGTCGGACCGATACAGACCACGATGCCGCCAGTCATATACTCGCAGCCGTGGTCGCCCACCCCTTCCACCACGGCGGTGGCGCCGGAGTTGCGCACGCAGAACCGCTCGCCGGCCACGCCCCGGAAGTAGCACTCACCGGCGATGGCCCCGTACAGGACCGTGTTACCGACGATGATGTTCTCTTCCGCCTTGCCGATGGCCGAGGCATCGGGGGGATAGATCACCAGGCGCCCGCCAGCGAGTCCCTTGCCTACGTAGTCGTTGCCCTCACCCGCAAGTTCGATGGTGATACCCTTCGCCAGCCAGGCGCCGAAGGACTGACCCGCAGTCCCTTTGGCCTTTATGTAGATGGTGTCGTCCGGCAGACCGGCATGGCCATAGCGTTCGGCGACCCGCCCGGAGAGCATGGCGCCGACGGTGCGGTTATAGTTGTGGATGTCCACTTCGATGCGCACCGCCTCGCCCTTTTCCAGCGCCGGTTTCGCCTGCTCAAGGAGCTGCTTGTCCAGCGCCCGGTCGAGGCCGTGGTCCTGCGCCTCGCAGTTGTGGACGGCCACGTCGGCGTCCACCTCCGGCTTGGCCAGAAGGCGGGAGAAATCGAGCCCTTGCGCCTTCCAGTGATCGATGGCCTTACGGGTATCCAGGCGATCACGCTGACCGATCATCTCACTGAAACTCCGGTAGCCGAGTTGCGCCATAAGCCGGCGCACCTCTTCGGCGACGAAGAAGAAGTAGTTGACCACATGCTCCGGCTGGCCGGTGAAGCGCTTGCGCAGCTCCGGGTCCTGGGTGGCGACTCCCACCGGGCAGGTGTTGAGGTGACACTTCCGCATCATCACGCAGCCCTCGACGATCAGCGGCGCGGTGGCGAAGCCGAATTCGTCTGCCCCCAGCAGGGCGCCGATCACCACATCGCGGCCGGTACGCAGACCGCCGTCCACCTGCACCGCGATGCGTCCGCGAAGGCGGTTGAGCACCAGCGTCTGGTGGGTCTCGGCAAGGCCGATCTCCCAGGGCGAACCCGCGTGCTTGATGGAGGTGAGTGGCGAGGCGCCGGTGCCACCGTCGTAACCGGAGATGGTGACGTGATCGGCATGGGCCTTGGAGACCCCCGCCGCCACCGTGCCCACGCCCACCTCGGAGACGAGCTTCACCGAGATACGCGCTTTCGGATTGACATTCTTGAGGTCATGGATCAACTGAGCCAGATCCTCGATGGAGTAGATGTCGTGGTGCGGCGGCGGTGAGATCAGCCCCACGCCGGGAGTGGAGTGGCGCACTCGGGCGATCTGGGCGTTGACCTTGTGACCGGGCAGTTGCCCCCCCTCCCCTGGCTTGGCGCCCTGGGCCATCTTGATCTGGATGTCGTCGGCATTAACCAGATATTCCGCCGTCACGCCGAAACGCCCCGAGGCCACCTGCTTGATGGCCGAACGCCGGGGGTTCATGGAGCCGTCCGGCAGGGGTTCGAACCGCTCCGGCTCCTCCCCACCCTCTCCGGTATTGGACTTGCCGCCGATCCGGTTCATGGCAATGGCGAGGGTGGAATGCGCCTCCATGGAGATGGAGCCGAACGACATCGCCCCGGTGGCAAAGCGCTTGACGATCTCGCTGGCCGGCTCCACCTCTTCCAACGGAATGGGCGCATCCGCAAACTTCAGGTCGAACAGGCCACGAAACGTGAGCAAACGCTCACTCTGTTCGTTGATGAGGCGGGTGAACTCCTCATAGGTCCGGGCGTCGTTGGCGCGGCAGGCATGCTGAAGCTTGGCGATGGCGTCCGGGGTCCAGACGTGGTCTTCGCCACGCACGCGCCAGGCGTAGTCGCCGCCCACGTCCAGGTGGTCACGGTAGATGAAAGCGCCGCCGAAGGCATCCCGGTGCCAGCGCACTGTGCTCTCAGCCACCTCCTGGAGACCGATACCCTCCACCGTGGTGGCGGTGCCGGTGAAGTATTTATCCACAAAGGCGCTGGAGAGCCCCACCGCGTCGAAGATCTGCGCCCCGCAGTAGGACTGGTAGGTGGAGATCCCCATCTTCGACATCACCTTGAACAGCCCCTTCCCCACGGCCTTGATGTAACGCGTCTGCGCTTCCTCGAACGTCAGCGCCTCGCTCAGCAGCGGCAACATGGCCTGAAGGGTGTCGAAGGCGACATAAGGATTGATCGCCTCGGCGCCATAACCTGCCAGCGTGGCGAAATGGTGCACCTCCAGCGCCGCGCCGGTCTCCACCACCAGGCCCGAAGAGGTCCTCAGCCCCTTGCGGATGAGGTGATGATGCACGGCGGAGGTCCCCAGCAATGCAGGGATCGCGACATGGTCCGCATCCAGCCCGCGGTCCGAGAGGATGAGGATGTTGTATCCGTCGAGGACCGCCTGCTCGGCGGCGACGCACAACGCGTCCAGCGCCCCGGCCATGCCTTCCGCGCCCTGATCCGCCGGGTAACACAGACTGAGGGTGCGGGTACGGAAAACGCCACCGGTGCTGGTCTCGATTCGGCGCACGCGCTCCAGATCCTCATTGGTGAGCACGGGTTGGGCCACCTCGAGACGCATGTGCGAGCCACCATCGTGCTGCCCCAACAGGTTCGGCCGCGGGCCAATGAGAGACACCAGCGACATGACGATCTCTTCACGGATCGGGTCGATGGGCGGATTGGTCACCTGGGCGAAGTTCTGCTTGAAATAGGTGCTCAGATGCTTGGGCCGGTTGGACAGCACCGAGGGGGGATTGTCCGCCCCCATGGAACCGATCGCCTCCTGTCCCGTCATGACCATCGGCGTGAGCAGGAACTTGAGATCCTCCTGCGTATAACCGAATGCCTGCTGGGCATCCAGGAGGGTTTCGTCGTCCGGGGCCATGGGCGATACGTCGGCCGGTAGCTGGTCGAGATGAATCTGGGTCTGATCCAACCATTGCTGATAGGGCCGGGCATCGGACAAGGCCTCTTTCAACTCGACGTCGTCGATGATACGCCCCTGCTCCATGTCGATGAGGAACATCTTACCCGGCTGCAGACGCCACTTCTTGACGATGCGCTCTTCCGGGATGTCGAGTACTCCCATCTCGGAGGCCATCACCACCAGGTCGTCCTTGGTGATCAGGTAGCGCGCCGGGCGCAGGCCGTTACGGTCGAGGGTGGCGCCAATCTGGCGGCCGTCGGTGAAGGCCACCGCCGCAGGACCGTCCCAAGGCTCCATGAGCGCAGCGTGATATTCATAGAAGGCGCGTCGTCTTTCGTCCATCAGCGGATTGCCGCTCCAGGCCTCGGGGATCAGCATCATCATGGCGTGGGCAAGCGAATAGCCGCCCGCCACCAGCAGTTCGAGGGCATTGTCAAAGCAGGCCGAGTCGGACTGCCCCTCGGGGATCAACGGCCACACCTTGGCCAAGTCCTCGCCCAGGATCTCGGAGGCCATGGAGTGGCGCCTCGCCGCCATCCAGTTGAGGTTACCGCGCAGGGTGTTGATCTCGCCGTTGTGGGCAATCATGCGAAACGGCTGGGCCAGATCCCAGGTGGGGAAGGTATTGGTGGAGAAACGCTGATGCACCAGGGCCAGCGCCGAGACGACCCGCGCGTCGCGCAGATCCTGGTAGTAGTCCCCCACCTGGTCCGCCAACAGCATCCCCTTGTATACCAGGGTGCGGGAGGAGAAGGAGGTGAAATAAAAGCTCGCTGTGCCCTCAAGGGCCGACTCACGGATCAGGTTTTCGATCTGTTTGCGGATCACGAACAGCTTGCGTTCGAAGGCGTCCTGATCTTCACACCCCTCGCCCCGCGCAACGAAGATCTGGCGGACGACGGGCTCAGTGGGTTTTACGCTATACCCCAGATCGGCATTGTCCGTGGGCACGTCGCGCCACCCCAGCAGGCGTTGGCCCTCCGCCTCGACCAGCCGCTCCACGGTCGCCTCACACTCCCGCCGGCTGTGTTCGTTTCCGGGCAGGAAGAGCATCCCCACCGCATATTCACCTTCGGCAGGCAGATCGAAATCGACGCTGCCGCGCAGGAATGCGTCAGGGATCTGTAGCAGAATACCCGCACCATCGCCCGCTTTCGGGTCCGCGCCGACCGCCCCGCGGTGGGTCAGGCGTTCGAGAATCTGCAACCCCTGTTGGATGATGGTGTGGCTCTTTCGGCCTTTGATATCGGCAACAAAGCCCACGCCACAGGCATCGTGCTCATTCGCGGGGTCGTACAACCCCTGCTTTGGTGGTAACGCCGTCTGGTTCATATATGCAGACCTCACCCCGCCAGGACCGGGTGATCGCGCCCGGCATCCTGATTCATTGTGAAAACTTCAGGAACATACCCCGTCGCGCCGGCCTCCCCGCCGGCACAAAGAAGGGACCGGTTAGGATAATCCAGTTTTGCACGGGACGCCACCGCGTCCGTTTCCCGTATGCGAAGAGGGGTTGTTCGGGAGGGGATCAGTGCGCGCCAACACGCTTGATTGCGGCCTGCACCGATTCGATGGAACGGGGCCACCCCCCCCGTGCGCGGATGTCTTCCGGCAGTTGCGCCTTGGCCGCCTTGGCGGCTGCATGATCAGGATAGAGACCATACAACAATGAATACCAGGGCTTGCCATTGCGGTCGCTCCGAAAATAGGCCACTTTGCCTTCGAGCTTATGACGTTGTATGAATTTTTTCAGCGCCGCCTCGCTCCCCGTTGCCAGCACCTGCAAGGTGTAGGTCCGTGGGTTCTGCCGCAACAACCACGTCTCTCTCTTGACCGCGGATCCCGCCGTTCCCCGGTCCGCCGCCCTTGCCGGGACTTTGGGAGGGTGATCGCTCAAGCGACGCCGCGGCTGGGGAGACATGGCCGGTTGGCGCACATCCGGCCCTTGGGCCACCGTTTTTTCCACCGCAGGCGATGCGGGCGCGAGTTCCCCACTCCGGTCTTCCACTTCGGCCTGTTGCACCGCCTTGGGCCTTGGCACCTCCACCGTCTCGGGAACGACTGCTGGGGGCGGGGCCGCGTCCACCGCCAGCGTCGCCTCTCGGTCTTGTATGGAACGCTCTTCCACTGGCGTCCCTTGCGGTGTCCCCGGCATTGGGGCCACACCCTCCTCCGGTGTCATCGACGACGCAGCTGTCTGCCCTCCGGACGGCTTGGGCGGAGGGACAATTACAGGGGGCTTTTCAACGGTGTTCTCCCTCTTGCCTCCTTCTGACACCGACGATCGCGGATTGGCGGGAGACGCCGCCGCAGGGGTCTCGGCCACCAACGGCTTTTTGGGTTCGGCACCGGCGCCGGGCCTGCCGCCCGTTGGCGCCGGGGGGACAGGCCGGGTTGGGGACTTCTCTTTCCGACTTGGGGGCATCTCTTTCTGAGAGGCCACTGACCCTTCTCGTTTCCCTGAACCGCCGGTGGGGGTTTCACCAGTGCCCCCGGCAGGCGGTGACTCCGCAGTCATTTCCGCCTCGTTGTCCGCCGGCACCTCCGCGTCCCCTCCATTGGCCAAGACGTCCGGCGTGGTTGTCACGGCTTCCGCTTGGGCCATCTCCGTTTCCGACGTCTCACGAGCCGCCGGCGCCCCTTCCCCTGCCGCGGTTGGAGGCAATTCCAACGGAACGACGACGGAAGAATCGCCCACGGGCGATTCGGCCCCGCCAGCCTGCCGGTCCAGGCTGTTCCCAGCCGCCACACGCGGGCCCTTCTCCCCTTCTGTGCCGCCGCCAAAGAAGGAATTGATGGTGTTTTGAAACAGCAGCACTGCGGCAATCAACGCCACCACACCGGCCACCAGCCCGAGTCGTTGCGGCGTCAGGAGGTCTTTAACCGTCCCTTCCCACACCCCGGGCCGCTCCGGTGTTTCCGATGGGACATCCCGCAACATCTTGAGCATGAGTTCGTTGATTCGGCCCGGCAATCCGTCACTTTCCCGAAACAGTTTGTCTACTTGAGCCGGTTCGATGAGAAAATCCGTTTTTATGCCCTCGACCCGGAGCAGATGCTGGACGTAACGGGGGATCTGGGCCGGCCGCAGCCTCGGTATATCCAGCGGGTGCAGCACTTGCAGATTGGCCGCCTGTAACTGCGCGGATGCGAGCACCGCGTCGATGGCCGGCGAGGCAAACAGCAGGACACTGATGACCGGCACCTCGTCGCTGCGGTATTCGTTGAGCTCTAACAGCGTCATCAGGGTTTCCGGTGGCAGTTGGTCGGCATCATCGACCATCACCACCGGCAGCTGGCCTTCATCCCGCAACGCCCGGGCGTGCTGCGCCACCACCTCCAGTTCGGGCTCGGCTACGTTCATCAGACCGAAACAGGCCGCGAGGCGTCGCAGCAACTGATCAGTATGCATCATCGGGTTGGCGTCCACGCGGCACGGCACCCAGGTCTCTTCGGCAGTGGACAACAGACGAAACAGCATGGTCGTCTTGCCCGATCCCGTCTCGGCGCGGACAAGGGGGATCAGTTCACTGTTTTCCACCAAGTGGCGAAGCAGATCCAGGCGCTGAGCCAGTTCCGGTGTGGAGAAGAACTGCGGCGCCGCGGAATGCCGTGCGTCTGCGCTCCGTTTTTTTGGCAGGGGGATCATCTAGGGCTCCATACCGGTTCGGGGGCTTTCGATGGTTGCATACAGTTTTTGCATATCAATCGCGTCGGTCACGACAGCATGACCGATATCGCGCAACAACACCAGGCGAAGATGGCCATCCAGCACCTTTTTATCCACGGCCATCAGCTCCAAGAAACGTTCCGCGGTGAGCCCAGCAGGAGGAGAAGTGGGCAGACCCGCCTGGCTGATCACGGCACGGATGCGTCTCAGCGAATCCATATCGAGCCACCCCTGGCGTTCCGAAAGATCCGCCGCCATGCACATGCCCGCCGCCACCGCCTCTCCGTGCAGCCACTCACCATACCCCATCCCGGTCTCGATCGCATGACCAAAGGTATGACCGAGGTTCAACAATGCCCGTTGACCTGCCTCACGCTCATCGGCGGCCACCACCTCGGCCTTGTTTCTGCATGATCGTTCAATCGCTTCCGCCATGATCCGGGGATCGCGTGACTTGAGCTTTCCCACGTTTGTTTCGAGCCAATCGAAAAACTCGCGATCATGGATCAGGCCATACTTGACCACCTCGGCAATACCCGAAGCCAGCTGGCGATCATCCAGCGTTTCGAGAGTCTCGGTATCCGCGATCACACAGCGCGGCTGGTAGAACGCCCCGATCATATTCTTGCCAAGGCGGTGATTGACACCTGTTTTCCCCCCCACGGAGGAATCCACCTGGGACAGCAGGGTCGTTGGCACCTGGATATAGGCGACCCCACGTTGATAACTGGCGGCGGCAAAACCGGCCATATCACCTATCACGCCGCCTCCCAACGCCATCAGGGTGCAACTTCGGTTGAAGCGGTTTTCCAGCAGCGCATCGAAGATCCTGTTCCAGACGTCAAGGGTTTTGTAGTTCTCGCCATCCGGAAGAATCACCGACCGGGCATCCAGATCCCGCAACCCTTCGAGTACCCTCTCAAGATAGAGCGGCGCGACAGTCTCGTTGGTGACCACCATCACCTGACGGGCAGCAACGTATCGTTGAAGCAGGGTCTGGTCGCGCAACAACCCACCGCCGATGTGGATCGGATAGCTCCGTGAGCCAAGGTCGACATCCAGCGTCCGCCCCGTCACCGCCTGCCCTCCCTGCTGGAAAGGCAGCCAACGCCCAATGGAGTCGTCACGCTCGATTTGCGGAGGGCCGGGGCGCTATTCATGAATGCTCAAACCTGATCTTCGAACAGTCGGTCCTTGACTTCGCGGACAACGGCATTCGCACTGCGTTTTTCGGTGGAAACGACGAGATCCGCTGTCTTCCGGTAAAGCGGATCCCGCTCTGCCATGAGCTCCTTGAGACGACCGAGTGGATCTTCCGTGTGCAAGAGGGGGCGGTTCTTGTCCCGGGAGGTGCGCTGGAACTGCTGTTCCGGGCTGCAATAGAGATAGACCACTGAGCCGCGAGATGCCAAGTTGCGGCGATTCTGGTCATCCAGAACCACGCCACCGCCGGTTGCCAATACAACGCCGGCCATCTGGGTCAACTCGTCGATGACCGCCCGCTCCCGCTTACGGAATCCGGCCTCCCCTTCAAACTCAAATATGGTGGGTATATCCACCCCCGTACGCCGCTGAATTTCCTGGTCGCTGTCTTCGAAGTTCATACTCAGCGCCGAGGCCAATTGTCGGCCTATGGTGGTCTTTCCCGCCCCCATGGGGCCGATGAGAAATATATTCCTACGTCTCTTCATGGACACAGGTATGCCAGATTTCCCGCAATCCGGCAAGCAGATTTATTTCCCGCTCGGGAATGGGCGCCTGCGTTGCCCTTTTGGCGATGTGCAATGATGGCTCAATGAATGCCCAAAGACTCCTTCAGGATCTTGGGGGTAATGAAGATCAGCAACTCCTTGTTCTCGTCTTTTTGTTCATTACGCTTGAACAAGGCGCCCACATAAGGCAGATCTCCGAAGAAAGGGACACGTTCGGAATTGGTGGTCTTGGTGCGTTCATAGACCCCCCCAAGGACGACGGTCTCACCGTTATCCACAAGAACAGAAGTCTCGATCTTACGCGTATCGAGGGGTGGCACACCCAA
Source organism: Sedimenticola sp. (assembly GCA_026983675.1). Lineage (GTDB taxonomy): Bacteria > Pseudomonadota > Gammaproteobacteria > Chromatiales > Chromatiaceae > JALSTP01. The sequence goes on from JALSTP010000015.1 coordinate 11,176, forward strand.
GACGGAACGGGAGAAGTCCGCATTGTCCTTGTTGATCTTCAGGTCCATGAGGATACGATCATCGGGTGTTATATGAGGTGTCACATCCAACTTCAAGACCGCTTCCTTGAAGGAAACCGTGGTCGCACCACTGGCAGAGGCCTCCTGATAGGGAATCTCGACACCCTGCTTGATGGTGGCGCGATTCTGATCCGCCGTGATGACGCGCGGGCTGGAGACGATCTCCCCCTTGCCCTCTTTCTGCATGGCGGAAAGTTCCAACTGAAGCAGATAGGAACCGACCTTGCCGATGAGGAAATTCACAGCGCCCGACGGCGATGTGACCGGCAGATTGACCATCAAGGCCTCCTGACCGGAACCGGCGGGATTCTCTATGGCCGCGTTACCACCCAGGAACTCCCCCTTGTCGAGCCCGAAGGTCCCCCCAAGATGGCCCGGCACACCACCGCCCACGAGAATCTCATTGTGCCGCGAGGTGTTGGCCCGGGTGAAGCCAAAACGGACACCCAGATCCTTGGAGAAATCGTTGTTGGCGACCACGATGCGCGATTCGATGAGCACCTGCCTGACAGGAATATCCAGTTTGTTGATGATGCGGCGGATATCCTCCAGTTTGGCGGCCGTATCCTGGACCAGGAGGGTATTGGTCCGCTCGTCGATGGTCACGTTGCCCCGTTCCGACAGCAGGCGGTTTTCCTTGGATTTGAGCAACTCCGCAAGATCCGCGGCCTTCGCGTAGTTGACCTGGATAAATTCGGAGCGCAGCGGCGCGAGCTCCTCGATCTGCTGCTTGGACTCGAGTTCGAGCTTCTCGCGCGCAGCAAGCTCTTCGGTCGGCGCCACCATGATGACGTTGTCGGTCCTCCGCATGGACAATCCCTTGGTTTTCAGGATGATATCCAGCGCCTGATCCCATGGCACATTCTTCAGGCGCAGGGTGATCTTGCCTGTCACCGTATCGCTGGTAACGAGGTTCAAGCCAGTGAAATCGGCCAGGAGCTGGAGTACCGCCCTCACCTCGATATCCTGAAAATTGAGCGAGAGCCGTTCGCCCGTATATACCAGTTTTTCCTTCTTCCTCGCTTCCTTTTCCGACTTGCTCAACGGGCGCAATTCGACGGTGAAAACGTCGTTTGCCTGATACGCCATATACTCGTATTCGCCACTGGCCAACACCGCAATCTTTGCATTGCGCCCCCGGCGCTTTGCCACGATGGCCGTTACGGGGGTGGCAAAATCCACCACATCCAACTTTCTCTGCAAGGCAGCGGGAAGCTGGGTATCGACGAAATTCAACACCACCCGATTTCCTTCTTCCCGCACGTCGACGACCGTCTTTGGGTCCGAAAGCTTCACAATGACACGCCCCTGCCCCTTCGTACCCCGCCTGAAATCGATCTTTTCTATGCGCCTTCCCGCTGCTGCTGCGACACCACGCGCCGGGGTTGCACGGCTAAGCGCGGCGGCGGTGGTGGGCTTCTTTGCCTCTACCACAGGCGCCCGAACCCCCTTCCCCTTCAGATCGACAATGACGTTCTTGCCCTGCACGGCAACGCTGTACGGCACCGGGTTCGACAAACTGACGACAACACGCGTCCGCCCACCGGCCTCTACCGCGGCAATACTCTGCACCGCCCCCACTCCCACAGATTGGGTCTTGTGCGACAAGGCATTCGACAACCCTGGAAAATCCAGAACAATCCTGGCCGGCGAATCGGTTGCGAAGGAGGTGGGCTTGGCAATGGACTCGGACATCTTGAGGGTGATCTGCACCTCCTCCCCAGGGAGTGCGGAATAGGCGATGTCTTCCAGCATCGGCGCAGCTAACACCACGCCCGGCAGCAGCAGGAGTGCAACGAGCGCGAAAACCGCACCCACCCGTCGACCATTATGAGGTTCCCGGTATGCCCTCTTGCTCATTACTGCCCCCAACCTCAGTGCCATTTTGATCATCTAATCCACCCCCGGAATCTATTCGCTCAGTGCCACGACGGCTTGCCGTTCCCGATATCCGCCAGCGCCATCGGGAACAATCTCCGTCAATTCGACCCTGTCTTCGGTTATTCTCGTGATCCGACCATTGTTCTGTCCCATATGGTTGCCTTCTTTTACCCTGTAGATCGTTCCATCCTGGGTGGTAATCAATGCCCACTTCGTCCCGCGCTTGTCCAACGTCCCGACCATTCGCAAGGAATCCAGCGGATAGCTTTCCAACTCCTCTTTTCTCCGCATGGGATCGGGTGCGATCCCGCTGCCGGGCGCCGGGAGCGCCTGCGTGGTGGTCTGCTCCGCCGGCTTGAAGGGATCTCGGCGCCCCCCCGGGTTGTACACGAACGTTTCTATGGGCTGCACCTCGGGCAAAGGCTTTATCCGCCCCGGCGCCCGACTCTTGACCTGCTCTATATACTGGCGCAAATCCTGCATACCACTGCTGCTGCATCCCGCCAGCAACACCAGGAGAAGGCTGCTCAGCCATGCCACACGATATGTCGAGGCCTTCATATTATTTGGCCTCCTCGTCCAGATAGCGATACGTCTTGGCCGTCGCCTTGAGGACCAGCCTGTCGTTTGCAGCCTCCTTGTCGCGGCGACCCTTTTTCTCCGGCTCGATCACGATGTTGTGTATGGTAACGATACGTGGCAACGCCGCCAAGGCGCTTATGAACTGGCCGAATTCGTGATATCTGCCATGTACCACGATATCGATGGGCAACTCGGCGTAGAACTCTTTCGGTTCCTCCGGCTGCGGCTGGAAGAGTTCGAACTCGAGACCGGCGGCGAGGCCGCTCTGCGACACGTCCACCAGCAGGTCCGCCACCTCGGCCTTGTTCGGAAGTTGCCGCAACATGGCGCCAAAGGACTCCTTCATTTCCTCCAGCTGCTGCTTATAGGCATCGAGATTCACGGCTTTGGCCTGCTTTTCCTCGAACTCCCGCCGCAGGCCCTGCTCTTCCTGCTCGACTTTCTGCAGTGAGGCCAGTTGATCCTGCGTATCGAGGTAATACCACGCCGCCGCCACGAGCGCACATACGATAAGGACCAAAACGGCCTTGATGGCGCCCGGCCAGTCACCGACGCTGCTCAGATCCAGTTCGTTCAGTTCCTGGAGGTTCACTCTGCATCCTCTCCTTTGGCCTTTGTCACCTGCCTGACCTGCAATGTAAAATTACTCAGGCCGGTCTTTGTCTGCTCCTTGTTTTCAATGACCTTGAGCCTGGGAGCAGTCAACCACTTGGACTTGTCTATGTTCCGCATGTATGCCGACACACGGGCATTGGATTGTGCATGACCCTCGATGGTGATGACACCGCCCTTTTGTTCTATACGCGTCAGATAAACACCATCCGGCAGCGTGTTCACCAATTCATCGAACAGGTGAACGATCTGGGGCCGGCTGACCTGCAGCTGCTGAATAATCTCCATCCGCGCCAGAAGGTTGGCCTTCACTTTCTCCAGCTCTTTGATCTCCTTGATCTTTTTGTCGAGCATGGAGATCTCGTTCTTGAGCAGCGCATTACGCTGATTCTGCGAATCGATGAGACCGTTGATATAGATGTGGGAGTAGACCCCGGCGAGCAATGTGAGCAACACAGCCCCGACGACGATAAAGCCGAATTCCCGTTGGCGCTTCTTGCGCTCCAGCTCTCTCCATGGCAGCAGATTGATACGCGCCATCAGTCGAATCCCCGTAACGCCAGACCACAGGCGATCAGCAGCGCCGGCGCATCATTCTTAAGGCTCTGCGCCTTTACGTTGGACGAAATCGACATGCTCGCAAAAGGGTTTGCGATAGATACTGGGACTCCCAATTTCTCCTCCATAAGATCATCCACCTGGGGAATAGAGGCGCAACCACCTGCCAGAACGACGTGATCCACGCTGTTGTAGGCGCTGGAGGAAAAGAAAAACTGCAATGAGCGGCTGACCTGTTGGGCCATCGCCTCCTTGAAGGGACCGAGCACCTCGGCCTCATAGGTATCGGGTAACCCACCCTGCTTTTTCGCCATCCCCGCCTCTTCTTGCGACAGACCGTACCGACGCTGGATCTCTTCCGTCAGCTGACGTCCGCCAAAGTTCTGTTCCCGGGTATAGATGATCTGGTTGTCGTGCAATACGTTCAGCGTGGTATTGGTGGCGCCAATATCGGCGATGGCAACAGTCTGGTCGACACCCCCCTCGGGCAACTGATCCACGAGCAGGCTGCAGGCCGTCTCCACGGCATAGGCCTCGATATCCACCACCGCTGCCGCAAGCCCCGCGATTTCCAGTGCCGCCACGCGGTCATCCACATTCTCGCTGCGTGACGCCGCCAGCAGCACATCCACCATGTCCGGGCTCTTTTCGGAGGGACCCAGGACCTGAAAATCGATGTTCACTTCTTCAAGTGGATACGGGATGTACTGATCCGCCTCAAGCTGTATCTGACTCTCCATCTCCTTGTCCGACAAGCTCGCCGGCATGGCGATGACCTTGGTGATCACCGCGGAACCCGACACCGCCACCGCAGCCCGTTTGGCCCGGCTGCCAGAGCGGCGCATGACCTTTCTGATGGCCTCGCCCACGGCCTCCATGTCCGCGATGTTTTTTTCCACCACCGCGTTCAGCGGCAATGGCTCCACACCATAGGCCTCCACCCGATAGCCGAGCCCTCCCCCTTTGGCGGTCTGCGAAAGCTCCAGCAGCTTGACGGCGGTGGAGCTTATATCGATTCCGACCAAGGCCGGTTTCTTGCTTCTGAACGAAAACATAGTGGATAGATGATCCTTCCCCTGCGGCAGTGACCCCCAGCCAAAGCTTCTGCTTCAACTTTGCTTGGTAAGTTTTATCAGTTCTTGGCTTTTATGTGAAGTAATTTCCCAGACGAGTCGATAAATTTTACTTTTCACCCCCCACGTCTCGATTCGAATATTTTGTTAACATAAGCAGCCAACCTTTCCGAATTCTCGTTGTCCTACCCACTGGAAACTGTGACCTGTACCATGAAGTGGTTGATTCGATTACTTAAATTCCTAATTTTTGCTGTTCTGGCCGGAATGATCGTTGCTGGTGGGGCCGCATTGGGAATCTATTTATACCTTGAACCCAAGCTCCCGTCCATCGACACCTTGCGCGACGTACACCTCCAGGTCCCCTTGCGGATCTACAGCCATGACGGCAAGCTGATTGCGGAATACGGCGAGAAGCGGCGCATCCCCCTGAAATATGGGCAGATCCCACCCAGGATGATCGATGCCTTTCTTGCCGCCGAGGACGACCGCTTCTTCCAACACCCGGGCGTCGATTACCAGGGGCTGCTGCGGGCCGCGCGCGAGCTGGCGCTGACCGGCAAGCGCACCCAGGGTGGCAGCACCATTACGATGCAGGTGGCGCGCAACTTCTTCCTCACGCGGGACAAGACTTTCAAGCGCAAGATCAATGAGATCCTCCTTTCCCTCAAGATCGAGAAAGCGCTATCAAAGGCACAGATACTGGAGCTCTACCTGAACAAGATCTACCTCGGAAACCGCGCCTATGGGGTCGGGGCGGCCGCCCAGGTCTATTATGGAAAACGTGTGGATCAGCTCGATCTGGCCCAGACCGCCATGATCGCTGGCCTGCCCAAAGCGCCTTCCAAATTCAATCCTGTCGCCAATCCAGAACGGGCGCGGCAGCGCCGTGACTATGTGCTGGGCCGCATGCTGGCGCTGGGCAAGATCAGCCCCGCGGAATACAAGTCGGCGCGCCAGAGTCCGGTCACCGCCAAGATTCACCGGGCGGATGTCGAGGTAGAGGCGCCCTATATCGCGGAAATGATGCGCGCCGAGGTGGCAAAACGCTTCGGTAACGCTGCATACAGCGCCGGATTTCACGTCTATACCACCATCGACAGCCGCCTGCAGAAGGCGGCGAATGCGGCCCTGCGTTCGGCCTTGCAGGCTTACGATGTAAGGCACGGCTATCGGGGCCCCGCTCGGCATGTCGAGCTTCCCGATGACCCGAAGGCATGGGAGGGCCTGCTCTCCAGCCTCAGGTCCGTCGCCAATCTGACGCCGGCACTCGTCATTGAAGTCAAAGGGCAGGGCGCCAAGGCCTATCTCGGCGAGGGGAGGGAGGTCGACATCGCCTGGCGGGGGCTTTCCTGGGCGCGCCGTTATATTGACGAATCCACCCAGGGACCGCCACCGGCCAATGCCGCTGCCGTCGTAACGCCGGGGGATCTCGTCTATCTGCTTGAGGAAAAAGATAAAAAGGGCACCCCGTATTGGCGGCTCGCAGAGATTCCAGCGGTCCAGGGCGCCCTGGTATCGCTGGATCCGAAAGACGGGGCTGTGACCTCTCTCGTGGGCGGGTATGACTATTACCTCAGCAAGTTCAATCGGGCCATACAGGCAAAGCGGCAACCGGGTTCCGGGTTCAAGGCGTTTCTTTATTCTGCGGCGCTGGAAGCCGGTTTTACCGCGGCGAGCCTGATCAACGACGCCCCCGTGGTGTTCGACGATCCTGGTCTGGAAACCACCTGGCGACCCGAAAACTACAGCGGCCGGTTCTTTGGTGAAACCCGCCTGCGCATGGCACTCACCAAATCCCGGAACCTCGTGTCCATCCGCCTGCTGCGCAGCATGGGCTTCAAGCATGCCTTGCAACACATCAAGAAATTCGGCTTCGATGTCAGCACCTTGCCGAAAAACCTCTCTTTGGCGCTGGGCAGCGGTGCGGTGACGCCCATAAGCATGGCGGAGGGTTACGCGGTTCTCGCCAACGGTGGCTATCACGTGAAGCCCTATATCCTCGACCACATACTGGATAGATCGGGGGCGCAGTTATTCAAGGCGGAGCCTATTCATGTCTGCAGAGAAAACGATCTGCCCATGGACGCAGAAAGGGGAGGGGACGCCCCTGGCGCGCACTGCGCCCCGCGCGTCATCTCCCCCCAGAACCACTATCTGATGAATTCAATGTTGCGGGACGTCGTGCAACATGGAACCGCCACCCGTGCCAAGGTACTCGGCCGCAAGGATCTGGCAGGTAAGACCGGCACCACCAATGAGCAGCGCGATGCCTGGTTTAATGGCTTCCATCCCACCCAGGTTGCGGTCGTCTGGGTCGGTTTCGACGTCACCGCGCCCCTCGGCAAGGGCGAAGTAGGGGGGCGCGCCGCACTGCCTGCCTGGATCGACTTTATGCGGGTCGCCCTCGATGGGGTTCCTGAAGCCCCATTGCCGTTGCCCGACGGAATGACCCTCGTCCGGATCGATCCCAAGACCGGCAAGCGGGCGAGGGCAGGGCAACGAAACGCCATCTTCGAGGCCTTCCGAAACGAAAATGTGCCAGAACCCGAAGACGATGCCCCCCTCGCCGCGGATCGCGGCGGCAGCGTGACCGGACATGTGGAGGCTGATACCGGCTCGGATGATGACGATCTGTTCTGAGATAGGCAAGAGACGGCAATGAAACCCGATCCCCTGCGCGAACGGCTGGCGTATGAAGCCGCCAGGATTCTGCTGGATTTCGGTTCCGGTGATTATGCCGCTGCCCGGCGCAAAGCGGCCCGGCGATTGGGCATACGGTCACAAAAACACCAGCCGGACAACACGGAGATACAACGGGCATTGATCGCACAGCAACAACTGTTCCAGTCCGATCCTGGAGACGGCGGGCTAGACGGATTACGCCATGTAGCGATAGAAGCCATGCGCTCGTTCGCCGAGTTTCGGCCTCGCCTGGTTGGCGCTCTGCTCGACGGAAGCGCCTGCGGGGGCAGTCCCATTCAGCTCCAGCTGTTTGCAGAGACGCCTGAGGAGATTGTTCTCGCCCTCCTCGAAAAACGGATTCCCTGGCGTGAGTCGCATCGCTGGTTCGCCCATTCCAATGGCGGAAAACGCGCCTATCCTGCCTTTCACTTCCAGGCTGGCGACCATGAAGTGGAACTGCTGGTATTGCCACCGCTCGCCCTGCGCAACCCCCCGCTTGACCCAATCACGCAGAAGCCCCGGCGGGGTGCATCTCTGGCCGATGCGCAGGCGCTGTTCGAGAGGGAGGGGCAGCGCTAATCAGCGTTCGTTCAGGGGCACGAAATCGCGCCGTTTTTCACCGATATACAACTGTCTCGGGCGGCTGATACGGTGCTGGGGATCAGCGATCATCTCCATCCAGTGGGAGACCCAGCCCGCTGTCCGCGCTATGGCAAACATGACGGTAAACATGTTGGTGGGAATCCCCAGCGCGCGATAGATGATACCGGAGTAGAAATCCACATTGGGGTAGAGTTTGCGTTCCACGAAGTACTCGTCCTGAAGCGCAATCTCCTCCAATCGCAAGGCAAGCTCGAACATGGGATGCCGGGAGGTGGAACGGAGATGGTCCAGGACCTGATGGCATACCTGGCGGATGATCTTGGCCCGTGGATCATAGTTCTTGTAGACACGGTGCCCGAATCCCATGAGCCGGAAGGCATCATCCTTGTCCTTTGCCTTGGCGATGTACTTGTCGATGTTCGAGACATCGCCGATCTCTTCCAGCATGGCCAGCACGGCCTCGTTGGCGCCGCCGTGCGCCGGCCCCCACAAGGACGCAATACCGGACGCCACGCAGGCAAAGGGGTTGGCCCCGGAACTGCCGGCCAGCCGCACGGTGGAGGTACTGGCGTTCTGTTCATGGTCGGCATGCAGGATGAATAGCAGGTTCAGCGCCTTTTCGGCAAGCGGATCCGGCTCGTAATCCTCACAAGGGGTGGCGAACAGCATGTGTAGGAAATTTCCGCAGTAACCGAGATCGTTACGCGGGTACATGAAAGGTTCGCCAACATTGTGCTTGAAACAGGCAGCCGCGATCGTGGGCATCTTGGCAATCAGGCGATGTGCCGATATCTCGCGGTGGCGGGGATTGTGGATATCCAGGGAATCGTGATAAAAGGCCGAGAGCGAGCCCACCACGCCCACCATGATGGCCATTGGATGCGCATCGTAGCGAAATCCGTCGAAGAAGGTCTTCAAGGTCTCGTTGATCATGGTGTGCCGACTTATCAGCCCCTTGAAATTATCGAGCTGTGCCTGATCGGGAAGGTCGCCGTAGAGGAGCAGATAGGCCACTTCCAGAAAACTGGCCTTTTCCGCCAGTTGCTCGATGGGATAACCGCGATAGAGCAAAATCCCCTCATCACCATCGATGAACGTGATCGCGCTGTTGCAACTCGCCGTCGATACGAAGCCGGGATCGAAGGTGAACATCCCGGTCTGCGCATATAAAGTGGTGATATCCACTGCGCTGGGCCCCAACACGCCATCTTTAACGGGTAACTCCACGGATTTTCCGGTCGACTTGTCGGTCAACGTGACTGTTTTTTCTACCATTCGGTAACTCCTGGTTAACCGCCGCTGCTGCTGTTGTTGTTCTGGTGGCGGCCTGGGAATCTGTCGGACTCAACGCGGCTTGACCGCTAGCCAACGGCTATCGATTCGCTGAGCCTGGCGTGATCGTCAAATAGTGGGGCTGTTCGCCTCACATGATAATCGCATTTGATTCGATCCCGTGAATTTTCCAGTAAATCGAACATGATTTAACCCGACAGGCGCCGGGTATGAAGTGTACGAAATGCAACGTCAATGCCCCGGTAGCCCAGTATATCGGACTCGGCCGTTGCCTGCGCGCCCACGGCACACAACCAGGACGCCGCTGTGAGCATTCTACCGCACGCGCCGGCAAAAAAGGGAATCTGCCATGCGGGTCTGCCTTGAACCCACGGTCGGCTTGCAACCTCTATTTTCCTGGGATACGTCCAAGGTCCGCGCGGATCGCTTTCACCGAAGAGCGAAATGAGGCCATCTCTTCCTCGTTCAAATCAAGCTCCACCACCGATTCGATGCCTTGCTCTGCCAGGATGCAGGGTACGCCCATGGCGATGTCCTTTTCACCGTATTCACCGTCGAGAATCGCCACCGTGGGCATCACCCGCCGCCGGTTGTTACTGATCGCATCCACCATCGCCGCCACCGATGCCCCTGGGGCATCGTAGGCACTGCTGTTCTTGCGCAAGGCCAGGATCTCGGCGCCACCGCTTCGGGTACGCTCGATGATCCGGTCCATTTTTTCCTCACTTATGAAATGACGCACAGGAATGCCGTTGACCGTACAGAAACGGGGCAACGGCACCATTGTATCGCCGTGGCCGCCCAGCACCAGGGTCGTGATATCGAGTGTGGAAAGCCCTGTCTCCTCGGCGATGAAACTCGCCATTCGTGAGGCATCCAGTACCCCTGCCTGACCGAAGACGCGGCCACGGTCACCACCGAGTCTCTGCCAGGCGCGGTAGGTCAGTACATCGACCGGGTTCGAGACCACCAACACCATGGCCTCGGGGCACCAGCGCTGGATGCTGTCGAGGACACCGTCCAGTATGGCAACGTTGGCCTCCAGCACGTCGGAACGGGACATGCCGGGTTTGCGCGGCAGGCCGGCGGTGACGATCACCAGGTCCGAACCCACCAGAACGGCAGGGTTGTTGCTGCCCTCCAAACGGGTATCGAAATCGAAGAATGGAGCAGTCTGGAAGATGTCCAGTGCAATACCTTCAGGCACACCCGATCTCACATCGAGCAACGCCACTTCTCTGCAAAGCTCCTCCTCAGCCAGTATCTGGGCCGTGGTCTCACCCACCCGTCCCGTGCCTACGATGGTGATTTTCTGCATTATTATTCTCCCCTCTCGATCCCAGTCTCCCGGGAAGCGCATCGAACAACGCATCTCTAATTCACAAGGATAGCGTACCGGCTCTGCAAGTACGAAAACAGGGCTCCAACTGTTCGGATTCCACAAAGCCCGTCGGATCAGGGCAGGAAATGTCTACGCGGCGAATCACCGTAGATCGCGCATTATTATTAACCCGGCAACAATATATATCGCATTCAGCCGCGGCCTGTCTTTGAATATCATAGGGTTAGGGGCTTCAGGCAGGCGCCGAACCTGCGTTCCAGCGCGCTGGACAGGATGTCCAAGTGCCGCGAGTGCATGGATGCACTGGAACGACCTTGGCAAGGGAACGACCCTTGCCTGCGCACTGCGCCTTGTTCCGGCGCCTGCCTGAAGCCCTGAATGCGATATATAGTTGTTGCCGGGTTAATACAATGGCGGATAGTGATCCGGATAGGGTGCCCGCGCCACCCCCGTCTCCACGGCCGCCCGGGCCACCGCGGGCGCAACGGTATCGCGCAACCTGGGATCCAAGGGCTTGGGAATGATGTAGGCCGGGCCAAAGGCCAGATTTTCGAGACCATAGGCCTTCAATACACCCTCTGGCACCGGCTCACGCGCCAGCGCCTGCAGCGCGTGCACCGCGGCAATTTGCATGTCCTCGTTGATGCGTGAAGCCCGGACATCGAGTGCGCCGCGAAAAATGAACGGAAACCCCAGAACATTGTTGACCTGATTGGGATAATCGCTGCGTCCGGTGGCCATGATCAGATCGTCCCGCACCTGGAAGGCGACGCGGGGGCGGATCTCGGGCACCGGGTTGGAGAGGGCAAACACGATAGGCCGCTCGGCCATGCAGGCCAGCATTTCCGGGCTCACCAGATCGGGGCCGGACACCCCGATGAAGCAGTCGGCACCGTTCATGGCGTCGCCCAGCGTTCGTCGATCCGTATCCACCGCCACCCCCCACTTGAAGGGATTGAGATCCTTGCGCCCCGTATGGATCACGCCTCCCCGGTCGATTACCAGGATGTTCTCCCGGCGCGCCCCCAGACTGCACAGCAAACGCACGGAGGCGATCCCGGCCGCACCCGCCCCCAGACAGACGATACGCGCATCCGCAAGGCGTTTTCCTTGCAACTCCAAGGCGTTCAGCAGCCCGGCGGCGATGATGATGGCGGTGCCATGCTGGTCGTCGTGGAAGACGGGAATATCGAGCTGCTCAATGAGCGCCTGCTCGATCTCGAAACATTGAGGGGCGGCAATGTCCTCCAGATTGATGCCGCCGAAGGTGCCGGCGATGCGCGCCACGGTCTCGATGAAGGCCTGGGGACTTTCCGCCTCCACCTCGATATCGAACACATCGATCCCGGCAAAACGCTTGAACAACACCGCCTTGCCTTCCATCACCGGCTTGCCGGCCAAGGGACCGACCCGCCCCAGCCCCAACACGGCGCTGCCCTCGGTGATCACCCCGACCAGGTTGCCCTTGGCGGTGTAACGGTAGGCGGCCTCCGGGTCCTCGGCAATTCTGCGCACGGGTTCGGCCACTCCCGGCGTGTAGGCGAGGGCGAGATCCTCTTGCGTATCCGCCGGTTTGGTGATCGCAATGGCGATCTTCCCGGGTTCGGGCCCGGCATGGTAGACCAACGCGGCCTGGTTGATCTCGCTGTCCGCATCGTCGCGGTCGTTGTTGTCGCTCATCTCATTCCACTATCTTGATCAAGGCGCCGGGTCGCGGCTCGCCTTCGGGATACAGGCCATTGAGCAGGCGCAACCGCGCCTCCGTATGATCGGGGATCGGCGATCCCCGCGCCAGACGGTGGATTGTATCATCTGGCCGTACCCGGTGTATCTCGATGCGCAACGGTTCGGCGAGGCGACGTTCCTCGGGCCGAAGGCGATGAAACGACAGGATGGTTTTGAGAAACCGGTCATCATAGTCGGCGAGCATCCCCTTGCGCTGCATGACCGTGGCGATGAAAATATAGGCCCGCTGCTGCATGAAAATCACCGCCACCCGGCCACCGGGTACGAGGGCAGTGTAGCCATCGAGACCATTGACCCGGAACGTCCGCCCCCGGTGCAGGCCTTTCAGCTTGAGATGCCTCGCGAGATACTCTCGGGGCGCCCAGCGCAGGTTCAGGTCTTCCACCAGCATCTGGATATGGGCCACTCCGTCCCGGGTGCGCCCCACCAGCCTGTCGTCTCGGTTCTCGATCACCCAACCTTCGGGAAACTGCAGGGCGAAATTCAACTCTGCGTGATAGAAGCGGTCGCCGCGCCGAATTCCCTGCCGCGCGCTGTCGCCATACACAAGGCCGTCCAGGTGCCATAGGAAGCGCTCACGCCCCTCGTCTCGTACCGCCGTTGGCGCCTCCAGCTTTTCCCCCGCCCGAACCACCTCCTGCAGGCGCTTGTCGTTATCGGGATGGGTGGCAAAGAGACCATGATAGCTGTGGGGCTCGCGCCCCTCTTCCCGTGCCAGCCGTTTTTCGAATTCCTCTTGCGCCTTGAGTACTTCGATCACCTCGATCATTGCGCCGGGAGGATACCCCGAACGGGCCAGATAGCGCGCACCCAGTCGATCAGCCTCCAGCTCCATACGGCGACCGTAACCACGCTCGATCACGGTTCCGAGCACCTGGATGAGGTCACCCCCGCCAGGCACGCCCGCAGCGGAGGCCGCTACGGCGCCAAGCAATCCGATAAGCGCGTGTTGACTGTACTGACGCACGCTGTGGCGCGCGTTGACATGGCCAAGTTCGTGGCCCAACACGCCAGCCAACTGAGCCTCCGAGTTCAGATAGGCCATCAGGCCGCGCGTAATGTAGATATAGCCGCCGGGGAGAGCAAAGGCGTTGACGATGGCGCTGTCCACCACGGTGAATCGGTAGACCAGCCGGGGGCGGTCACTGTTTCGTGCCAGACGTTCGCCCACCGCCTGAACGTAGGCCTGCAAGGCCTCATCTCCGTAGCGTCCATACTGTTCGAGGACCTGCCCATTCAATTTGCGACCCAGCGCCAGTTCCTGCGCTTCGCTCATGAGAACGAAATCCGTGCCCCCCGTTGCAGGATTGCTGGCACAACCGCCCAGAAAGACGCCAAGGAGAACAGGGACCAGGGCCAGCGCGACCATGAACCCCAGGAATCGGTCAGATTTTACGCTGATCGGCTGCAAATCCCGGTGAGGAGTGATCAACTCAACCCATTGAATTCGTCAATTATTATTAACCCGGCAACAATATATATCGCATTCAGGGCTTCAGGCAGGCGCCGGAACAAGGCGCAGTGCGCAGGCAAGGGTCATTCCCTTGCCAAGCACTGGAACGCAGGTCCGGCGCCTGCCTGAAGCCCCTAACCCTATGATATT
>JALSTP010000016.1 GCA_026983675.1 Sedimenticola sp.
TCTCGCTCATGGTCTTCTCCTTTCCTTACCTTGACATTTGATGGAAATTTCCATCTTGGCGCATCACGACGCCGATTCAAGGGAGGGAGGAGACCATTCCATCGGGCTAGAGCAACGGCGTCAGCAGTTTCTCCAGGGTCTTTTGCCCCAGTTCACCCGCTTCGGCCCGCACGAACCGGCCGCTGCGATCGAATATCACGTTGAAGGGCAGGCTGTCGAAACGGTTACCCAGGCGGTGCGCCAGCGCGATGGCATCGGTTCCCCCTAGCAGCACCGGATAGTCGATCCCCTTTGTGGCCACATAGTCGCGCACCCTTCGGGGGTCGTCGATGGAAATGCCGACAAACTGCACCCCCTTGTCCGAGAATTTCTTCTGCAATGCGATGAAGCCGGGAATCTCTTCGCGACAGGGCGGGCACCAAGTGGCCCAGAAATTGAGCACCACGACCTTTCCCGCCCACTCTGCGCCGAGGCGTTGCCGGCCTTCGATGTCCATCATGCGGAAGTTGGGCAATTGCCTTGCGTGGGCGACCATGGTCGGCGTCTGCATTGTTCGATGGGCATGGATCTGTTGGTAGACCAGCGCGGATACGGTGCCGGCCGCGGCGATAAACAGGCCGGCAATGGCAAGACGCCGGTTCACCGTGCGATGGCCTGACGGATATGGGCCGTGAACGCCTCCGCCTTCATGTAGCCGAGGATGCGATACTGCCTGCGCTCCTGGCCATCACGGCCGTAGAGGATGATCGCGGGTGGCGCGGGGATGGAGAAATACGCGAGCAATGCCTTGTCGTCGGCGTCATTGGCGGTGACGTCGGCCTGCAGCAGGACGAAGTCCGCCATCTGGGCTGCGGCCTTGGGGTCGTTGAAAACGTACTTTTCGAACTGGATGCAGTAGGTGCACCAGTCGGCATAGAAGTCGAGCAGCACCGGTTTGCCGGCCGCCTTGGCCGCCGCCAGTTCCCGCTTAAGGTCGGCTACGGTCTTGATGCGCTTGAATCTGGGCTCGGTGGGGATGCCGTTCTCTCCGCCGGTGGAGAGCCCGCCGAAGCTGACCCCGCGCAAGGGTTGGAGGGTATCCTTGCTATCCGCCGCCGCCCCCACCAGCATCAAGCTGCCGTAGACCAGCAGGGCAAAGCCAAGCCCTTTCCACAGGCGGGCCCAGCCCGTGGCCTCGATGGGCAGGGCTCTGAGGGCCCCCATATAGATGGCGGAGACGATCGCCAGTACGCCCCACAACACCAAGGCGACGGCGGGCGGGACGATCCGCTCCAACAGATAGATGGCGACGCCCAGCATGACCACGCCGAACACCGCCTTCACCGTGTCCATCCAGGCGCCGGCCCTGGGGAGCAGCTTGCCGGCGGAGGTGCCGATGATGATGAGCGGGGTGCCCATGCCCAGGGCGAGGAAGAAGAGGGCGGTCCCGCCGATGACCGCATCGCCCGTCTGACCGATGACGATCAGCGCCGCCGCCAGCGGCGGGGCCAGGCAAGGTCCCACGATCAGCGCCGACAGAAATCCCATGATACCGACGCCGATCAGATTTCCACCCTGTTGGCGGTTGCTGAGCTCCGTCAGGCGGCTTTGCAGCCGGCTCGGCAGTTGAAGTTCGAAGAAGCCGAACATGGAGAGCGCCAAGGCCACGAAGATTGCGGCGAATATGGAGAGTATCCACGGATTTTGGAATGCCACCTGGAGGTTCTCGCCAAACAGACCCGCGAGCACGCCCGCCACCGTGTAGGTCACCGCCATTGCGAGCACGTAGACGAGGGAGAGGACAAAGCCCTTGCCCGGGCTGATGTGCGCGCCCTGCCCGGCGATGATGCCGGAGAGGATGGGGATCATGGGAAATACGCAGGGCGTGAAAGCAAGCCCCAGGCCGGCGATGAAGAAGGCGGCGATGATGACCCCCAGATTGCCCTGCAACAGGATCCTGGAGAGACGGTCATGTTCGGAAGCGGGTTCGCCGGCCTGGGTCGCGGCGGGGGGCGCCGCGGTGACGGCAACGGGCGGTGGTGACGCTGCCGGTGCCGTCACGCCTGACGCGGCGGACTGCCCGGCCGGTAGCGACAGTTCGACGCGTTGCGTCTGTGGTGGATAGCAGACCCCCTGGTCGGCGCAACCCTGATATTTCGCTACCAGCCTCACCTTGGCAGGGGCGAGAGTCGTGCGTTTGAGCGGTACTTCGAGGTCGATGCCATGGTAATAGACCTCGATGTCGCCCAGGCTCCCATCCGGCAGCAGGGCGTTTTTCTTTACCTTGGCCGGCGGCAGTTTGAACGGGCCCAGTGCAACGCCTTTCGCACCCTCGAGCTGGAGCCGGATCTTGTCCTTGTACAGATAGGTGCCGTCGGCGATCTGCCAAGTCAGTTGCAGATGATCGGGGTCCGCCACCTCGGCATTGAAGCGGTAGGCCTCCTCGGCCGTGAGCAGCCTGTCCTCTTGCAGACCGAGGCTCTGGCCCAGACGGGTGAGCGCCTTCAGGCCGCCAGGCTTTTCCTGCGATGGTGAGGGCCTGGCCTTGGATTGAGTGGTGTTGGCGGGCAGTGTCACCTCGACGGGCCGTTCCTGGGGAGGGTAGCAGATCCCTCCTTCGGCGCACCCCTGGGAGCGGGTCATGATGGTCACGGTGCCGTTATCGCCACGATGCTCAATGGGAAGACGCACCACGGCCTGATGGTGATAGACCTCCACATCGCCGAAGAATGCATCGTGTTTCACATCGGCCGGGGAAAACTCGGGGGCGCCCAGTTCGACGCCTGGCGTGTCGCTGCGGAAGCTGAATTTGTTCTTGTAGAGATAGTAGCCGTCGGCGATCTTCCAGCGGACCTCGATACTCTCTGGGGATCGCGTGACAGCCGATACCTGGAATGCCTGGTCCGGGAGCAGAAAGTCGTCCCCGGCAACCGCTGCGAGGGACAGCGTAAACAGGATTGCAAGCGCGATGAAGTGTCTCAGCTTGTTGTTTTTGTGCATGTCTCTATCCACGCGAGGTAACCGGCCAAACCCTGTTCTACAGGGACCCCGATGATTTCGGGAAGTTCATAAGGATGCAGCGAGACGAGTGTCCGCTCCAGCGTGGGGTAGCGTGCGCGGGTCGTCTTGATAAGCAACAGGGTTTCGCTGGATTCCTCGACAGTCCCCTGCCAACGATACCGGGAGGTGACGCCGGGCAGGATATTGACGCAGGCCGCCAGGCGCTGGTCCAGCAGGGCATCGGCGATCCGCCTGGCGCTGTCCATGTCCGGGCAGGTGCATAGCACCACTTCGGCTGAATTCGGCATGGGGGTAAGATACCGGATCGAATCCAAGGCCGCAAAAAAGCGGGGTTGTGGTTCCGGGAGGCGCGGCGTAAGCTCTTGAGTATGAATCCTTTTGTTCTGTTGTTGTTGCTCTTCGTCGGTATTCCCCTGGTCGAACTCTACTTTCTGATCGAGATCGGCAGCCGCATCGGCGCGCTACCCACCGTATTTCTCACGGTCTTTACCGCGGTCCTCGGCGGTCTGCTGGTGCGTGCGCAGGGGTTTTCCACTGCCATGCGCGTGCAGAAGGTGCTCGCCAAAGGGGAGCTTCCCGCCATCGAGATGATGGAAGGGGTGGCGCTCCTGGTGGCTGGGGTGGTGCTGTTGTTGCCCGGTTTCTTTACTGATGCCGTGGGATTTCTGCTGCTGATTCCCGCCCTGCGGCGTAGGTTGATCCTCTATCTCCTGCGCCGCGCGCGCATCATGACCCCGCCGCAAGGCCGCAAAGAGGACCGGCAGTCGCACCACCAGGCGCCGCGTATCATCGACGGCGAATACCGTCGCGAAGACGACTGAATCGCCCTGCTTCGCGCGTTTTCACCTCAGAACAGCCCCTGATTGGGGGCGTTCCCTTGACTCCGGGAATTTTGGCACTATTATTAGCACTCACTGGTAGCGAGTGCTGATAACGCTATATCTCATTATTTCCATTTCAGCAAACAAGTCTATTGAAGGAGAGCTTTGATGAAGATTCGACCACTACACGATCGGGTTGTCGTTCGGCGTATGGAAGAGGAGCAGACGACCCCGGGTGGGATCGTGATTCCCGATGCGGCGGCGGAAAAGCCCATCCAGGGTGAGGTGATCGCTGTCGGCAATGGCAAGATCCTGGAGAACGGTGATGTCCGCCCCCTTGATGTGAAGGTTGGCGACAAGGTGTTGTATGGCAAGTATGCCGGCACCGAGGTGAAGATCGACGGTGAGGAGCTGTTGGTCATGCGCGAAGAAGACATCATGGGCGTGATCGAGGGCTGATCCCTTCGATGGACGTCCTGCCGAATATCAATATCCACCAATAAGTAAGATTTAAGGGAAAGAATTATGAGTACGAAAGAAGTCAAGTTTTCCGAAGAGGCCCGTCTGAAGATGCTGGCGGGTGTCAATATCCTGGCCAATGCGGTGAAAGTGACCTTGGGACCCAAGGGCCGCAACGTGGTTCTGGAGAAGTCCTTCGGCGCCCCCACCATCACCAAGGATGGCGTCTCCGTGGCCAAGGAGATCGAGTTGGCCGACAAGTTCGAGAACATGGGGGCGCAGATGGTGAAAGAGGTCTCCTCGCAGACCTCCGATGTGGCCGGTGACGGCACCACCACGGCGACCGTACTGGCCCAGGCGATGGTGCGCGAGGGTCTCAAGGCCGTCGCCGCCGGCATGAATCCGATGGACCTGAAGCGTGGCATGGACAAGGCGGTCGATGTGGCTGTCGAGCAACTGCGGAGCATATCCAAGCCTTGCGCCGACGACAAGGAGATCGCCCAGGTGGGCACCATCTCCGCCAACAGCGACGCGAATATCGGCAACATCATCGCCGAGGCGATGCAGAAGGTGGGCAAGGAAGGCGTCATCACGGTGGAAGAGGGTTCCGCCCTGGAAAACGAACTCGAGGTGGTCGAGGGTATGCAGTTCGACCGCGGATATCTCTCCCCCTATTTCGTCAACAACCAGCAGAGCATGAGCGCCGAGCTGGAAGACCCCTATGTCCTGCTGCACGACAAGAAAATATCCAATATCCGTGATCTGTTGCCGGTGCTGGAGGCCGTGGCCAAGGCCGGCAAACCCTTGTTGATCGTGGCCGAGGATGTGGAGGGCGAGGCCCTGGCGACCCTGGTGGTCAATACCATTCGCGGCATCGTCAAGGTCTGCGCGGTCAAGGCGCCCGGTTTCGGCGACCGGCGCAAGGCCATGCTGCAGGATATCGCCATTCTCACCGGCGGCACGGTGATTTCCGAGGAAGTGGGCCTGAGTCTGGAGAAGGCGACCCTCAATGAACTGGGCAACGCCAAAAAGATCGTGGTGACGAAGGAAGAGACCACCATTATCGACGGCGCTGGCGCCGAGGCCGATATCAAGGCCCGCGTGGAGCAGATCCGCGCCCAGATCGAGGAGAGCACCTCCGATTATGACAAGGAGAAGCTGCAGGAGCGTGTCGCCAAGCTGGCAGGCGGTGTCGCGGTCATCAAGGTGGGCGCCGCCACCGAAGTGGAGATGAAAGAGAAGAAGGCGCGGGTGGAAGATGCCCTGCACGCCACCCGGGCCGCGGTGGAAGAGGGCGTCGTTCCGGGCGGCGGGGTCGCCTTGGTGCGCGCACTTGCGGCGCTGAAGGATATGAAGGGTGACAACCATGACCAGGATGTCGGCATCCAGATCGCCTCGCGCGCCATGGAAGAGCCGCTGCGCCAGATCGTCACCAATGCTGGCGGTGAGGCCTCCGTGGTCCTTAACAAAGTGGCCGAAGGTGAGGGCAACTTCGGCTTCAATGCCGCCAATGGTGAATACGGCGACATGGTGGGCATGGGAATTCTCGATCCCACCAAGGTCACCCGTTCCGCTTTGCAGAATGCGACCTCGGTGGCGGGCCTGATGATCACCACCGAGGCCATGGTGGCCGAGGAGCCGAAGGAAGAGACGCCAATGCCTGCGGGCGGCGGCATGGGCGACATGGGGGGAATGGGCATGATGTAGGCCCGGACGTCCTGGTTGTCCAAGATCCGGAAAGCCCCGCTCAGGCGGGGCTTTTTGGTTGGTGTCGGTTTTGTTGCCGGAAGATGAAGGCTGCGGTCGGGAGTGATCCCCTTCCTGTCTTTACCGAAACAGCGCGAAGGTCAGCTGGGTTTGCGTGGTGGCCGGCGGCAGGGATAGCTGGGACTGATGGAGGTGATGTCTGCGCCAAACACTGTGTCGGTGTGGGCGATCTCTTTCAATCGCTCCAGATCATGTACTGTAATGCGGCTTCCTTTCACGCTGATGATTTCCTGGCTGGAGAGGTTGTGCAGAATGCGCGAGAAGGTCTCCGGTTTGACCGAGAGCCTGGAGGCGAGTACCCCCTTTTGCGCGTGCAACGTAAAGTGCTGGTCTTCCGGAGCGCTCATGTGCCGGATCAGCATTGCCGCCACCCGGCTGGTTGCGCTCTGCAAGGTGAGGTCGTCGATCTCCTTGATGAGTCGGCGCAGGCGCTGGCTCATGTCCCCCATGACCCGAAAGCAGGTTTCGATCGACTGGCTGAGGAGATCGAGGAACGTAGCGCTGTCGATTTCGAGCAGATGGGTATCCACCAGCGCCGCGGCGTATACCGGGTAGGCCGGGTGTTCCAGAAACATCAGGGCCTCTGCAAATGTGTTTCCGGGGCGGATGATGTCGATGACCTTTTCATTGCCATCAGGCGAAAGGCGATAGAGTTTGATTTGGCCGCTCAGGACGAGAAAGAACCGGTCGGCCTCGTCTCCACAGTCGAAAAGGGTCTCCCCTTCCTCCAGCACGACATGGTGGCTCATCCTCTCGACGGCTGCTATTTGCTCGTCATCAAGGCTGGCGAACATGTAGGCCATGCGCAGGTTGAAGCTGGGAATATCGGCGGTCTTCTTTCTTCTACGGTTCGGCACGTTTCTCGCCTGGACGATATATCTGTTTCAAGTTTATCACTTATTTTACTTTGTTGAGGGGCGGCCAGGTTAATATTAACCCGGCAACAATATATATCGCATTCAGGACTTCAGGCAGACGCCGGAACAAGGCGCAGTGCGCAGGCAAGGGTCATTCCCTTGCCAAGCACTGGAACGCAGGTCCGGCGCCTGCCTGAAGTCCCTCACCCTATGATATTCAAAGACAGGCCGCGGCGTGCCGGCCCGCAGGCTGCGTTGTCCCATCTTGCTGTAGGGTGGCTACAGCGGCGATGGGCCGCCTTGCTGCGAACCGGCACGCCACGGCTGAATACGATATATATTGTTGCCGGGTTAATAACGTCCTGAAAAGATGAGATTGGTGCTTGCGGCCCCTCCCCGGGGATTGACCAAAATCATTGCCGCCGAGGCGCTATGATTTGTAGGATCACGGGTCCATTCCAGTCGATGAGGATGATTTGAAATGAATCTACAGCTTTCAGCGGGTAGGGTGTTGTTGTGTTTTTCCCTTTTGAGTGTGCCTGTGGGCGGCGTGTTTGCGGGTGATGCCCATGATGCCGATATTGCCGAGGCGCGTGCGTTGGTCAAGGACTATGCCACCCGTCTCAAGGGCGAACTGAAACATGCGCTCAAGGAAGAAGGCGTGGTGCAAGCAATAGAGACCTGTCATCTCAAGGCGCCGGATATAACCACTGAGGCCTCCGACAAATCGGGCTGGAACGTTCGCCGCACCAGTCTCAAGGTGCGCAATCTGGAGGATGCGCCGGATAAATGGGAAGCCAAGGTGCTGGATGAGTTCGAGAAGCGCAAAGAGGCGGGCGAGTCGCCCAAGACCCTGGAATACAGCGAAGTCGTGGAAAAGGAAGGAAAGCGTTATTTTCGCTACATGAAGGCGATTCCTACCCGGGAGGTCTGTCTGAAGTGTCATGGGCGGAAGCTCGATCCGAAGGTGGCGAAGCAACTGGACAGCCTGTATCCGTTCGATCAGGCCCGGGGCTTCAAGGTGGGCGACCTTCGGGGCGCGTTCAGTTTGAGCAAACCCCTTCAGAAATAAGGCGTGCTGGCCCCTGTCCACGCCGTGAGGCGCGTGGGCAGCGCCGCGCCCTATGGCGCCTCCTCAATCGGCGTATCGGTCTTTTTCGCCTCCCCACTTGACCGAGATCAATGTATTCCCCTGTCGACTGTAGGACTTTTAGCGGCGTACATGACGGCAATGGGCTCGCAAGCAATGGGCCGTTGTCCATGGTCAGGTTCTATCAGTCAACCCGCGATAAAAGAGGGGGAGCGAAATTATGTTGTTATCTGGTAAATTCCGGAAACCTACAGCAAGGGTGATGAGCACCGTTGCCTTTGCTGTAGCGATGGCCTCTGGAAGCCTAACCGCCATGGCGGATGTGGCTTACAAGGACATCCAGCCGGCGAAAGATGTCAAGGGCCGTTCCATTGTGGACTTCGTGAGTTCGGAATGCGGCGGTTGCCATAACCCGAAACTGACCGGCGCCACCGGTCCCAACATCACCATGGAACGTCTGCAGCATGGCCTCAAGGGCAAGGCGGCCAAAAAGGCGGGGCGTTTCACCTACCCGTTCAGTGAAGAGGCGATTTTTGCCACCGTGAAGGCCGGCCGCGCGGGCACCTCGATGCCTGCTTGGGGCACGGACTCCAACCCCATTGGCGTGGCGCTCACCGACGCGGAGATCAAGGCGATTGCGCATCACGTCTATAATACGCCTCCGCCCAAGGACTTCCATTGGGGCATGGAAGACATGATGAAGACCTGGCAGGTCCTCGAGGGCGGCAAACGCAAGCACGAGCATACCGCCGAACGGGTAAAAGACGTCGACAATCTGCTGTTTGTCACGGAGCGCGAGAACTTCAGCGTAGCGGTGATCGACACCGCATCCCAGAAGGTTGTGGCCCATCTGCCGGCCGGCGCTCGCGCCCATGGCTATACCTATAGTCCGGATGGCCACTATGCCTACAATCTGGGGCGGGATGGCTGGTTGTTTCAGTATGACCTGCATTCGCTGCAGGCGACCCGCAAGGTGCGCCTTGGTCTCGACGCCCGGGGTATCGCGGTCTCCGACGATGGCAAGTATCTGCTGACGGGTATGTACATCCCGACACAGGCCGTGATCGTGGACGCCATCACCCTCAAGCCGGTGAAGATCATCGATACCCACCATGTAAAGGACCCCGATGGGGACATGGTGGATTCTCGTATATGCTCGGTCAACGATGTGGATCCGAAGAAGGTGGGTCCCTATTTTCTGATGGCTTTGAAGGAGGGCGGCCAGGTCTGGCGTATCGACTGGAGCAAGCCCGATTTCCCCATTGAGAAAGTAGCGAACGTCGGCAAGATCCTGCATGATGGCTTTCTTCGCGAAGACAACAAGACCTTCTATCTGGCCTCGCAGAGTTCCAACTGGGTGGCGGCTATCGACGTGGCCAGCATGAAGATCATCAAAAAGATCAAGACTGGCATCAAGCCCCATCCGGGCGAGGGTGCGGTATGGAAAGAGGACGGTGTGGAGTATGCGGCGACGCCGCATATCGGGGAAGGCAAGATCACGATCTGGCGGACCGACACCAACGAGATCGTTGGCACCGTCAAGACCGAGGCCCCGGGTCTCTTCATCCGTGCTGCCCACAACATGAAATATGTCTGGGCGGACTCCATCTTCCCGCCGAAGCCGAACGAGATTACCGTGTTCGAGCGTAAACCTCCTTTCAAGGCGGTGAAGCATATCTTCGACGGGACACTCAGCGTGCATCCCGAACCGGATACGGAAGGTAAGTTCATCTACGTTTCCGATTGGAAAGAGAACGTGGTGCGCATCTACAACGATGAGACGCTGGAGCTGGTGAAGACCCTCAAGGGCATCAAGACCCCGACGGGTATTTTTGCCGTCCACCGCCGGCATGAGACCGGCGGGCACTAGGCCTACTCTGGAGGTCAACCGGGTGGCGTCAGCCACCCGGTTGTTACCGAACCTTTTCAAACCAAAAGAGACATGCCAGGACTACGCTACTTTGCCATTGTGCTGCTGCTGATGTTTGCTGGGACCTTGCGAGCAGACATCTCACCCACACGTCAGCAGGCGCTGATGGATCTGCTTCTCCAGGACTGCGGAGCGTGCCATGGCATGACGTTGAAAGGCGGATTGGGTCCCGCGCTGCTGCCCGGCAGGCTGGCCGGTTACAGCAGGGATTTCATTGCCCAAACGATTCTTCAGGGACGCCCCGGCACACCGATGCCACCCTGGCGCCCCTTTCTGACCAATGAAGAGGCGCGCTGGCTCGCTGCCCGATTGCAGCAGGGGGTCAAGCCATGAAACGCCTCTTCTTTTCCTTGTTCGTGCTGGTCTTTCCCCTGGTTTCGGGCGCCGCATGTCTGGTGCGTGGCACCGGTGACTTAGGGGTCATCATCGAGCGCGCGAGCGGCAGTCTACAGGTGGTGGACACCACCGCGCACAAGGCGTTGTTTCATGTCAAGGGGCTGGGTGATCTCTCTCACGCCTCCGTGGTCTATTCCCGCGACGAACGCTACGCTTATGTGTTCGGGCGCGATGGCGGCCTGACCAAGGTTGATATCCTGTGCGGCACGATCGTCAAGCGCATCATTCAGGGGGGTAACAGCATCGGTGGCGCCATCTCCCAGGATGGCAGGCTCATCGCCGTCTCCAATTATGTCCCCGGGGGGGTGAAGATCTTCTCCGCCGCGGACCTCTCGCTGGTGGCCGATATCCCGGCGACCCAGGTGGTGGGGCGGGACGGCAGGCCAAAGGGGTCCAAGACGGTGGGAATGGTGGATGCCCCGGGGAAACGGTTCGTCGTCAGCCTCTATGACGCCGGTGAGATCTGGGTCATCGATGTGAACGACCCGGCAAGGCCCGCTGTCCGGCGGTTCCGTAACGTAGGCAAACAGCCATATGACGGGTTGATCACGCCGGATGGGCGGGACTATATCGCCGGTCTCTTCGGCGAGGACGGGCTGGCGCTGCTCGACCTCTGGCACCCGGAAAAAGGCGTGATCCGCATCCTCGACCACTACGGCAAGGGCGAGCAGCGGTTGCCCGTCTACAAAATGCCACATCTGGAAGGGTGGACCATCACCGGCGACCGGGCGTTTCTGCCCGCCGTTGGTCATCATGAGGTATTGGTGGTGGACAAGGAGGGTTGGAAACCGGTCGCCAAGGTCCCGGTGCATGGCCAGCCGGTGTTTGTCATGGCGCGGCCTGACGGTCGTCAGGTCTGGGTCAATTTCGCCTTTCCGAACAATGACACCGTGCAGGTGATCGACACCGAGACCCTGAAGATCGTCAAGACCCTCGAGACCGGCAAGGGGACGCTGCACATGGAATTCACGCCCCGCGGCGAAGAGGTGTGGATCTCGGTGCGCGACAAGGATGAGGTCCAGGTCTACGACACCGGCACGCTCGAACAGACCCATCGCCTTTCGGTGGCGAAGCCCAGTGGCATCTTCTTCACCAACCGCGCCCACAAGACGGGACTCTGACCATGGCGACACCGGCTTCCCAGCTCAAGGTTTTTCCCCGGGCGAAAACGGCGCGGGAGCCTGAACTCTCGGGCCTGGAAAAGCGGATGCTGAATGTCTGGCAGAAAGGCTTGCCGCTCACCCCGCGTCCCTTTGCGGAGATGGCGCGCAGGTTGGGCGTGAGCGAGGCGCTGGTCATCCGTCTGCTCGAACGATTACAGGCCGAGGGCGTCATCAGCCGGGTGGGACCGGTGTTTGCGCCACGACGGGTAGGGGTCAGTACCCTGGCCGCGATGGCGGTGCCCGAACATGCGTTGGAGAGCGTGGCCGCGTTGGTCAACGGTTATCCGGAGGTGAATCACAACTACGAACGGGAGCATGAATTCAACCTCTGGTTCGTGGTCACCGCGCCGGACGAGACGCGCCTGCGGGCAGTGCTGGCGGATATGGAGGAACGCAGCGGCTATCCGGTGCTCGATCTGCCTCTTGAGGCCCAGTACCATATCGACCTGGGGTTTCCCCTATGGTGCTGAGCGAGACGGACAACCGCGTGATCGCCGCCATTCAGGGCGGCCTGCCTCTCACGTCCCGGCCCTGGGCCGAGATCGGCGAACGCCTCGGCATGAGTGAGGACGCGGTGCTGGCGCGGGTTCGCGCCTTGCAGGCGGGAGGCTACATCAAACGCATGGGCATCGTGGTTCGTCACCATGAACTGGGCTATACAGCCAATGCAATGGTGGTATGGGATGTGCCGGACGACCGGGTGGACGCGGTGGGCGACGCCCTTGGTCGGCAGCGCTGCGTCACCCTCTGTTATCGGCGGCCGCGGCGGCCGGGCTGGCCCTACAACCTGTTCAGCATGATTCACGGCAAGGACCGCGAGCGGGTGCTCGATTACATCGACCAGATGGTAGAGGAGCTGGATCTGCAAGGGATCCCGCGCGAGGTGTTGTTCAGCGGTCGTCGGTTCAAGCAACGGGGCGCGCGCTACCGCTGATGGACGCGATCGACCGTGAGATCATCAACCGCCTTCAGGGCGGCTTCCCCCTCTGCGAGCGCCCATACCGCGAGGTGGCCGGGGGGCTGGGCCTTGATGAGGAGGCGTTGATCCGCCGCATCGACCGGATGCTGGAGGACGGCCGTCTCAGCCGGTTTGGCCCTATGTATCACGCCGAGCGCCTCGGCGGAGCTCTCAGCCTCTGCGCCATGGCGGTGCCCGAGGCGCGCTTCGATGAGGTGGTGGCGCAGGTCAATGCCTTTCCCGAAGTGGCCCACAACTATGCCCGCGACCACTGGCTCAACATGTGGTTCGTGCTTGCCACCGAGACCCCGGAGCGCATCGGCGAGGTGCTGAAGGCGATCGAATCGGCCACCGGCCTGCCGGTCTACGACATGCCGAAGCAGGAGGAGTTCTATGTCGGCCTCCGCTTCGAGGTGTGATAGATTGACCCCATGCCCGAGACCCGTCCCATATCCGCGCCCGATACCATCGACGACCTCGACCGCGCCATCATACGCGCCACCCAGGCCGGCTTCCCGCGGGTGCCTGAACCCTATGCCGCCGTGGCGGCAGAGGTGGGCGTCAGCGCCGGGGAGGTGATGCGCCGCCTCCAGCGCATGCTGGACAGTGGGGTGATCCGGCGCATCGGCGCGGTGCCCAACCACTACCGTCTGGGTTTCCGCGGCAACGGCATGAGCGTGTGGGACGTGCCCGACGACAAGATCCGCCGCTATGGCCGTCTGATCGGCGAGCTCGATTTCGTCAGTCACGCCTATCACCGTCCCCGCCACTTGCCCGAATGGCCCTATAACCTCTTCGCCATGGTGCATGGACGGGATCGCGGGGAGGTGATGCTAAAGGTGGAACGGATCGCCGCCCTGCTGGGTGATGATGACCGGGGTCACGACGTTCTGTTCAGCACCCGTATCCTCAAGAAGACCGGCCTGCGGTTGGGGCATGGATCATGAAAGCGCCGCTGCTCGCAGCCTGCTTTGTTTTTGCTTTCGCCCGGGACGTGGCGACCGGACCGGAAGCCGGTCTGCATATCGATGGATGGAGTGGTCGGGAAGTGGTCGGCAGCAGAGGGGGGGGCTGAATGTTTCGCATCTCTCAATTCATGCGCGAGATCGTCGAGCCCACCCCGCTGGGACCGAAACGCAATCCGCCAGGACCGGTGGTGATCTGGAACCTCATCCGGCGTTGCAACCTCACCTGCAAGCATTGCTACTCTATCTCCGCCGACACCGACTTTCCCAATGAACTCTCCACGGCCCAGGTGTTCGAGGTGATGGATGACCTCAAGGCCTTTGGCGTGCCCGTGCTCATCCTCTCTGGCGGCGAGCCCCTGCTGCGGCCCGACCTTTTCGAGATCGCTCGTCATGCCAAGGCCATGGGTTTCTACACCGCGCTCTCCACCAACGGCACCCTGATCGACGACAGCAATATCGATCGCATCGCGGGGGTGGGCTTCGACTACCTGGGCATCTCCATCGACGGCGTCCGGGAGACCCACGACCGCTTCCGGCGCAAGGCGGGGGCCTTCGACGCCTCCATGGCCGCCCTGCGTCGTTGCCGTGCACTGGGGATCAAAGTGGGCTTGCGTTTCACCATGACCCAGGACAACGCCGACGAGCTGCCTCAGTTGTTGCAGCTCATGGATGACGAGGGGATCGACAAGTTCTATTTCTCCCATCTCAACTACGCCGGACGGGGCAATAAGAACCGCAAGGACGACACCCACTTCCAGACCACCCGTGAGGCCATGGATCGGGTGTTCGCGCGTGCCCTGGCCGATGTACAGGCAGGCCGAAACACCGAGTTTGTCACCGGAAACAACGACGCCGACGGCGTCTACCTGCTCCACTGGGTGCGCCGCCACCATCCCGAACGGGCGGAGCACATCGAGGCCAGGTTGCGGCAGTGGGGCGGCAACAGCTCGGGGGTGAATATCGCCAACATCGACAATCAGGGCCGGGTCCATCCCGACACCATGTGGTGGCACTACGACCTGGGCAACGTCAAGGTGCGCCCTTTCTCCGAGATCTGGCAGGACACCTCGGATCCCATCATGGCCGGGCTCAAACAGTCCCCGCGGCCGGTGAAGGGCCGCTGCGCCAGTTGCCGGTACCTGGAGATCTGCAATGGCAACACGCGTGTGCGGGCCTTGCAGCTCAGCCACGACCCCTGGGCGGAGGACCCCGGCTGTTACCTCACCGACGAGGAGATCGGGGCATGAACGTGTCTGGGTGGGTTGTCGGGTTCGTGCTGCTGGTGTCGTGGCTGTGGGCGCCACTGCTCCTGGCGGACACGGCGGCCCTCTATCAGCAGTACTGCGCCGAATGCCACCACCCCGACCGGCTGGGGGCCATCGGTCCGGCGCTGATTCCGCAGAATCTGCACCGGCTCAGGAAGAAGCAGGCCATCGAGGTGATTTCCCATGGCCGCCCGGCCACCCAGATGGCGCCCTTTGCGGACAGGCTCAGCCCGGCGCAGATCGCGGCGCTGGCGGACTATATCTATACGCCCCTCGCTCGGATGCCAGTGTGGGGGATGAAGGAAATGCGGGCCAACCACCGGATACTCCATCCGCCGGGGAGCCTGCCCGCCCGGCCGACATTCAAGGCCGACATGGATAACCTGTTCGTGGTGGTGGAACTGGGCGATCACCACTTTACCCTGCTCGATGGCGATACCTTCACGCCCATCGGCCGCTTTCCCACCCGCTTCGCCGTCCATGGCGGGCCCAAGTGGGCGGAGGGCGGGCGCTTTGTCTATTTCCTCTCCCGCGACGGCTGGGTGAGCAAGTTCGACGTCTGGAACCTCACCTGGGTGGCGGAGATCCGCGCCGGTATCAATGCCCGCAATCTTGCTGTCTCCGATGATGGCCGCTGGGTTATGGTGGCCAATTACCTGCCCCACGATCTGGTGCTGCTCGACGCCCGGGATCTGAGTCCGGCGCGGATCATCGATGCCAAAGGGGAACAGGGAACCTCCTCGCGAGTGAGCGCGGTGTATGCCGCACCGCCGCGCCACAGCTTCATCGCCGCCCTCAAGGACACGCCCGAGGTATGGGAGATCCGCTACGCCGACGGCCACGGCCGGCCCCTGGCGCGGGACAAGATGCCCCTTCGCCGTCTGCGCCTGAAAGGGGTGCTGGACGATTTCTTTCTCACCCAGGACTACCGCACCATCCTTGGTTCCACCCGTGGGGGCGGTGCCCAGGTGATCGACCTCGACAGTGGCCGTGACATCGCACGCCTCGATCTGCCGGGACTGCCCCACCTCAGTTCCGCCATCACCTGGGCGCGCAACGGCACGCGGGTGCTGGCCACCCCTAACATCCGCAAGCCGGAAATCGCCATCATCGACACCGCCACCTGGAAGGTCATCAAGCGTATCCCCACCCCCGGTCCCGGATTCTTCATGCGCAGCCACGAAAACACGCCCTACGCCTGGAGCGATGTCTTCTTCGGTCCCCACCGGGATCTGATGCTCGTGATCGACAAACAGGCGTTGAAGATCGTCAAGACCCTGCGGCCCGCGCCGGGCAAGACCTCCGCCCATGTGGAATTCACCCGGGACGGCCGCTATGCTCTGGTCAGCATCTGGGACATGGATGGCGCGCTGGTGGTGTACGATGCGAAGACGCTGAAAGAGGTGAAGCGCATCCCCATGAAGAAGCCTTCGGGCAAGTACAATGTCCACAACAAGCTGACCCGATCGGAGGGCACCAGCCATTGAGGCCGCGCGATGGGTGAGGTCAACTGCCTCTATTGCGGCAAGGCGGTCCCGGACGATGTAGCGCGTTGCCCCCACTGTGGCGCGGTCTCCCATTTTCAACGCAAGGGGTATCGCCACGGCGCGCGCCTGCGCTTTCTTATCTTTTTTTTGGTGCTGGTGGTGATGGCGCTGGTTTTGGCTTTCTGGTTACCGAGGGATATCAACGTTCCATGAAAAAGGCGATTTTTTTTGCATTCCTGTGGTTTTTCCTGGTGGCGGCGCCCCACGCCGCGGGGCGGGTCTACCCCGTGATCGAGGTGGAGGACGGTGACACCCTGGTGGTGGAGATCGGAGGCGCGCCCAAGCGTATCCAGCTCGCCGCCATCGACGCCCCGGAGGCGGTGCCCAACCCCAAGTTTCAGCACGATCTGGAGAGGACCAGACTGCCCCGGGAGGTGTTGCTTGCCCTGGGGCGGGCCGCCACGGCGCACCTCAAGACGCGGGTGCGGCCGGGTGACCATTTGGTGCTTGAGGGGGACCTGAACAAGAAAGACCGCTACGGCCGCATCGCGGTGCAGGTGTTCGACGCCGATGGACGCTCCCTCAACGAGGCGATGGTGGCCGACGGTTTTGCGCGGATGTATTCTCGCACGCCGGTCGAGTCGGCGTTGGGCGAACGCTTGATGGCGGCCCAGGCTCAGGCCCTTGCGGCGGGTCGCGGCCTGTGGGGCCGGTACGCCGCCGCGGCCCGCGCCTGGGCCGGCATCACCCCCTGAGCGTTTCGACGGTCACGGTGTCGCCGGCAACATGGCTTTGCGCATGGCGGCCGACAGCCGGTGGATGCCGTGGCAGCGGGCGCAGGTCTCGACGGCAAAGCCGCCGAGCACTCGTCCGACGCCCCTGTGGTCACCCTTTTCGATGGCGGCGCCGATCTTTTTCAGTGCGCTCTGCGCCGCCTCACCCAGGATCCTCTCCCGTGGCGCCGCGTCCTTGTGGCAGGCCTCGCAACTGGCGCTCAGATCCTCCAGCCGCCGCCGCAGGTCGTCGAGGGATTCCGCTGCGGTGGCCTTGCGTCCGTCCTCGCTGGCGATCTTGATGCGGTTGACCAGCATCGACAGCCGGCTCATCACCCGCGGATAGGGTTCCTCTTCCAGGGTTTCGCTGTCCTCCACCGGCGTGTGGCTGAAATCCGGGGCGCGGTATAGCAGTGCGGTAACCGCCTTGTATTCCCGGTGACATGACTGACAACTGTTCTTTGCCAGCTTGCCCTGCAGGCGTTGCAGACCCTCCAGGTCGCCCGTCTCCCCCGCCTTCCGCATCTGCGCCATCAGTTCCGATTCCAGCTCGTCTTTCCATTCCGGCACCATATCGCCGATCTTGCGGTAGTCCGTATCCAGCCGGCCGAGCCATTTGGTCAGCAGCTCGCGTTTACCGAGGGCGGCATATTCGGTGACCGCCTGCATCTCCCGACGCAGGCGGAACATGGTGTGTAGCCAGACTTGGTGCTTGTTGGCGGGTGGGTACCATTGCCCGATGGAGGCGGGCGGGCGCTGGAAGCCGATCTCCCCTTCATCGGCAAATGGGGTTCCGCCGGCTGTGAGCATCAGGGCAACGACCAGGCATCGAAATCGGTTGTCTTTCATATTCGGCTCCTCAAGGTTTCATGTCGCATCGGGGGCAACATTCCCAGTTTAATTGATTTCGGTCAAAGCCACCTTGCGCCGTTTGCGGTTTTATCCTCTATTACCGATCTGGATTGAAAACAAGAGGAGAAGCCCATGGCCCAGGCATTTACAAAAACCATGGCGCGGAACATATTCTATGGGGGGACGTTGTTTTTCTTCCTGCTGTTCCTTGCGCTGACATTCGATTCCCACGGTCAGTTTCCCAGCCGGGACAACCGGGCCGCCCTGGAGTCGCCGGATCTTGGTCCCAAGATCGCATTGGGGAAGAAGCTGTGGGAAGAGAACGATTGCATCGGCTGTCATACCCTGTTGGGGGAAGGCGCCTACTTTGCCCCCGAACTCGGTAATGTCTACAAACGCTTTGGTGAGAGCAAAGAGGCGATCATGGGATTCATCAAATCCCGCCCGAAAGACGGTGTCCCGGGCCGGCGCAGCATGCCCCAGTTCAATTTTACCGATGAGGAACTGGATGCGTTGGCTGAGTTTCTGAAGTATGTCTCGGGGATCAATACATCACACTGGCCACCGAATGTGAACGGCTGACACGGGGGGAAGTCGCATGAAATATAAATCGCAGAAAGTCGCAAGACTCTACTTTATCGCGGCCCTGGTGCTGTTCGTGGCCCAGATCCTTTTCGGGCTCATCATGGGGCTGCAATATGTCATGGGGGATTTTCTTTTTCCCTATATGCCGTTCAACGTGGCGCGGATGGTGCACACCAATGCCCTTATCGTCTGGCTGCTGATGGCGTTCATGGGTGCCGCCTACTATCTGGTGCCTGAGGAGGCGGAAACCGAACTCGCAATGCCTTGGCTGGCGACCCTCATGTTCTGGATCTTCTTCCTGGCGGCGGGCGCCACGGTGGCGGGTTATCTGCTGCTCTCCTATTCGGATCTGGCCAAGCTGACCATGAACGATATGCTGCCCACCATGGGACGTGAGTTTCTGGAGCAGCCGACCATCACCAAGCTCGGCATCGTCGTGGTGGCATTGGCCTTCCTGCTCAATATCGGCCTGACGATCCTCAAGGGGCGCAAGACGGTAATCAATCTCGTGTTGCTGATGGGGTTGACCGGCCTGGCGGTGTTCTTCCTGTTCTCGTTCTACAACCCGACCAACGTGGTGCTCGACAAGTACTACTGGTGGTGGGTGGTGCATCTGTGGGTCGAGGGTGTATGGGAGTTGATCCTGGGCGCCATCCTGGCCTTCGTGCTGATCAAGACCACCGGCGTCGACCGCGAGGTGATCGAGAAGTGGCTCTATATCATCATTGCCATGACGCTGATCACCGGCATCATCGGCACGGGCCATCACTATTACTGGATCGGTACCCCGGAATACTGGCAGTGGTGGGGGTCTATCTTCTCCGCCATGGAACCGATTCCCTTCTTCATGATGACGGTCTTCGCCTTCAACATGGTGAACAAGCGGCGCCGGAACCATCCCAACAAGGCCGCCATGCTGTGGGCGCTGGGCACTGCGGTGATGGCGTTCCTCGGTGCGGGCGTGTGGGGCTTCCTGCACACCCTGGCGCCAGTGAACTATTATACCCATGGCTCTCAGATCACGGCGGCGCATGGCCACATGGCCTTCTATGGCGCTTATGTGATGATCAGTCTCACCATCATCTCCTACGCCATGCCGATGCTGATGGGACGCACTGCAGCCAACTCCAACCGGTCTCAAGTGAGGGAGATGTGGGGTTTCTGGTTGATGACCATCTCGATTGTCTTCATCACCCTGTTCCTCACCGGCGCAGGCGTGTTGCAGGCCTTCCTGCAGCGGATGGGCGAGAATCCAACGCCGTTCATGGTGGTGCAGGACAAGATCGCGCTGTTCTACTGGCTGCGGGAGATCACCGGTGTGGTGTTTCTCATTGGCCTGATCGTCTACCTCAGCTCCTTCTTTGTGGGTCGCAACGAACCGGAGCCGGAGGTGGCCGTTGCTGAATAAGCCATAACAACGATCCCGTTGTCGATATTCGGGCCGGTACCTTGTGCCGGCCCTTTTCTGTTTGGAACAGGGCTTAACATTTGTCAACGCAGCCCGCAGCGCGCTTTTGTTAGAGTGAGAAGAGGTCAACACGAACGAGAAGATGCCCATGGCGGAATCAGCGGTGGTGGAACAGAACGATAAGGAGAGAAGGTATCCCCCGGGTGATCTGGCGATATGGATCTTTATCCTGGCGGAACTTTCGGTGTTCGCCGTGTTTTTTGCGGCCTATGCATTCACCCGCTTGAACCACGTTGAACTGTTCAATGAGTATCAGCAGCATCTGGATCGCCGATCAGCGCTCATCAATACGTTGGCGCTGATCACAAGCAGCTATTTCGTGGTCAGGGCGGTTGCGGCCATCAAGGCGGATAACGCTAAAGGGTGTATACGCTGGCTGCTGGCCGCCATCGGGATGGGGTTCGTGTTCCTGGTGGTCAAATCGATGGAATATGCCCATCATTTCAGTTTGGGTGTCAATCTGAGCACCAACACGTTCTACATGTTCTATCTTTCGCTGACCTTTTTTCACTTCATGCATGTCATGATGGGGATGATCATCCTGGCGGCGGTGGCGTTCAAGGCGAAGCAGGGAGCCTACAGTGCCACGGAGCACACGGGCGTGGAGACGGGTGCTTCATACTGGCACATGGTCGATCTGGTATGGTTGATTCTCTTTCCGTTGGTCTATGTAATGCGTTGAGGCCGTGATGGAAAAACAACAGAAATTCGGACTGCGTCCTTGCACATGGGTCTATCTGGTGCTGGTGGGATTGACCTTCGTGACCTTCTTCATCGGTCAGATGGGGTTGTCGGGGCTGAAGGTGGCGCTTGCCGTTCTCTTCATTGCCCTCCTGAAGGGCCAGTTGGTGGGGGATTTTTTCATGGGCCTGCGCAGAGTCAAGGGGCTCTGGCGCTGGCCGGTGTTCATCTGGCTCTTCATTCCGGGTACCCTGATCACCACCGCCTTTTATCTGGCCGCCAGGGCGAGCACATGACGACACCGGGTTCCGCGCCAAAGGAAGAAAAGGTCACTGACCTGCCATTCTATAAGCCTCAAGGCGATGAGGTTGCCCTGTTCGAACACGCCTACCGTAACCAGCTTCCGGTATTGATCAAGGGGCCGACGGGTTGCGGCAAGACCCGCTTCGTCAACTACATGGCGGCGAAGCTGGCGCGTGATCTCTATACCGTGGCCTGCCACGATGACCTGTCCGCGGCCGACCTCGTTGGACGCCACCTGATCGGCGATGAAGGGACCTTCTGGAGCGATGGTCCGTTGACGCGGGCGGTGCGCGAGGGTGCGATCTGCTATCTCGACGAGGTGGTGGAGGCGCGCAAGGATACCACGGTGGTGCTGCATCCGCTCACCGATGACCGCCGCATTCTGCCACTGGAGCGTACCGGCGAGACATTGCATGCCCCCGACGGCTTCATGCTGGTGGTCTCCTACAACCCCGGTTACCAGAACCTGCTCAAAGGCATGAAGCCCAGCACACGTCAGCGTTTCGTGGCGATCCGTTTCGACTTTCCGGCGCCGGAACTGGAGCGGGAGGTGGTGATGGGAGAGACGGGGATCGATGCGGAAACGGCGGAGCATCTCGTGCGTCTGGCAAACGGGCTGCGCGCGTTGAAGGATCACGATCTGGAAGAGGCCGCTTCCACCCGCCTGCTGGTGTACGCCGCCAAACTCATCCTCGGCGGTTACGATCCAAGAGAAGCGTGCCGCGCGGCGCTGGTGGAACCGCTCACCGACGACGAAGAGACCACCTCTGCCCTGATGGAGGTGGTCGACATCTCTTTCCACCGGTAGTCTGATGGGGTGACGCGGCATTGCCCGTGGTGCATCCATTGACGAACAGACAGGGCTATCCACGATGGAAGAACAGGTTGGACAACTCTGGCATCGCCTGATCACCCGTGTCGCGGACACCCGGCATCCTGACGCCGCCGTGGCGCTGCGCGATATCGAGCGGACAGTGGGGGTGGTCTTCCGTGCGCTGGGTGGCGACGGCGGACTGCAGGTGGAGGCGGCGACGGGGGGGGAGCATGGGGCCCGGCGCGGCTGGCTGCAGCGCATCGCGGGCAGCGGCCGAAAGGTGGAGCTCGCCTGGCGCGACGATACCGCGTTGCGTCTGCCATCCACCATCGATCTTTTTCCCAGCGTTGGGCTGAATCGCGATCTCTATCTATGGCTGGCGGCGCTGGCGGTCGCCGAGGGTCCTCCGCAGGCCCCCTGGTTTGCTCGCAACCAGGCCCGGACGATGGCGACATTGACCGCCTTTCCGGGTATCGGGCCGCGTTATCGCAGACTGGTGGCGGCCCATCTCGCGCAACGACCGGACCCCGCCCGATTGCCCGCCGACGAGGCCGCCCAGGAAGCGGCGATCCGCGCTGCCTTGGAAGCCCCTGGCAGCGTGCGGCAATTGCCTCCCGCACGAAGGCCTCCGTATCCCGTGCCGCTCTGGTTACATCCCTCTCCACCGATAGCAGAAGGCGATGGGGCGGCGGGGGGTGAGGAAGGCGTCGGCAAGCCGGGCGGCAAGAGCCGGGATCCGGGCGATGGGCGTCGCCACCAGGCGGAACGCGTGGAGAGCCCGAGCCGCGATCGGGGACTGGTCACCATCCGCATGGAGAATATCTTCAGTTGGGGTGAGCACGTTCGGGTGGATCGCGGTACTGATGAGGACGACGACCTCGAACAGGCGCGCGACGTGGCCGATGACATGGAGCGCATGAGCATCACCCGCGATGGCAAGGCCGCAAAGGGACGCTTGCGGTTCGATCTCGATCTGCCTTCCGAGGCGGCCGATGATCTGGTGATCGGCGAAGGAATCCGCCTGCCGGAGTGGGACTACAAGAAGGACCGTCTGCTGGAGGATCATTGCCGAATCGTTCCCATGGTGGCGGTTGACGCGGAGGCCTGTGTCCTGCCCGAACACCTGCGGCGGACGGCGAAGAAACTGCGCGCTCAGTTTCAGCAATTGGTCCCCGGGCGGGTGTGGCGCCGCGCCCAGCCTGATGGCAGTGAGATCGACATCGACGCCTACCTGCGTTACGCCAGCGACCGCGCCGCGGGGTCACATCCGGCGGGTGATACCCTCTACCAGGATCTGAAGGTTGGGGCGCGGGATCTTGCCTGCCTGCTCCTGGCGGATCTCTCGCTCTCCACCGATACTTATGTGAACGACCGCCAGCGGGTGATCGACGTGATCCGCGACGCCCTGTTCCTTTTCTCCGAGAGCCTTGCCGCCACCGGCGATGCCTTTGCCATCCACGGTTTCTCCTCGCGCAAGCGGGACCCGATCCGCTTCCATCGGATCAAGACCTTCAGAGAAGACTACGGGGGCGGTATCCGGGGGCGCATTGCCGCCATCAAGCCCGGCTATTACACGCGCATGGGGGCGGCGGTCCGCCATGCCGCCAATCTACTCAGGGAGCAACCCGCCGGTCACCGCTTGTTGCTCATTTTGACCGATGGCAAGCCCAACGATCTAGACAAGTACGAGGGCCGCTACGGCATCGAGGATACCCGTCACGCCGTGCAGGAGGCCCGGCGGATGGGATTGCAGCCATTCTGTGTCACCATCGACGAAAAAGCCAACGACTATCTGCCCCACCTGTTTGGCACCGGGGGCTACATCGTCATCCGCAAACCGCGGGAACTGCCCCGCAGGCTACCGTTGCTCTACGCGCGGTTGACCCGCTGAATCATGGGAGCGCCAAAGGCGGCAGCCGGCACCTATATCCTGATCCTGTGCTCTGCGCGCGCGCGGACCCTGGAGGTGGGGCGGTTGGGTCGGTTTCCCCTGCAGCCAGGCTACTATCTCTATGTGGGCAGCGCCTTTGGACCGGGCGGTGTGGCGGCGCGGTGCGGTCATCATATGCGCATCTCGGCGCGCCCACGATGGCATATCGACTACCTGCGCGCCGTCTGCAGGCTGGAGCAGATCTGGTACACCCATGATGCCGTGAGGCGGGAGCATGAATGGGCCGGCCGCCTCGCCAGTATGCCCGGAATGGAGGCGCCCTTGCCGGGGTTCGGCGCCAGCGACTGTGGGTGCGCCACCCATCTTTTCTTCTGTCGGACACCCCCCTCTATCAGCGCCTTTCGGCGTCGAGTCAAGAAGCAGGAAACGCGCCTGGAGAGGGTGCAGGTGCTTGATGACAAAAGTCAGTTTATCGATTATTAACCCGGCAACAATATATATCGTATTCAGGGCTTCAGGCAGGCGCCGGACCTGCGTTCCAGCGCGCTGGACAGGATGTCCAAGTGTCGCAAGTGCATGGATGCACTGGAGCGACCTTGGCAAGGGAATGACCCTTGCCTGCGCACTGCGCCTTGTTCCGGCGCCTGCCTGAAGCCCTGAATGCGATATATTAGTGTTGCCGGGTTAATAACTACTTTTCCTAACGGCTCTTTCTGTCGCCGGAAAAGAGACGCCCTTTGCTATACACTACGTCACATCTGCTGCTATGGATGCCCCGTGAAAGACGACAAGGAGCGGTGTATATCGTGATCACGGGCAGGCCCGAAACAGGAACCACATCGATGATAAAAAATCCGCTTCTATCCATCCGTCAATTGGGACAAAGTATCTGGCTCGACGATATCCATCGTGGAATGCTGAAGCGGGGGGCACTCGCCGAGCTGGTCAGACAGGACGGAATAGCCAGCGTCACCTCCAACCCCTCCATCCTTGAAAAGGCGATCATCCGGCATGACGATTACCAGACCGAGATTCTCAATCTGGGTGCACTGGGCCGCAGTGCGGTACAGCTCTATGAGCAGGTCACGCTGGAGGATCTGCGCAAGGCCGCCGATCTGTTGCGTCCCGTCTACGACGCAGCGGAGGGCCAGGATGGCGTGGGTATTAACCCGGCAACAATATATATCGCATTCAGGGCTTCAGGCAGGCGCCGGAACAAGGCGCAGTGCGCAGGCAAGGGGCATTCCCTTGCCAAGCACTGGAACGCAGGTCCGGTGCCTGCCTGAAGCCCCTAACCCTATGATATTCAAAGACAGGCCGTGGCGTGCCGGCCCGCAGACTGCGTTGTCCCATCTTGCTGTAGGGTGG
>JALSTP010000017.1 GCA_026983675.1 Sedimenticola sp.
GGAAAGCGAGGTCAGTTTTTCTCGATTTTGAGGCGCATAGTGGGTCTACGCAACGAAAAATCGAGGAAAAATGGACCGCTTTCCCACCAGCGCAGTAGATTAATCCTAAATCCGACAGACTCCTAGGAGCCTTC
The DNA here is from genome assembly GCA_026983675.1 of Sedimenticola sp. Classification (GTDB taxonomy): domain Bacteria; phylum Pseudomonadota; class Gammaproteobacteria; order Chromatiales; family Chromatiaceae; genus JALSTP01. Next base: position 135 of record JALSTP010000017.1, read on the forward strand.
AGCACCTTCATGGTCGAGCATCCCCGACAGCCTTGTCTGGGGTTATTAACCCGGCAACACTATATATCGCATTCAGGGCTTCGGGCAGACGCAGGAACAAGGCGCAGCGCGCAGGCAAGGGTCATTCCCTTGCCAAGGTCGCTCCAGTGCATCCATGCACTCGCGATATTTGGACATCCTATCCAGCGCGCTGGAACGCAGGTCCAGTGCCTGCCTGAAGCCCCTAACTCTATGATATTCAAAGACAGGCCGTAGCGTGCCGGTTCGCAGCAAGGCGATGGGCCGCCTTGCTGCGAACCGGCACGCTACGGCTGAATACGATATAGAGTGTTGCCGGGTTAATGTTTTGGAGCCTCATCCTCGACTGACGGCTCATCCTCATCCTGGAACAGATCGTCTTCCGGAAAGTCCTCGTCATCTTGCATGGGCGGATTGCCATCGTAGATGTCACTCAGGCGCTTCTGCAGATAAGCATCGCGCATGAATTCATAGGGATCCAGGGCGGCTTCCTGAAGAATCTTGCTGGCCCCCAGCAGGTCCGCCCGCTGATCGACGCCCCGCAACAGGATCAAACCGTTGCGTACCCCGTTGTCCTCCACATAGGTCACCGGATTGGTAAGCGCATCCACTATCAGACCGCCGGTATCGCGCACGTCACTGGGCCCGAGAATCGGCAGCACCAGATAAGGACCGGGCGAGACTCCCCAATAACCCAGGGTCTGTCCGAAATCCTCGTAGTGCCGCTCGAAGTCCATGGCGCTGGCCACATCGAAAAAGCCGAACAAACCCAAGGTAGTGTTGAACACCACACGTCCGATGTCCGAGACCGCATGCTCAAACTTGAGCTGCAGAAGATTGTTGAATGCCGACGTGATATCGTAAAAATTGTTGAAGAAGTTGGTGATGCCCTTGTCGAGCGGTGCGGGGGTGATATTTCGATAGACCCTGGCCACGGGTTTTCCCACATATTTGTCGAACTTGTCGTTGAATCGGGTCATACTGCGGTTGTACGACTCCCAGGGATCCACGGGGTCACGGTAGTTGTCCGACAGGGTTGCACAACCAGACAGGATGAACATGGTCAATATTAACCCGGCAACAATATATATCGTATTCAGCCGTGGCCTGTCTTTGAATATCATAGGGTTAGGGGCTTCAGGCAGGCGCCGGACCTGCGTTCCAGTGTTTGGCAAGGGCACGACCCTTGCCTGCGCACTGCGCCTTGTTCCGGCGCCTGCCTGAAGCCCTGAATGCGATATATAGTGTTGCCGGGTTAATAGCAGTGCAAGCGCCCCCCTGCATCGGCTCAACAACTGCACATTCAATAGATTGGCTTCCATATCTCGAGACGTATCGATTTGCATTGTTTCCTGTACTCTCCCAAAGGCCCCGCATCCGCTTAGCACCGGCCGTTTCCGACAAAGGTCACATCGCGACACCCTGTCATTACGGGGAGCGGCACCCAAAACCAAGACTTTAGGAACCCCGCGATTTTGGCAAGGATACACCACAAAGCCACCTGACCCCACATCATCCCGTGTGTCCCTGCATTCGATTCTCCCCCCAATGTGGATTATCCTCCCTCCATGACTGACACCGACCACACTCCAGCCATTGCCCAGCGTTTCCGCGGTTTTCTACCCATTGTCGTGGACGTGGAAACCGGCGGTTTCGACGCCCGTCGCGACGCCCTGCTCGAAATCGCCGCCGTCACCGTGCGAATGGACGCCCAAGGTCACTTGGCGCCCCACCAGACCCATGCGTGCCACGTGGCGCCCTTTCCCGGCGCCAACCTTGATCCCAAGGCGCTCGCCTTTACCGGCATCGACCCGAACCATCCCTTTCGGGATGCCATGGAAGAAAAAGCCGCCCTACAACATATCTTTACGCCGATCCGGCAACAGGTGAGGGAGACCGGCTGCAGCCGCGCCATCCTGGTGGGCCACAACGCCGCCTTCGACCTCGGGTTTATCAATGCCGCGGTGGAGAGGACCGGCATCAAGCGCAACCCCTTTCACCCCTTCAGCACCTTCGACACGGTCACGTTGGCGGGTCTGGCCTATGGTCAGACAGTATTGGCCCGGGCGGCCCAGGCGGCCGGACTGGAATGGGACAGCAACGAAGCGCACTCGGCGATCTACGACGCGGAGCGCACCGCCGAGCTATTTTGCGCCATCGTCAATCGGTGGTCAGAGCTGGATCCTGACCACCCATGGGAACACCCGTAGCAGGTCGTTGAAACACGGCGTGCTGCAACAACCTGCACGCGGCATGAAGATACGCCGGCATTTTCAACAACGCAGCGCATCGACTATTAACCCGGCAACAATATATATCGTTGCCGGGTTAATAACGAAGGAACCGGAATCCCGTTTTCCGGTTCCTCGCTTGAAAGGGTCTGAGACATCCTGTCAATAGGGCGGGAAGACGCTCTATCCTTGATCATCATTGGCGGCAGGCGCCCCTTGTTCCGCCTTCTCTACCGCTTCCTTTACCATCCGCTCCAACTCGCCACTGGCCTGAAGTTCAAGCGTTATATCGCAACCGCCCACAAGCTCGCCGTTGATGTAGAGCTGGGGGAACGTAGGCCAATCGGCAAAGCGCGGCAGGTTCTCGAAGATCTCCTGATCCTGCAAAACGTTGACGTAGGCGAAAGGGACTCCACACGACTTCAGCGCCTCCGCCGCACGCGAGGAAAACCCGCACATCGGAAACTGGGGGGTTCCCTTCATATAGAGCACGACGGCGTTGTTCTCCACCTGTTCGCGAATCCGGTCCAATACATCCATCGAATCACCTCCGAAATAGAAATCAGTCGTTACGGGCAAATGCCCACTGTGCTGTCCACAATCTACCCTGCCGGACGTACACAATAAACCCGTGGGTTGAAAGCCTTTTCAGAATGGGCGCCCGGCACCCAGCACCACCGCCAACATACCAAGAGTGAGATTGACGAGGATGATGCGCCGGATCACCCGTAGACTTGCGCCCGCTCCTGGCAGTTCCCCAGCGTCCAGCGCCCGTCCCATCCGCCGATAAGGCACGAAGTAGATATAGGCGAACAGCGCCGCCATCAACCAGCCGATGGCCTGCATGACATGAACGTAGAGAGCCGTGTGACCGGCGTAGACGCCGAAAAAGATCCAGTAGCCCGAGAGAAGGATGGCGATCACCGCCAGCCATACCCAGCGGAAGAAGCGGGTCAGCACGCCATACATCAACGGCAGGCGTTGCGGCGGTTCGAACAACGCCTCGGCGGTGGGCCGAAGCGCCATGTGGGCGAAGAACATGCCACCCACCCAGACAACGGTGCCAAGAAGGTGCAGGGTCAAGGCAATGCCATACATCTCATTCTCCAACAGAAACGGGATCGACGTTGCGCTGTAACCACAGTTCCAACAGCGCCAGGTGCCAGAGCTTGCTGCCCTGGATGCGGGTGTGATGCATCTCCGGCGCGGCGAGCAGCATATCCACATATTCGCGCCGGTAGAGCCCGCGCTCGCGGCATGCCCTGGAGTCGAGGATGTCACGCATGAAGTCGAGAAATTCGCCGCGCACATACTTTAGTGCCGGCATGGGGAAGTAACCCTTGGGCCGGTCGATGACCGCGTCGGGCAGGAGGCCGCGCGCCATCGCTTTGAGCGGGTACTTGCCACCTTCCTTGAGCTTGATCTCCGGCGGACATCGGGCGGCCAGCTCCACCAGTTGGTGATCCAGGAACGGCACCCGCGCCTCCAGCCCCCAGGCCATGGTCATGTTGTCCACCCGCTTCACCGGGTCGTCCACGATCAAGGTGGTGACATCGAGCCGCAGCACCGCGTCGATGAAGGTATCCGCCTCCGGCGCCTCCAACAGACCTCCGATCAGCTCGCTGGTGTAGTCGGCGCCACGGAAAGACTCTGTCACCATGCGCAGGTACTCCTCATGGTCGCGGTCGAAATAGTGCTTGCGGAAACGCTCCAGCCGGCTGCCGCCCCCTTCCGCCATCATGCGTGGGTACCAAAAATAGCCACCGAAGACCTCATCCGCCCCTTGCCCCGACTGCACCACCTTGATCTCCTTCGAGACCTGCTCGGCCAACAGATAGAAAGCCACCGCATCTTGGCCGAACATGGGTTCCGACATGGCGTCCACCGCTTCGGGCAAGCGTTGCAAAACCTGATCGTTGGGGATCAGGAACTTACGGTGCCGGGTGGCATACCAGTCCGCCACCTGGTCCGAATACTCGAATTCACTGCCTGCCTCCTCCGGCGCATCCTCGAAACCCACGGAGAAGGTGCGCAAATCGTTGACCCCACTCTCTGCCAGCAACGCCACCAGCAGGCTGGAATCCAGCCCCCCGGAGAGCAACACCCCGACCGGCACGTCGGCCACGTCGTTGCGGCGGCGCACGGCGCGGCGCAACGCCTCATGGATCTCGGCCAGCCAATCCTCCTCTGTGCGCGCCTCGTCGGGCCGGGTGGCGGGGAAATTCCAGTAGCGCCGCCCCTCACGCCCGCCGCCGGGGTCGAAGGTCAGAGTGTGCGCCGGCGCCAGCTTACGCACACCCTTGAGCAGGGTATGCGGCGCCGGCACCACGCCGTGGAGGGTGAACTGGTGATGCAGCGCTACCGGATCGATGGTGGTGTCGATACCGCCCGCGGCGAGCAGCGCCTGAACCGTGGAGGCGAAGAGGATTCGATTCTCGTCGATGCTGTAGTAGAGCGGCTTGATCCCCAACCGGTCGCGAGCCAGGAAGAGCTGGCGCTGGTGTTCATCCCACACCGCGAAGGCGAACATGCCGTGCAGGTACTCCACGCACACCTCGCCCCATGCGTGCCATGCTTTTAGGATCACCTCCGAATCGCCGTCGGAGAAGAAGTGATAGCCCTGTGCGCGCAGCTCCTCGCGCAGCTCGCGATAGTTGTAAAGGGTGCCGTTGAATACCAGCGCCAGACCCAGCTCTTGATCCACCAACGGCTGGTTGGAGTGCTCCGAGAGGTCGATGATCGCCAGCCGCCGGTGACCGAAGGCCAACGGGCCGTCGCTGAAGCTGCCGCCGTGATCAGGGCCGCGCCGCTCCAACTGCTCGGTCATCCGCTGAATCAGCGCCAGATCCGCTGTCCGGCCATCGAACCTAAGTTCACCACAGATTCCACACATGGTCAGTCTGCCTCCTCCTTTCGCTCCCAGCCGCCGCCACCGGGCGTCTCCACACACAACCGATCACCCGGCGCCACATCGAGTGCCGTCTTGGGGGGCAGCAACTCACCATTGAGCCGATTGCATCCCGGCATCCCGTCGCCACCGCCCGCAATACCCCAAGGGGCGTGCAATCGCCTTTCTGTCAGCAGGGTCACCTGAGCCGGCCGCAGGAATTCGAACTCACGCACCAATCCGTCACCGCCCCGGCGCCGTCCCGTACCCCCGGAGCCCCGCCGAATGGCATAACGGGTGACGCGTACCGGATAGCGTGCCTCCAGCACCTCGATGGGCGTGTTGAGCGTATTGGTCATATGGGTCTGCACTGCCGACAAACCGCCCCCCTTCGCCCCCGCACCCATGCCACCGCCAAGGGTCTCGTAGTAGTCCCAGCCCTCCTCCGCGGCATCCCGCCCCATGGCCAGATTGTTCATGCTGCCATGGCTCGCGGCGGGGATCACCTCCGGTAACGCCTGGGCCAGGGCGCCCATCACCACGTCCACGACCCGGGTACTGGTCTCCACGTTGCCTGCCGCCACCGCCGCAGGGAAACGGGCGTTGAGCAGACAGCCTGCCGGGGCCGCGATGCGAATCGGCCGGAAGACGCCGGCGCAGGCTGGGGTCTGCGGCGGCATCAGACAGCGGAAGGCGTAAAACACCGCCGCAGCCGCCACCGGCAGGGGGCAGTTGATGTTACCTCCCACTTGCGCCGCAGTACCCGCGAAATCCACCTCCATGTGACCATCACGGGCACGGATGGCCACACGGACGGGAATCGCCGCCTGCCCCTGGCCGTCGTCGTCCATCCAGTCCTCGAAGCGGTAGAGACCATCAGGGATACGTCGTAATGCAGCGAGCGCCAAGCGCTCGCCATAGTCATTCAAGGCCGTGAGGCCGGCTTCGAATCCGCTCCTTCCGCGCTCGGTGATCAATGTCTCCAGGCGCTCCGCCCCCACCCGATTGGCGCTCATCTGGGCGGAAAAATCACCCCGCGCGTCGTCGGGATTTCGGGTATCGCCCACAATCGAGGCCAGCAGCCCCTCGTCGAGCACGCCGGCACGCATCAGATGGCGCGGCTCGATGATCCGCCCCTCCTCGCCGAGCCGCGTGGAGAGTGGCATGGAGCCAGGAGAGGCGGCGCCGATGTCCGCATGGTGGGCACGATTGACGACGAAAGCAGCGCGCTGTCCCTCCGCGTACACCGGCATGATAAGGGTGACGTCCGGCAGATGGGTGCCGCCGAGGAAGGGATCGTTGAGAATCACCATGTCCCCCGGCGCCCACGCTATCCGCTCAACGATGTCCCCCATGGCATACGCCATACTGCCGAGGTGCACCGGGATGTGAGCCGCTTGGGCGCAGAGTTCCCCCCGCCCATCGAACACGGCGCAGGAGAAATCGAGGCGGTCGCGGATATTGGGCGAAAAGGCCGCGTTACGCAGCACCTCCCCCATCTCCTCACACACCGCCGCCATGCGACTGGAAAAAATGCTCAATTCGATTGGATCCAACGGCCCGCCACCCGATCTTTCGACGATAACGGATTTTGGCACACCGTCCCCTGCCGGGTCGATGCCGCCCTCAGCAACCGGCCGGGTTTAACCGTTTGATCGATATCCGCGGATTTCCAGCCCGGAGTATTCATGAATCGCCGCGATGATTGCGCAGAGAATTGTCCGCACAGGGGATTTTCCGACCGAGTGGAATACGGACTGTATTGCCGAGGAAGGAAAATTCCCTGTGTGGACAAGGATCAAGCAAGGGCGCGAGCGACTTCATGAATAATCCGGGCTAGCCCCATCGCCGCGCTGTAGCCATCCTACAGCAATATAGGGCAACGCAGTCTGCGAGCCGGCGCGGGGCGCGGCCTGTCTTTGAATATCATAGGGTTGGGGGCTTCAGGCAACCAGCGACGAAAGCTCTTCCGGGGAGAGCACTCTGACATCGGGTTCGACCTTCACGGCGCGTGCATCGTCGCCCATCAGCAGGTTCCGCCGGGCCGAACACTGGAACGCGTAGGGAAAGGCCGCGGCCGCCGTGGTGTCGTTGGCGATGAGGGACGCGGGACCGGCGACACAGGCGGATGCCACCATCACCGCACTCCTTTTATCCAATATCGCTCCCTTTTCCGAGAAGGTGAGATCGAGCGGACAGATGTTGTCGACCCAACCCTCGGCGGCGGGCATGCCAAAGACCCCCAGATGCCGTCGGCGCGACACCTCCGATGAGGGATCGCCGAACAGAACGACCGTCGCCCCGGCCGGGCAGGGCGCCGTGGCCATGACAGCCGCTCGCGACCGACGCCGCTGCCATCTGTCGCTGACGATCGAACGCAACAGCAGAAAGGAACGTGGGTCCTTGAGCAATTGCCCGAATATCCTCCCCGGCCGTTTCGACTTCAGCGCCTCCACCACATCCAGCAAGGCGATGGCTTTGTGGACGGAGGCCTGATGTTGCGTCAGAACGCGGCGCAGATCGGGACTATCCGGCATCTGTCGTGCGATGGCCTCGTCCGCCCGCAGGATGGCCAGCAGGCTCTGCCTGCCGAAACGGTGCGAGATGGAACGGCTGTGCTTGCGATAAAAATAGCCGAGCACCGGGAGGACACTGTAACGGGCGCCCTTCAGAAGCAGTTGCACGATCAGTTCATAGTCTTCCGAGTTGTCCAGGCTTTCATTGTAACGAATCGCATGTTGTTCCATCAGGGTGCGGCGGATGACCGGTTTGAGGAAACCGTAGTTGACGTCTCGGTTACCGCTCACCCGGTTCGAACGAATGTAGTCCGCCGTCCCCACATAAAATGGCTGCGTGACACCCTCTCCGATGAAGGTGTGTGGCGGCGCGCCCGCATCCGAATAGAACACCAGCAGGTCGTCCGCAACGATATCCGCCGCGGCCGCCTCCGCGTGGTCGAGCAGCCATTCCAGCCGGCGCGGATGCATGAGATCGTCGCTGTCCAACACCGCCACCCATTCGCCCCTGGCCTCCTCCAACGCAACGTTCCGGGCCCGTGACGGTCCGCCGTTCTCCGCCAGCGCGATTACTTTCAGACGGTCATCCTTCTCCGCAATCGCGCGGGCGCGCGTCAGGCTCCCATCGGAGGAAGCGTCATCGACAAAGATCACTTCCACGGCATCGAGCGTCTGATTCAGGGCCGATTCGAGCGCCGCCTCCAGGAAGGCCTCGCCATTGTAGTTGGCCACGATCACGGACACCCGCGGCATCGGTTGCACCGTCATTGGACAGACTCCTGCTCCGCGCCAAACCAGGCCTCCGCCCCCTCCGGCCATATGGCCTCCACCACACGGCGGATGACCTGCTGCTCATCGTCGTTTAGGGTGTGCCGCCAGGAATTGAGACGGGCATCGATATCGACGCCTTTTCTGCCCTCCACGGTCACCGGTGAATCATTCTCCGTTTCCAGCGGATGCTGAAGCGTGACGCCAGCGCGCTGCGCCAGTTCGACAAACCGGCGCCGGGGATCGCGGGCCAGGTCTTCATAGCGCATGGAAACAACACCTGGAGTATCGGCAACACGCCGTTCCATCAGCGCCCAGAGCGCCGATATCTTGATCATGGGTGCGGCGTTGCCATATTGCCGGATCGTGTCACGGTCGCGTTCGGCCACCGCATCGCTATAGGGATCCATGCGATGATACATCCGGTCCAGATCGACATCGCTGAAGTACCAGCTCCAGTCCGTATTGTTGAAACTTGCGACGATGGCGCACGGATGGCGCGATATGTTGACCGGTGTCAGGCCGTACCGTTCCGACATAAAACCGAGTAAGCAATGGGCCCGGACGAACTTTATCACCAGACGCCGGCTCAGGCACTCGGCGTAGGTCTTGCGGCAAAGATAGGGAAAACCGGACCGGGTGGGATTGTAGCCGCGAAAGACCTTGTCGAGATAACGGACATCCTCCAGCCCAAGATCGTCGGCCGACAGCGGGATATACGCCTCCCTCCACGCTTGCGGCACCTCCTTCCCAAAAATCCGCTCCTGCAGGGGGAACTGGGAACTGGGCGCCATCGGCTCGAAAATGGTCTTCGCCTCATAGGCCCGGGCCAGCACCTCCTGGACCCAGGTCGTGCCACTGCGCCAGAAACCGTTGATCAATAATGTCCCCTGCAAGGGGGCGAACTCGGCGGCTGCGCGATCCAGAATGAAGGACAACGTGCAAAACAGCTCTCTCTTGATATTCGCAATCCGACTCATCGTTTCATAATCTCACTCGGTTCAGTTTCACTGGCTCCATCGGAAGCTCGAACAGAACTGCATCATACTCGCTGTATCGACATCCAGAACAAGGCAGATAGTGGAATGGGTCATGCAGATACAAAATGTCACGCTTGGGATAGCGATCGCCGACCGTTTTCCTGAATACAACCCCACTGGAGCTGCCGTTGCATTCATGGCCGCGCCTGCTTTAGAATGAAATGACTATTTTCATAGTATTTTACTTGGTTAATGAATTCCAGCATTCACCCTGACCCTTTAATCAAACCCATTATCAGGAGACCCAACGAATGGCGCATGAACTTCCCCCTCTACCCTACGAGAAAAACGCTCTCGAACCCGTGATCTCGCAGGAGACCATCGAATACCACTACGGCAAACATCATCAGACCTATGTCACCAATCTGAACAACTTGGTGCCTGGCACTGAATTTGAAAACGCCTCCCTCGAAGACATCATCCAGAAGGCCTCCGGCGGTATCTTCAACAATGGCGCCCAGGTCTGGAACCACACCTTCTACTGGAACTGCCTCAGCCCCAACGGAGGCGGCGAACCTGGCGGGGCACTTGCCGACGCCATCAACAAGGCCTTTGGCTCCTTCGAAGAGTTCAAAAAGCAGTTCTCGACTTCCGCCGCCACCAACTTCGGCTGTGGCTGGACCTGGCTGGTGAAGGGCGCCGACGGCGGCCTGGAGATCGTCAACACCACCGGCGCCGGCAATCCCATGACCGACGGCAAGACACCGCTGTTAACCGTGGACGTATGGGAGCACGCCTATTACATCGATTACCGCAACGCCCGTCCTGGGTATCTAGAAAAACTCTGGAACATCTTCAACTGGGATTTTGTATCGGCAAACTTTGCCGGATAATGAATCCGCGCCGGGAGAGGCCCCTCTCCCGGCCATCAAGACCCCGAGACCATCCCCTGCCGTTCTCATGTCCGAATGGCCTGCAACACGGTCTCCTTCGTGGTCTGTTGAAACAACATGACCATGGCGCCGTATACAAGTCCACAAAACGCGATCGCCAATCCCAGCTCAAGCCATGGCGCCAGACCATAGCCGTGCAACGCCCCAAGCAGACCATGCACCAAGCCGGCCATGACGGCGGCCTGTGCAATCAGCCACAACACCTTGCGCAGGCCAAGCCAGACACCCACCTGGCCAACCTTGAACACGGTAGCCGCATACACCAACATGAACACCGTGTTGGCAACCAGAATACCCCCGGCCACCCCCGTCAAGCCACCCAGCAATCCTCCGCCAATACATAGGCCCATGATCAAGGCAGCCCTCAGCGCCGTCAGCCGCCACAACAGGGTGGCGTGACCGATGCCCTTGAGAAACGAGCCGAAGCCACCGCATGGCGCCATCATGCCTTTCGACAAGGCAAGGATCGCAAACACGGGCCAGGCCTGAATCCAACGCTCCCCGAACAGCACGTACATGGCCTGCTCAGCCACCGCCGCCAGACCGAACATCACCGGCGCCTGCAATGATGTGGTCAATTGCGCACTGCGTAACAACGCGCGGGCCAGACGCCTGGGTTGATCCGCCATGGCAGCAAACGAGGGGAACAGCACCGACGCCAGACTCGACAGAATGATCTGGTTCGGCAGTTCGACGAAGCGGTTGGGAACAGAGAAAAAACCGGTGGCGGAGGTCCCCAACAGTCGTGTCACGATAATGACCGGTCCCTGGATGCAGAAATAGAGCAACAGATCGGCAAACATGACACGGGAACCGAAATGTCCCATCTCTGCAATGTCGGCCAGCGGCCAAACGGGACGCGGACGAATACCCGCCACAAAGAGGTTTCCCGCGACCCGAATGGCCGCACTGACGAACTGCTGGGCGACCAGTGCCCACACGCCCCAGTGGACCAGCGCGGCGCCGATTGCAGCCAGTGCGCCGAGCACATCGGACGCCACCTGCCAGATGGCCAGCTTGTCGAACTGCATCCGCTTGGTCAGCGCTGCTTCCGAGATATCCCCCAGAATATTGAAAGGGATGAGAAAGCTCAACGCCGCCAAGACCTTCCATATATCCGCCGCACCGAGCCACTGGCTGATAAGCCCCGACCCCCAGGCCACCACGACCGCCAGCAGGCCGCCGACGATCAACGCGTAGGTAAACGCCTGATTCCAGAGGGCCCCGTTATCCTCCCTGTGTGTCACCAACGCCGAAGGAATCCCCATGGCGCCGAACATGGAAAGGAAGATCACGATGGTGATGCTGGCAGCGATCGCACCAAACTCTTCCGGCATGAGCAGCCGGGCGAGGATGGGCACGGTCAGGAACTTCAGGCTCATGCTGATCGTCCGACCGGCCACCGTCCACACCGCCGATTTGGCAATGTGCCGGCTGTTGTGTCGCCCGTTACTCATAATAGAAAGACGGAATTGGATGGTCCTGGATACGGGCTAACTGGCATTTTCCAAGGCCCCTGAAAATCCCAGCCCATAGTCCCGCTTTACCCCATCGAGCACTTCATAGAAACGTTCTTTCTGGCGCGCGAGTACATGTTCGTCACTCAACATTGGCTCAGCCTTGCAACACCGTTCCAGTGCACTGACGGCGGGCACCATGAGGGCTCTGCGCACGACACGGCTGGAGAGCAGCGCCTTCACCCGCGCCTTCAGCCCGCGTTTCCCGTTCTCACCATGCGGTGCGATTTCGCCATCCACTGGAACAGAGACCAGATTGGGCGCCTGTGCACTCCTCTCCCCTGCCATCTTTGGCCAACGCAGGCCGAAATAGGGCGCCCCCTTGGCGCCCGCCTCCAGGGGTGAGGACAACGGCAGCACATGAGGGGCATAGTCCATCTCCAGAGAACCCGCCCAGTCGCGCCACTTGAAGGCATTGATCTGCTTCGAGGTAGTCACTGCGATCCAGGGCACGCGAAAGGCATCGGCCAGAATCGCCGCGTGCATGGACTCTGCGATCACCAAGGTGGATTGCGCAATGCGGGCGATCACCTCATGGGCCTCGGCGCAAGGATCGATATAGGTGATGCCGGCGTGTCGGCATACCTCGTCCCAGCATCCGTGCAGAGCGCTTTCCCAATGCGGCACGAAAACAGTGCCCAACGTCGTGTCCAGCCCCTGAAACTCCTCCATGTCGGCAATCAACACCGCAGGATCGAGGATCCCTTTCTCCACGTCGATGCCCAGTCTGCCGGCAGTCAGGGGCCCCCGCACACAGCGGATGTCCCACAGCGCCCGATCATCCACTGAGGGCGTCTGACCATACCCCGTGCCACTGCCAACCACCAGTTTTTTGCGGCACTCGGGCAACAAGGCGGTATCGAGCACCGTGCCCACCCCCACCAGCAGGTCGTCGGAGGGAATCTCCCTGTAGCCCGGCAACAGAAAGTCCCAGAGCCAGGTATTCAGATCGTCACCGAAATTGCCCTCCGGCGAGGGCCAATGATAGATATCCATTGTGTCGTCAACCCTTGATTCTCCACTGCCACCTGTTGGCGGCTGTTTGCCCCATAATCTTGAGCGTAGACCACGAAGGGCGCATTGCAAATCGGCCAAATCCCCCCTTGCAAGGTGTCCGAAAGAACCGCTACGATGCCCCATCGTTTGGCCCGGGATGTTCGCTGGGCCCGTGTGCTCCGCTACCAACATCCTCCTGAAGCGACATGCAGCGCCTGGACCACCTCAAGACCCTTTCCTGGGAACACCACGACGCGCTGAAATACGCCCACCGACTGCGCAAGGGTATCGCCAGAGGCACGGATGTGGATACGCTTCGCCGCTATCTCCATCTCGTGGTGGAACATCATCTGCGCCCCCATTTCGGCCAGGAGGAATCCATCCTTGTCGACCGCCTTTCCGATGAACAACGCAAGGCCGCTGTCGTCCAAAAGGTATTGGAAGAGCACCAGCAGATGCTCGCACTGGCGGAGGAGATCGCACACACCACCGGCGACGTCGCATCTCTCATGACCCGATTTGCCGATATGCTGAAACAGCACGTCCGGCTGGAACAGGCCCAGTTCTTCCCCTATATTGAAAACACGCTTTCTACACAACAACTTGAGTCTGCCCAGCACGAGCTGGAAGAGCGCCATGTACCAGGACACCTGCCCTGGGACCTCCCTTTCTGGAAGTCGTGAGTTGCGGGTATTTGCGCTGACCCATGCGCATCAGTATAGTAGCCTGTTTTCCCGCGTTTTCTGGCCGATGATTCGCCAGAGAAGACGCGATGAGGAATGAGGAACTGGCCGCCATGGGTGATTCAGTGATGGGAACCTACAGCCGCCTGCCCGTGAGTTTCGAACGGGGCGAAGGCGTCTGGCTCTGGGACAAAAACGGCAAGCGCTATTTCGATGCCATCGCGGGCATCGCGGTGTGTGGATTGGGTCACGCCCATCCGGCGGTACGGGATGCCCTGTGCGCGCAAGCGGGCCACCTGATGCACACCTCCAACCTCTATGGCATCGAGCGCCAACAGGCACTGGCAGACGACCTTACGCGACTGTCCGGCATGGACAAGGTGTTCTTTGCCAACTCCGGTGCCGAAGCCAACGAGGCAGCGATCAAGATCGCCCGTCTCTATGGCCACCGTAAAGACATCGACATCCCGACCATTGCGGTCATGGAGGGCAGCTTCCATGGCCGCACGCTGGCAACCCTCTCCGCCACCGGCAACCGCAAGGTCCAGGCTGGATTCGAACCCCTGGTCACCGGTTTCGCCCGCATCCCCTTTGGCGATGCCGGGGCGCTGGAACTGGTGGGGGAGAACAACCCCAATATCGTGGCAGTACTGGTCGAACCGATCCAGGGAGAGGGCGGCATCAATATCCCCCCATCTGACTATCTCAATCGGGTGCGCGAGATCTGCGACCGCAACGGCTGGCTCATGATGCTCGACGAAATCCAGACCGGCATGGGCCGCAGCGGCCGTATGTTCGCCTACCAACACAACGGCGTCACGCCCGATGTCATGACCCTGGCCAAGGGTTTGGGCAACGGTGTCCCCATTGGCGCCTGCCTGGCCCGTGGCGAGGCGGCGGAGATATTGGGTCCCGGAGCGCATGGCTCCACCTTTGGCGGCAACCCCCTCGTCTGCGCCGCCGCCTCGGCGGTGATCAGCGTGCTGGAACAGGACGCCCTGCCCGCACATGCGGCCGCCATGGGCGACAGACTCCTGGCCGGCTTCCACGCGCGTCTCGGCGACCGGGCGGCGATCGAGGAGATACGCGGACAAGGTCTGCTGATCGGTCTCCAGCTCGACCGTCCCTGCAGCGAACTGGTCATGCGTGCACTCGATGAGGGCCTGTTGATCAATGTGACGGCAGACACGGTGGTCCGCCTGCTGCCGCCGCTGATCATCACTGACGAACAGGCAGACGACCTGATCGACAGGCTGAGTACGCTGATCGAGGTGTTCCTGGACGCCACTTGAACCACCATGCCCGACTGAAACCATGAATACACCTTCACCCACACCCCGCCACTTTCTCTCGCTCCTGGATCTGAGCAGCGAGGAACTGAAACGACTGATCCAACGCGCAACCGAACTCAAGGCGATGCAACGCGATGGCCATGTCCACGAGCCCCTGAAAAACCGCACGCTAGCCATGGTGTTCGAGAAATCCTCCACCCGCACACGGGTCTCCTTCGAGACCGGCATGACCCAGCTCGGCGGACACGCCCTCTTCCTCTCACCGCGCGATACCCAGTTGGGGCGCGGCGAGCCACTCGAGGACAGCGCGCGGGTGCTGTCGCGCATGGTCGACGCCATCATGATCCGCACCTTCGAACACGAAAAGGTGGAGACCTTCGCCCGGTACTCAAAAGTACCGGTCATCAACGCCCTCACCGACCTGCTCCATCCATGCCAGTTGCTTGCCGACATGCAGACTTGGTTCGAACACCGCGGCGATATCCGGGGCCGTACCGTGGCCTGGATCGGTGACGGCAACAACATGTGCCACTCGTACATCAACGCCGCCCGGCGCTTCGATTTTCGTCTGCGCATCGCCTGCCCGGAAGGCTATGACCCCAATCCAACTATCCTGACGCCCGCTGCCGATCGCTGCGAGATCATTCGCGATCCCATGATTGCGGCCGAGGGGGCAGACCTGATCGTGACCGACGTCTGGGCCAGCATGGGCCAGGAAGAAGAGCAAGCGCGCCGGGAGAAGGCCTTTGCCGGCTATCAGGTGGACGATGCGTTGATGGCCCGTGCCGAACCGGATGCCCTGTTCATGCACTGCCTGCCGGCCCATCGTGGCGAGGAGGTCGCCGCCTCGGTCATCGACCGCCCTGACAGCGTGGTGTGGGACGAAGCGGAGAACCGTCTCCATTCCCAGAAGGCCCTGTTGGAGTTCCTGCTCTCTTCGAGCTGAATGCGCCGCAAGACGGGATACTTTGGAATCTGCTAACCTATCGGCTCCCGATTCCCGGGGCCATCATGCAATCTGCAACAAGGGCGATAGAGGTCATTGTGAAAAAAGCCGTTCTCCTTCTCGCGCTGCTGCTGAGCCTTTCTCCGTTGGTTCAGGCCGAAACCAAATACGTCACCGATCGTTTCAAGATCACCATGCGCTCCGGTGAGGGCACCAAGCACAAGATCATCCGCATGCTCTCCTCGGGTTCCCCAGTAGAGGTGCTGGAAAACAATCCGAGCACCGGCTACAGCCGGGTGCGCACCAAGGGGGGAACAGAGGGTTACGTGCTGACCCGCCAACTGATGTCCCACCCGAGCGCGCGCGAACAGGTGGCCTCGCTGCAGGCCCGCCTGCAGGAACTCCAGGCGACCCCGAATCAGCTCAGCGCCCGCCTCGCCAAACTGCAGGAAGAGCACGAGAAACTGCAAACAGAAAACGCCACGCTAAAAAGCGCCAAGGCCCAGCTCGAAAAGAAGTTGGAAAGCATACAACGCACCGCATCAAATGCGGTACGTATCTCCAACGAGCGTAATGAACTGCGTAAGAATGTGGCGGCGTTGACGCGCGAAGTGGAAGATCTCAAACAGGAAAACCGCGACCTCAGCAACCAGACCGCACAGAACTGGTTTCTGATCGGCGCGGGCGTCATCATCGCCGGCATCGTGTTGGGACTGTTCCTACCCCACCTGCGCTTCCGCCGGCGCAAATCCTCCTGGGGATCGCTGTAGGCCGCCCCCCCTGCGGAAGCCAATTGTTGCCGGGTTAATAATACTAAGCCCGACAGGCTCCCAGGGACGGCGTTCATTACCTCTTCTTCAACTGCGAAAGATCCCGCACCGCCCCATGGGCCGCGCTCGTGGTCAACGCGGCATAGGCCTGTAACGCCTCGGAGACCTGCCGCTGCCGCGAGACCGGCCGAAAGGCGCGATCCCCCCGATCCTCCATTTCGATCAGACGCTTCGCGAGTTCCGCCTCGGGCACATCGATATTGATCTTGCGGTTGGGGATGTCGATTTCCACCGTATCCCCCTCTTCCACCAGAGCGATGAGTCCACCCTCCGCCGCCTCGGGCGAGACATGGCCGATGGAGAGACCAGAGGTCCCGCCGGAGAAACGCCCGTCGGTGATCAATGCACAGACCTTGCCCAGACCCTTCGACTTGAGATAGCTGGTGGGATAGAGCATCTCCTGCATGCCCGGCCCACCTTTCGGTCCCTCGTAGCGGATGATCACCACGTCCCCCGCCCGAATCCGCTCCCCGAGGATCGCCTCTACCGCATCCTCCTGGCTTTCGAAGATGCGCGCCGGCCCCTTGAAGCTGAGGATGGACGCATCCACACCCGCGGTCTTGACGATGCAACCGTCGTCGGCGAGATTGCCATAGAGCACGGCGAGGCCGCCATCCTCCGAATAGGCATGCTCCAGATCGCGGATACAACCGGCAGCGCGATCCAGATCGAGTTCCGGCCAACGCATCTCCTGGCTGAAGGCCTGTTGGGTGGGACGGCCGCCCGGCGCCGCAAGATACAGCCTGTGAACCGCGTCAGACTGAGTACGCATCACGTCCCATTCTTCGACCGCATCCCCCATCGAGGTGCTGTGCACGACCGGCACCTCCCGGTGCAGCAAGCCGGCGCGATCGAGTTCACCGAGGATGCCGAACACCCCCCCCGCACGATGCACGTCTTCCATGTGATAATCCGGCGTCGAGGGCGCCACCTTGCAGAGATTGGGCACTTTGCGCGAAAGGCGGTCGATGGCCGCCATATCGAAATCCACCCTCGCCTCATGCGCGGCGGCGAGAAGATGCAGCACGGTATTGGTGGACCCCCCCATGGCGATATCCAGGCTCATCGCGTTTTCGAACGCCTCCCGCGTGGCGATGCTTCGAGGCAGAACACGCGCATCGTCCTGTTCGTAGTAACGTCTCGTGATCTCCACGATCAAACGGCCGGCACGCAGGAAGAGTTCCTTGCGGTCGGCATGGGTCGCCACCAGCGAACCGTTGCCCGGCAACGACAGGCCCAGAGCCTCGGTAAGGCAGTTCATCGAGTTGGCCGTGAACATGCCGGAACAGGAGCCGCAGGTGGGGCAGGCGGAATGCTCGATGACCTCCACCTCCTCATCCGTCTCCTCGGGGTCGGCCGCCGCCACCATGGCGTCCACCAGATCCAGATGCACCTCCTTTTCCCCCAGTTGCACCTTGCCCGCCTCCATCGGTCCCCCGGATACGAATACCGCGGGGATGTTCAACCGCAGGGCGGCCATCAGCATGCCGGGGGTGATCTTGTCGCAGTTGGAGATGCACACCATGGCATCGGCGCAATGGGCATTGACCATGTACTCCACCGAGTCGGCGATGAGGTCGCGCGACGGCAACGAATAGAGCATACCGCCATGCCCCATGGCAATGCCGTCGTCGATGGCGATGGTATCGAACTCCTTGGCCACTCCACCCGCCTTCTCTATCTCCCGCGCCACCATCTGCCCCAGGTCCTTGAGATGCACATGCCCTGGTACGAACTGGGTAAAGGAGTTGACCACGGCGATGATCGGCTTGTCGAAATCCTCGTCGCGCATCCCTGTGGCGCGCCACAAGGAACGGGCACCCGCCATATTGCGGCCGTGGGTGGTGGTGCGGGAACGGTACTGGGGCATGTCTCTCTCCGGGCTGACTGTACGGGACTGCGTCGTCTTCCGACTCGGCTGGGTGGAATTATCCCTCAATGGCACGGAGTACGCCAAGAAATCTCAATTGTGGGCAATTGATGCCGGCCTGATACTTCCTTGTGAAATAGTCATATCAACCCGACAACCCTTGGGGATGGAAAGCAACCGCCAATCGATCCTTCCTATTGCGCCACTCCCTCGATTACCGACGTGACAGCCGGGGTATGGTGGACACGCTTCAGACTGAAACCCGCCTCACTCATGAGCAATGCGAACTCATGAGCCGTCCGTTCGCGACCGCCATTCGCCATGAGGAGATGCAGATCGCACAATCCACCCGCCTTTCCCGCGTCAGTCAGTATCATCTCCACGATGAAGAGACGACCGCCGGGCTGCAAAACAGCTCTCGCCTGACGCAGGATCTCTATCGCTTTCCGATCGTCCCAGTCATGGAGCACCCGCGCCATCACCACCACATCCGCCTCAAGTCCCCATCGTCGAAAAAGATCCCCCGCGCGCAACTCGATGTGTTGATTGAACTGCCTGCGACGGGCACGTTCAATGACTTCGGGCCGATCGAGAAGCGTAACATGTAGAGTGGGATAGCACTCCAGCAACATTGCGACCAGCACCCCGATACCACCGCCGGCATCAACCACCCGCTCATCACCTTGCAGGCTGAGAGCTGCGGGCACTGCCACATAATCGTGGCGCGCATAGCTCATCAGCATACGATGATGCCGCTCTATCCGAGAGGCATCGGCCGCAACCTCGCTGAAGATATCCGGTGCTTGCCATGAAGCGCCGGCCCGGAGTGCATCGGGGAGTCTCTTCCACATATGTGTAAGGTATCGACCGTACTCCGTGGCTGCGCCAGCAAGCGTCAGTGGATGTGCCGATTGCAGGTACCTTCCTCTTTCAGTCATCTGCCATTCATCGCCAACCGGTCGTATCAGACGTAATTCCCGGAGTGCACGCAACAGGCGCGGCACACGCCGGAGGGCAAGACCACAGGTCCTGGCAAGGGCCTCGCTTGTAGCAGGTAGTGCCTCGAATACCCCAAGTTCTACCGCTGCCTGGATAGTCTGGGTCCGCCAAAACCCTACCATATCGCTGGAAAGCGATGCGAACTCACTCCGCAGGGGCGGCCGTAATTCAACGACCCGCTGTCCGGACTCGTCAATGACCTCGAGTGCACCATCGAAACGTTCAACACGGGCTTGCCCATTGTAAAACGGCTCAATCGCTGCAAACCGACGCCCATAGGCGGGCAATCCGTCGATGTCTATGTGGGTCCACCCTTCATAATCCCGAGCCCGCGCAAAACCCTTGTGAAATACATCTAGATCAAGGAACCACTGGTGGTGAGTCAGCTTTCCATCCAGACCAATGTGGGTACTCCGCCCATCGCTCGACTGGACAACCGCGAATCCCTCTCGAAAGTCTCCTGCATACCGCCAGCGACCTGCATATGTGGGCGCCCCGTCGCTGCCGAGATGGAAGTATGATCCGTCCTGGTCACGAACAGCACACCGGCCCTCCTGAAAGTTGCCACACCAAGCATATCGCAGCGCATAGAGATCGGTACCATCGGGACGGATGTGATGCCATCCATCGGCATCGCACACAGCAGCCAGTCCCTCGTAGTAACCAAAGGTGCGCAAAAACCGTCTGCCGTATACGGCAGTTCCATCTGGACGAATATGCCACGCTTTACCGTTTTGGCGCACCGGTGCGAGGCCGGGTTCGTGAAACTCGAGCACTTCATCGAAGCGTTGAGCATACATAGGGGCATTTCCCAACACATGGTGTGTGCCCTCAGGTGCTATTTTGCTCGAACGCCAAATCATGAACCCGTTTCAACCGGCTTGCGCATATTACAGCCAAGACACAAAGCACGGTTGCGATAGGTGGCAACGAGACGACGATAGGCATCACCCTTCCATATACTCATAAGCCCTTGATCATGTAACGAGCCAAAATCGCCCAACGTCCTGCGTTTGGCATCGGGTGCGCAACACACATCGAAACGCCCTTCAGCACTCACCCAAACCTCCTTCCCAAGGAAAGGACAGGGACCACCTGGTGAAAGATCCTGTGTTGCAGTCTCTTCCAGGAAGAAGAAATTTTCCAGGAGGATTCGCCGCCCATTAGGGAGCGTGCGCTCACGGGCTACCTCCCTTGCCGCCCGTACGGCGCAATTCCATCGCCGAATGGCTTCGGGGCTTCTGCGCATCGACTGATCCTCGATTTCCTTGAAATGGGCCCAAAGGTGATGTCCCTTCACACGATCGATCCCCAACCCAATCGCGAGTCGGACGATATCGGATAACTCGTCCACATTGGTTTCGAGGAAAGTAACCTGGAAGGTTACCCGGCAATAGTCGCCCCCGTTCTTGGCATAAGCATCGCGTACAGCTATGAAGTCGCGCACATCTCCGAGCATCTTTTCCCATTTGGAACCCAACATTATTGATTCCTGGGTCGCCCGGCTCGCGCCATTCCAAGATATCTTCACATCGGAGGCTACTGGCACGATGCGCTCTGCCCATAATCGTGCGCCCAGTCTGGGGAAAGTTCCGTTTGTGGTCAGATTCAGCTTCACGCTGTGTTCTGAACACAATGCGAGAATATCCTCAAAATGTTTATAGAGGAGAGGCTCACCCATCGTGGAAGGAATGATCTCCCGGAGACCGTTTTTAACGGCATCTGCGACCACATGTCGAATAAGATCCATAGGCATCGAACGATGAGATCGCCCCTCCGCACGCCGGATTTCCTGCAATGGACTATGCGGCGAGTGTTCTTCACACATGATGCAGTGCAAATTGCACGTATCCGGATTGGTATCGAAAGTCACCCTCCAGGGTCCATTTCCCACATCGACATGGGCACTATCACGCCGGCCGATGACAAATTGATACAATCGTTCCATCTCGCGAACGTGATCCGCAATATCTGGAATATCTCCTGACTCATCGAACAGATAGCCACGTTCCCCGAGGCGCTTCGCCATCTCCGGATCGTCAACGAAACGTTGCATCTGCTCTGCCAGGGATTGATGGGATCGATGCCTGAACAACAGCCCGTTGACCTCATGCTGCACGTACTCTGCCATCCCTCCCACGTTTGCAGTGATCACGGGCACCCGCGCCTGCAGTGCCTCATGAATGACCAATGGCGAGTTCTCCACCCACACCGAGGGCACGATGATGGCGTCTACTCTGTTAAAAACATCACGAACAATATTCTGATTCCTATATTCGGATACCCACTCCACCCTGGCAAAGATTTCCGCCGGCAAGCTCCGGGCAATGCCCTTTAATGCTTCTGTACTCTGTCCCCGATGGCGCCCCCAGATCCGTAGCTGGGGTTCCCCCTCAAGATTACCAAAAGCACGAATCAGATCATGAATACCTTTCGCTGGAATATGGGTACCAATGTACCCAAATGTAAAAGGTTCTCCAGGAGACCTCACGCGACCGCGCAGCCGGGAGTGGTCAAACCCGTAGTCCAGGAAGACGAGTTTGCACTCGGGTACTCCAAAGGCATCACGGTAACGATCGTGGAGGTAGCGCGAAGGTGCAACAAACCGGTCTACCAGATCCACCATCTCCCGCACATGACGCATGCGCCGCCCAACCCATTCCGCCCAGTATTCAATGTCTGTCTCTAATTCCTGTGGCGCGCCACTGAAATATCGGGCATAGCACCGCTGCGCACATTTTCGATCCTCCTGGCCATCACAGGCCGCCCACAGGAGCCCGGGATCACTGGGAAACGTCTGCATGAATTGTCCCCGAGGGCACATCAGCCAGTAATCATGCAATGTGTAGACAATTGGGATTTCACGATTGGCCGCTTCAAGCAGCATCGAAGTGGAAAGATGATTGAGATGCTGAATATGGACCACATCAGGCTCGACAGTATCGAGTACTTCGGCGAACCGCCGGTCGATCCTGGAGTCCCGATATCGATCCTTGTTACGCGGATTGTTCACTACATGGAGCGTAATCCGTGGATCGTCGATATCGTATTCGCGTCCAAGACGGGCATCCGGTGCGAATGGATCCTCTTCGCGCGTGAAGACATGAACTTGGTGGCGTTCTGCCAAGGCATGACACAATGCTTGTGTATAAACCTCAGACCCGGCGTTATAGCGCATGGGATAGCCATGGATAACCTGGAGAATCTTCACGCGGTCATCCCCACATGCGACGTCGTTCCAACTTAATGCTTGTAGTCTTCAACAAAATGGCCAAGTCCTTCGCCATCGATAAACGAAAAATGTATACGGCGGAAAGATACGACAATATCCCAGACAACGAAACCCCCCTATTCCCGCAGGTATACCCATGGGCAAACAACAGTCTCGAGTTCCCACCGTCCTGATCGACCCTACCGAACGCCCTGATCCGTCACGACAGCGAAATGATTCTGATGCCAACCGGTACGCTACGGGGTCGATCCCGGCGATGTCCGAGCCGTCAGATTGCCACATCCGCCCATCAGATCCGTGTTGTCCGGCAAGGAGGATGGGGGGACCCGATACCTGACGGGGCCTTACAACCGAATGGTGTATACTGCTGCCCTCCCGCCCTGACCCATCGGAGACGATACGCCATGAATCATTGGATCAAGCTTGGATTCGCCGTGACGCTTAGCGCCCTTCTGACCGGTTGCGGCAAGGACGACATCGCTCCGCCCAAGGATACCCCGCCGGCTGAAATCTTCGGCCAGGCATGCCAGGCCTGCCACGGTGAGAACGGCGGCGGCAAATTCGGGTTTCTGCTGAAAATCGCCGGTACCGATGACGAGGTGGATGAAATCACCCACCGAATCCATGAGGGTGGCTGGATCATGCCCCGGTTCCCCAATATCAGCGAGGCGCAGCGGCAGGCGCTGGCGATGTGGCTGAAGTCCCTATGACCCCCCGTTTCGCGCGCGGCGGTAAGTGATGCGGTAAATCACTCCGGCCCGGTCGTCCGATACCAACAGAGCGCCATCCGGCATCACGAGCAGATCGACCGGCCGGCCGATGACCTCTCCATCATCCCGCAACCAGCCGGTGGCGAAAGGCTCGACACCTGTCACCCGCCCATCTTCGATATGTACCGCCACCACCTGATAGCCCACGGGCGCACTTCGGTTCCAGGAACCGTGCTCGGCCACGAACGCCTGCCCCAGGTAACGCTCGGGAAACTGCTGGCCGGTATAGAAGCGGATACCAAGGGGCGCCACATGAGCCGGCAACTTCAACGCGGGCGGTGTGAAGTCTCTGCATGTGCGGTCGCGAAAAATCGGATCCTGCACCGCACCGCCGTGACAAAAGGGAAAACCGAAGTGCGCCCCCTGCCGCCCCACCCGGTTTAGCTCATCCGGCGGTAAATCGTCGCCGAGCCAGTCACGGCCGTTGTCGGTAAACCAGAGCTGGCCTGTTTCCGGGCACCAGTCGAACCCCACGCTGTTGCGCACGCCGAGGGCCACGGTTTCGAGATCGGTTCCATCCGGTTTCATCCGCAGGATACGCCCGAACCCTGGCCGGTCACACACGTTGCAGGGTGCGCCGAGCGAGACATAGAGCCTGTCCCCCGGACTGAAGGCGATATACCGCCAACCGTGATGCCGATAGGCCGGCAGGGGACGAACCACCACGGGCTTCGGGGGATCGTCGAGATGCGCCTCGATGTCGTCGAAGCGCAACACTGCGCCGCTCTCCGCCACATACAGCGCTTTGTTGCGAAAGGCGACCCCGTTGGGCATGTCAAGCCCCTCTGCGAGGATATAGCGCCGACCCGCCACGCCGTCGTGGTTCTCGTCCCGCAACGCATAGACCCGGCCGGCGGTCCGAGTGCCTACGAACAGCGTACCGGCCTCGCCCAATACCATGGAACGGGCGTTTGGCACATTGTCCGCGTACACATCAATATGAAAGCCTGGCGGAAGCCGGATTCGTCCCGCCTGATACGCGACAAGCGATGCGCCATGTGCCAGCAGGACACCCAGAAGAATACCGACGCTGAGGTTTCTCATACCCCCAGCATAGTCAATGTTCCGGCAGCCGTAGCAACTCCCGATAACCCCCTTGACACAAGCGGCGCGCCTCGGCCCAGTCTGTCGCCAACCTATCGGCATCACCGCCGTAGAGCAGCCGGACAATCGCCTCGTCGGCCACCCCTTC
>JALSTP010000018.1 GCA_026983675.1 Sedimenticola sp.
AATTGTCCGCACAGGGGATTTTCCGACTGAGTGGAATACGGGCTGTATTGCCGAGGAAAGAAAATTCCCTGTGTGGACAAGGATCAAGCAAGGGCGCGAGCGACTTCATGAATAATCCGGGCTAGGAAGGGCCCAGGGAACGGGATCAGGCGAACTCGTCCACCCCCATCACAGCACGGATATATTCCTTGTCTTCAAACGATTTCACCGCCCCATAGGCGAGCACCGCCTGGCGGGCGCGGACATCCAGCGGCCGGTCATGGAGGATCCGACGACCGTAGAGTCGATACTGGATACGCTCCAGCCGGCTCAGGTCATTCGCCTGGGGATGGCGGGAGCGGGGTTGACGAGACTCGGGCGGCGCATCGTCCGCCGCGTAGACCGGCGCGATGGGTGCGAGCGCGGTCGATTTGGACCAGTCGCCCGCCGCTGGGAAATGGGTGCCGGATATGATCATCTGCCGCCTGTCGCGCCTCGCCTCGCCCGTACGGAGGTTTCAAGAATAATAGTCACCTGATCCTGCAGTTGTGACGGAGTTCACAAAAAGCCTAATACAACCCGGGGCGAACGCCAAATCGATCGCTTCCCGAACGAACGGGATCAACCGGGAGGCCACCCCATCGGCCGGCCGCCGAGGACATGGAGATGGAGGTGAAACACCGTCTGCCCCGCCTCGGCGTTGCAGTTGACCACCGTACGGTAACCCCGCTCCGCAATGTTATCGATGCGGGCCACCTCCTTGGCGGCGTGAAACAATGCCCCCGCGAGCGCGGTGTCTTCCCCCTGAAGGTCGTTGAGTGTCGCGATATGCTTCTTGGGTATGACCAGCACGTGTGTCGGCGCCTGCGGATTCAGGTCCCGGAACGCCAGCACCTGCTCATTCTCGTACACCACATCGGGCTGGATCTCGCCCGCCACCATCTTACAAAACAGACAATCTGTCACTTCGTTCCTCCTGGGAATTCCTAGCCCGTATTATTCATGAATCGCCGCGATGATTGCACAGAGAATTGTCCGCACAGGGGATTTTCCGACCGAGTGGAATACGGGCTGTATTGCCGAGGAAGGAAAATTCCCTGTGTGGGCAAGGATCAAGCAAGGGCGTGAGCGACTTCATGAATAATCCGAGCTAGTCGTCAGTCACCCGTTGCCGCCCCGCAAAGGCATGCGACAAGGTGCCATTATCCACGAATTCAAGCGCCCCCCCCAGCGGCACGCCGTGGGCGATGCGCGTGGTGCGCACCCCAGCGCGGCGGGCCATCTCATGGATGTAATGGGCGGTGGCCTCGCCTTCCACGGTGGGATTGGTGGCCAGGATCAGTTCGCTCAGCGCCTGCTCACCCAGACGGGCCTCCAGACGATCGAGTCCCAGCTCGCGCGGGCCGATGCCGTCCAACGGCGAGAGCCGTCCGCCGAGCACGAAGTAGAGTCCCCGGTAATCGGTGGCCTGCTCGATGGCCATCACATCGGCGGGCGTTTCCACCACACAGAGCAAGGAGGCATCGCGCTTGGGATTCGAACACAGGGCACACACGGGGTTTTCGGTGAGGGTGCGGCATCGGGTGCAATGGCCGATCGCCTCCATGGCATGGGCAAGGAGCGTCGACAACCGGCGCCCCCCCTCCCGGTCACGTTCGAGCAGATGGAACGCCATGCGCTGGGCGGATTTTGGCCCCACGCCCGGCAGGCAGCGAAGGGCATCGATCAGTTGATCGAGCAGGGGCGGCCCGGCCACGGCTCAGAACGGCAGTTTGAAGCCCGGCGGCAGCGACAGGCCGGAGGTCAACCCCGCCATATTCTCCTGGGTCTTCTCCGCCACACGCTGTACGGCGTCGTTCACCGCCGCGGCGATCAGATCTTCCAGCATCTCCTTGTCGTCCGACAGCAGTGAGTCATCGATGCCGACCCGGCGTACTTCGTGTTTGCCGTTCATCACCACCTTGACCAAACCGCCACCGGATTCGCCCGTCACCTCCTCTTGGGCAAGCCGCTCCTGCGCCTTCTGCATCTCCTCTTGCATCTTCTGCGCCTGCTTCATCAGATTGCCTAGGCCACCTTTCATATCATTACACCTCTCATTCGGGATCGATGGGTTTGACACTCTCCTCCACCAACCGGGCGGAGAAGGTCGATTCAAGATTCTGCACCAGATCGTCGCCGCGCATCGACGCCAGCGCCTCTTCCTGACGCTGTATGCGCGCCCGGCTCTGCCGCTGCGCGGGGGTTTCGTCCGTCACCTCGCCCGCCTCGATGCGCAACTGGAGATCAGCGCCCAAGCGCTGTTGCAATGCCTTGAGCAAGCGCTGTTCCGTATTGGCGTTCCGCAACTGCTGATAGCGGGCATCCAGGGTCAGTACGAGGACACCGTCCTTCGCGCTTACCAGCTGGCAGTTGTTGGCCAGTTGCTGCGCAATGCCCCCCACCTGGAGGGAGGCGGCCAACGCGTGCCAATCGCCGACGCCCTCTGCCAAGGCTGCGGACGCCTGTGGCGCATCCCGGTCCACCGGCGGCAACGCCCCCAAGGGGGGCGGCGTGGCGGCCTGCGATGTCCGTGGCGGGGGCGGCCGCTTCGGTGGCGATTTTTTACGGGGGGGCGGTGGCGCGCTGCCCTGTCCATCGGGTACGAAGGCCAGCATGCGCAACAGGATCATCTCGAAACCGGTGCGAGGGTCAGGGGCCAGCGGCAGATCGCGCTGTCCCAACAGGGCGATCTGGTAGAAGAGCTGCACCTCCTCTGGCGACAGACGGTCCGCCAGGGCTTGTATCGCGTCCAGATCCCCGCTTTCCGCGCCGAGCGCATCCGGCACGGCCTGTACCAGGGCGATGCTGTGCAGCACCATGAGCAGTTCCTGCAACGCCGCCGCATAGTCCGGCGTGTACGCCGCCATGTGGCCGGCCCGTTCCAGCAATTCTCTGCCATCCTGTGCGGCCAGCGCCTCCAGCAATCCGAAGACATGCCCCCGGTCGATGGTGCCCAGCATGGCGCGCACGCCCTCCTCGGTGATGCCCTCGCCGCTGAATCCGATCGCCTGGTCCATCAGGCTCAAGGCGTCGCGCATGCTGCCATCGGCGGCGCGCGCCAGCAGGGTCAGAGCCGGCGGCTCGAAGCCAACCCCCTCCTGCTCCAGGATGTGCCGCAGTTGCCCCTCGATCTGGTCCATTGGCAGGCGCTTGAGGTTGAACTGGAGACAACGCGAGAGCACCGTCACCGGCAACTTCTGCGGATCGGTGGTAGCGAGCAGGAATTTCACATGCGGCGGCGGTTCCTCCAGCGTCTTCAGCAGGGCGTTGAAGCTGCTGGTGGAAAACATGTGCACCTCGTCGATGAGATAGACCTTGAAGCGCCCCTTCACAGGGGCATAGGGGACGTTGTCCAGCAGTTCGCGGGTCTGATCCACCTTGGTGCGCGAGGCGGCGTCCACCTCCAGCAGATCGACGAACCGCCCGCCGTCAATCTCACGGCAGGAGGCGCATTCGCCGCAAGGCGTCGAGCTGACACCCTGTTCGCAATTGAGCGACTTGGCGAGGATGCGGGCAATGGTCGTCTTGCCCACGCCCCGGGTGCCGGTAAACAGATAGGCGTGATGCAACCGGTCATTGTCCAGCGCATTGGTCAGCGCCCGCACCACATGTTCCTGGCCCACCAGTTCGGAAAAACTGCGCGGACGCCATTTGCGGGCAAGGACCTGATAGGACATAACTCTGGAGTGCGACGCCATGAAGTGTAAAGGCGGCGATTCCCGCCAGCTACATCCCGGCGCCCGAGTCCACTGCTGCCGCTGCTCCCTTCCGGGCCTGACGGGGTTCACAGTTTATCGCCGCGGGAGAACCAACGGGAACCGCCATTGCGAAGCGCATATGATACAGATCCGGGACGCCGTAGGCGAATTTCAGGAAACCCGTTCCCCGCAAGGGGCACGGCACACATACCCGATCCTGTCATGCAACCGGGAGGATTCCACCATACATATCGCCATTTACCCCGATAACACACCATATAATACTAATATTTCGATGATTTTTTGTGTTTTGTGACCCTGGACAGCCCCACCCCCATGGTATAACTTGCATCCCGATATCTGCGGACTTGCAACCAAACGGCGTTACACCCCACAGCCGCCTGATTAACCCGGTGAGAAATTCGGGTTAAGGCATCAGATCCGCGCCGATTAATCAATCAAGCAATCACACAGACCAAGGTGACTCGATGAAATCTCTTTTTGCGCTACTGCTCTCTCTGATCCTGACCACTCCTCTCCTCGCTGACGAACCGACCAAGGCCCCGGCCGCCGCCGCGGGAAACCCGGCGCTCAAGCAGATGGTCCAACGGAGCATCGTGAAGTTCAAGATCAACGAGGATGTCTCCATCGAGGACGCCATCGATTCCATGAAGCTGCGCTCCAACATGCTCAACTTCAAGCTGGTGGCCGATCTGCCCCTCTCTGAGCAGGTGAAGGCCATGGGCGAAAAGGCCCGCTACATGCGCATCCTCGCCTTCTGTGACGCCCTCATCGCCAAGAAAATGGTGGAATTCGACCCCATCTTCGCCGGCTTCCTCCCCTGCCGCATCGCGGTGATCGAAGACGCCAAGGGCCAGGGCTGGCTGGTGACCATGAACATGGACATGATGCTGAATGCCGTGGACCTGCCGCCGGATCTGCACAAACTGGCGGAGAAGGTCCGCGACACCATCAACAGCATCGTCGATGCCGGGGTGAACGGCGACCTTTAGGCGTCCCTCTGTCAGCCGACTGACACCTCTCTCCTTGAAAAGCAGGGACCCGATCCCCATTGGATGAGCTTGACCCCTTGTTGCCACTGACAGGTGGGTGTCGTGAAAGGCTGGCCGCGCGCGGACATCACGCTTACATGTCGGACCGTGGCCCGGGATGCGCCTTTTGCGATGATCCCCGACCAGGAGAAAGCCATGTCCACTTTAAGCGAAATGCAAGCCACCATCGGCGATATGGTCGATGACCACCGTGGTATCCTCGCCGCCGACGAAAGTCTGCCCACCATCAAGAAGCGGTTTGACGCCATCGGCGTGGAATCCACCGAGGAGAACCGGCGCTTCTACCGCTCCCTGTTGCTGACCACGCCGGGCCTCGGCGAGTACATCAGTGGCGTCATTCTGTTCGAGGAGACCCTCGACCAGAAGGATGAGCACGGTACACCCCTGCCGGAGGTGGCGTGGACCCAGAAAATCGTCCCCGGCATCAAAGTGGACAAGGGCAAGGGTCCGCTTTCGGGCGCGCCGGGTGACCTCATCACCCGTGGACTCGACGGACTTGGCGACCGTCTCAGGGGCTACAAGGAAAAGGGCGCCCGTTTTGCGAAATGGCGCGAGGTCTACCCCATCACCCGCCATAACCCCACCCTGCTCGGACGGCGCGCCAATGCCGAGGTGCTGGCCCGCTACGCCGCCGTGTGCCAGGAACAAGGCGTGGTACCCATCGTCGAACCCGAGGTATTGATGGACGGCGACCACGATATTGACCGCTGCGCCGAAGTGACGGAACAGGTACTGCATGCGGTGTTTCATGCGCTCCACATGCACCATGTCCAGCTCGAACTGATGATTCTCAAACCCAACATGGTCCTGCCCGGCAAAGAGTGCCGCCGCGCCCCGCCCGAGGAGGTGGCCGAGGCGACGCTGCGGGTATTGAGGCGCGTGGTCCCCGCCGCCGTGCCCAGTATCAATTTCCTCTCCGGCGGTCAGGGCCCCGAAGAGGCCACCGCCAACCTGAACGCCATCAATCAGATGCGTGGCAACGCCCCATGGCAGTTGAGCATCTCCTACGGCCGCGCCCTGCAACAACCGGCCCTGCACGCCTGGGCCGGCCAGCCGGAGAACCGGGAGGCGGCGCAAGCGGCCCTGCTCAAGCGAGCCCGCCTCAACAGCCTCGCGCGTCAGGGCAAATACACACCGGACATGGAATGATCATACCGGCCGGGTTCCTGCCGGATCGCCGGTCAGAATTCCGTTCTCCCGGCCGATAATACGGGCAGACACCCTGTTCAGCATTCAGAGAGGTACCGACAATGGCAAAAGACTACGAGTACGAAGGCAAGAAATCCAAACGGCTGGCAGAAGAGGTGAACCGGCTCAAGGCAGACATCAATGCCCTGCGCCGCGATATCTCCGCACTGACGGATGCGCTGGGGGGGGTGGCCTCCGACTACGTTGAGGAGGCCCGATCGAAGGCGCGCGAAAAGACTGCGGATGTCCGTGGGCGCGTCAACGAAAGGGTCCACAATGCCGCCGACAGCGGCAAAAAGGTGGTGGACGACCTGGGCGATCAAATTGGCGAACGCCCCATCACCAGCATGCTCGCCGCCGCCGGACTCGGCTTCCTGGTCGCCCGAATCCTCGACCTGGGGCGCCGACGCTGAACAGTCTGGCGGACATGCTGATCGCCATCGCCGACCTCGCCGAGGCAGAGGGGCGATCGCTTCGCCACTGGACGGTCAAGGTCGGCCTGGCGCTTGGCCTGCTCGTCCTCATGGTGCTGTTGGCCACCACCGGCGTGGCCTTCCTCATCGTTGCCATCTACCTCTTATTCGCCTCATTCATCGGCAACGTGGCCGCTGCGCTGGTGACCAGCGCCAGCGCCTTCCTCATCGCCGGAGGGATCATATGGACCGTTCTGAAGATCACCCGCTGACGGCGGAAGAAGCCAAGCAGCGGCTGCGTCTCGTGGCCAAACACGCCGGCCCCGCCGGCTGGGTGCGGGAGCGCCCCTGGAGCGCCGTCGCCCTCGCCTTCGCCGCCGGCCTCCTGGCAGGCGCCGAACCCGTTGCCCGCAAACCACTGGCGGAGGCGATGGCCTTGCTCATCGCCAGGGGGCTGAACAGCGTCGAGGGTTACTATTAACCCGGCAACAATATATATCGTATTCAGCCGTGGCGTGCCGGTTCGCAGCAAGGCGGCCCATCGCCGCTGTAGCCACCCTACAGCAAGATGGGACAACGCAGTCTGCGGGCCGGCACGCCACGGCCTGTCTTTGAATATCATAGGGTTAGGGGCTTCAGGCAGGCGCCGAACCTGCCTGAAGCCCTGAATGCGATATATATCGTTGCCGGGTTAATAACTGCGCAGCATTATATGCTACAATATTTAACACTTATTATTGCAGTATAAATGTAGGCTGGACGATTTAAAAGCACAGTATGTACCGTTTTGGTGCGTCCCTGTCGCTTGCAGCATGGTCTCCCCTGTTGGAGCGGCAGAGAAGTGCGGATTACAAGCCAACAACAACAGATCAAGGGAAACCATACGATGCGGGTTATACGGTGGAAACCTTCATTAGCCATTCTCTTTTCAGCACTGATCCTCGCGGCCTGCGGAGGAGGAGGCGGCGGTAGCGCAAAAAACACCAATCTACCCCCCACAGCCAACGCGGGCGCCGATCAGCAGGTTGTAGCGCAAGACAACCTCACTCTGGATGGCAGTGGATCCACGGATCCGGACGGCTCGATCACCCAATACGCATGGACCCAGGGGAGTGGCCCGACCGTCACCTTGGCCAATGCCGACACGGCGACCCCTTCGTTCACCGCGCCCAATGTCAATGCGCCGCAGACCCTCGTGTTTCAGCTCGTCGTCACGGATAACGATGGGGCAACGAGCCCCCCCGATTCTGTCAACATCACCGTCAACCCCAACCAACCCCCTGTGGCAAATGCAGGAGCCGACCAGACCGCGGCCGGAAACACTCCCGTCCAGCTTGACGGCACTGGCTCCAGCGACCCGGATGGCGCGATTGCACACTACGCATGGACTCAGCAGGGCGGCCCCGCCGTAACCCTGGCCAATGCCGATACCGCAACCCCTTCGTTCACGGCACCCAATGTCAGTGCGCCGCAAACCCTCGTGTTCCAACTCGTGGTCGCCGACGACAAGGGCGCCAACAGTGCGCCCGACACCGTCTCCGTCTCGGTCAACCCCAATCAACCCCCTACTGCGAATGCCGGACCGGATCAACCCAACGCGGTGGAGCAGGACACCGTCCAACTCGACGGCACCGGCTCCAGCGACCCGGATGGCACGATTGCACACTACGCATGGGCCCAGCAGAGCGGCCCCGCCGTGACCCTGGCCAATGCCGATACCGCAACCCCTTCGTTCACGGCACCCAATGTCAGTGCGCCGCAAACCCTCGTGTTCCAACTCGTGGTCGCCGACGACAAGGGCGCCAACAGTGCGCCCGACACCGTCTCCGTCTCGGTCAACCCCAATCAACCCCCTACTGCGAATGCCGGACCGGACCAGGTGGTCAGCCAGTTCACCACCGTACATCTGGACGGAACCGGATCCAGTGATCCGGAAGGACGGTCGCTGCACTATCAATGGACGCAGACCGGAGGCACATCCGTCACACTGACGAATGCCGACACGGCCAGCCCTACCTTCGACGCGCCGGCGGCATCCAGCACCGACCTCATGTTCAAACTGGACGTGACCGACGACAAGGGTACAAAGAGCAGCGACACCGTCTCCATCCATGTGGCCTTTCGTTCTGATGATTTCACTGGGATCAATGGGTTTCCGCCCGGTTGGACAAGGGTGGATGACTCTGGAAAAACTTCGAGCTGGGCCGTCCGGGGCGATGCACTGCATCAGGATGCCGGAGGTTCCAACAGTCCCAAGGGACGTGAGACAGGAACGACCTACCACAAAGGCACTTACGTTTATGCCAGCAGCACCGGAAGTACATCCTGGACCGACTACCGTCTGTCCGTCGACATTACCCCGGTCCAGCGGACGCCGTGGTCGGAAGACGACGTCGGCATAATGGTCCGCTATACCAATCCCAACAACTACTATCGATTCAGCATGAATGCGCGTTTTGGCGTAACGCGACTGGAGAAGCGGGTCAATGGGCAATTTGTAACCCTGGCCTCCAACTCCCGCAGTTACAAGACGGGTCAGACCGTGCATATCGATGTCGATGTCAAGGGGCCTGACATCATCGTCAGCGTGGATCACACACCGATCATGGCCGCCACCGACGGTGACCTTACCCAGGGTACGGTGGCCCTGTACACGGAGGATCTGGCCAAATTCGATAACGTCTTGGTCGATGCCCCCGTGACCACACCGCACATCGCCCTCAATGCGCCCCTCACATATGATGTGTTTACAAGTACAACCATCGAGGCCAAAGCAACTGCCATCAACGCCAACACGGCGGGTGGGGACTATGCCCGTTTCACACTGGACAACGGCTCTCCACAAACCGACACGACACTCCCGTTCACAGCCAGTTTCACTGGCGTCGCGGCAGGTAACCATACCGTCAAGGTCGAACTTCTCGATGCCGGAAACCAAGTGCTCGCCAGCGATGAACACACCCTTGTCGGTGTGGGCGGGGACGTCTATCTGGGCATTGGCGACAGTTTAATGCTGGGCGAGTTCGATACATTCCCCGACGACAACACCAGCGCAGCAGGCCGGGTACAGGGTGTCGAAGGCATTGCCGCCACCCTCACGGACCTGCTGGACAGCGACACCAAGCCCGTCATCATGAAAGATGCGGGCATGCCCGGCGATGAAGCCACCGATGCCTTAACCCGGCTTCCAAGTATTCTCGATGCCTTCCCCGGCGCCAACAGATCGCTCGTCATGCTGGGCACCAACGATGCCACCTCCCCGGCGACCCCGAGCGGCGCGGGGTTGAATCCGGGAGACGCGGGTTATGATGGCAGTTACAAAGATACGATGCAGAAACTTATCGAGGCACTCAGGACTGCAGGTTCCGCCAATCCCCGGGTCGCCATTATTCCGCCGGCCTGGAGGCAAGGCCCCACTGCAGCGATTGGAAACCCCTGCACCAATGAAAAAACGACCGCAATTCTGCAATACAATGACGTGATTCGTAACGAATTGACTCACAGAACCTTGGGACCGGATCTGTTTTCCGCGTTCCTGGATTGTAGCGACCCCAACAATCCACAACACAACATGATCAGCCTGATCTACGACAGCTACGTGCACTTCAACGCATTGGGTTACAAATATGTCGCGTATCTGTGGCGCAACAACATTACCGGACAAACCGGACTCCCCTTCATTCTGCCGCCCTTGATCAAGTCGGAAACGGCCCCCTTTATCAAGCAGAATCTGTTGAAAAAGGGGAATGCGTGCTATATCAAGGGGTCCGCCGGCATATCTTCCTTCTTTGGAAAACCGGAAGAGAGTATTGTGCTGGAAAACATCCCTCCCTCCATGAAAGACGGCGTATGGATCATGACCGCGACGGGTGATGCCGACCGGACACAGAGCTATTACACCGGCTTCACGGCCGACCGGAATGTCACCGTCTATGTAGCCTACGAAAGTGGCGCCACGCCACCGGACTGGTTGAGCGCGAACTATACGAAAACGCCGGAAATCCTATCGCTGCGGGATACAGCCAAGAACACCATTGTTAACTTCGATGTATATCGAAAGGATTTCAATCTCGGCGACAACGTGCTGCTCGAGGGCAATCTCGCTGTGGGCGCTTCCGGCGCCACCTATAACTATCTGGTCAGCGTCAAGCCGAGATAACGACGTCTCGTCCCACTTCGCCGCGCACGGAAGGCCCCTCACGGGGCCTTCTTTTTTTGCCGAAAGAAGTGCGATTATTGACTCCCGGCTACAACCAACAGCTATGATACACCCTCCAATGCGCACTATTCGTTCAAACATACCATGACTGACACCTCCACCATGTTGTCCCCATCATCCACCGATGAGATACTCGACCCCTTCAAGATCGTCCAGCAGCGTTTTCTGGAGACATCGCAGCGCGTGTCCGGTCTCAAGCGGGGACTGCTCGGCTTTTTGAACGCGCCGAAGCGCGCCATCGTCGTCCACTTCCCCGTCGAGATGGAAGATGGCTCGGTCCGGACCTTTCGGGGCTATCGGGTTCTGCACAGCAATGTACTCGGTCCCGGCAAGGGGGGGATCCGTTACCACCCGGCGGTGACCCTCGAAGAGGTCCAGGCACTGGCCGCGTTGATGACCTGGAAATGCGCCTTGATCGACGTGCCCTTCGGCGGCGCCAAGGGCGGTGTCGTCTGCGATCCCAAGTCGCTTGCGCCAGCGGAGCTGCGCCGCATCACCCGCCGTTTCATCTCCGAACTGGGCGACGACATCGGCCCTCACACCGACATCCCCGCCCCCGATCTCTATACCGACGAACAGACCATGGCCTGGATCTACGACACCTACTCAATCCTCCATCCGGGCCGCAACAACCTGCCCGTGGTGACCGGAAAGCCCCTTGATCTGGGGGGCTCCGAGGGCCGCGAGGAGGCCACCGGGCGTGGCTGCCTCTTCGCCACGGAGCGCTTCCTGGCGCGTGACGGTATCCCTGGCCTGCCGGCCGTGAAAGACGCCAGGGTGGTGATCCAGGGATTCGGCAACGTGGGGGCCGTCGCCGCCCGGCAGTTTCACCAGGCCGGCGCCCGCATCATGGCGGTGAGCGACTCCTCGGGCGGCATCCTCGACGAGAATGGCAAGGGCCTCGATCCCGTGGTGGTCGCCGCCTACAAACGCGAGCATGGCACTGTCGTCGGCCTGCCCGGCACCCGCACCCTCACCAATGCCGACCTGCTCGGCCTCGCTGGCGACATCCTCATCCCCGCCGCAGTGGGTAACCAGATCCGCGCGGACAATGCCGGCAAGGTGCAAGCGCGGCTGGTGGTGGAGGCCGCCAACGGCCCGGTCACTCCCGCGGCGGATCGGATCCTGACGCAACGCGGCATTCCCGTGCTGCCCGACATCCTAGTCAACGCAGGCGGCGTCACGGTGAGCTATTTCGAATGGGTGCAGAACAACATGAACCAGCACTGGGAACTGGACGAGATCAACCGCCTGCTGCGCAAGAAGATGTACAAGGCGGTCGATACCGTGGTGGAGTGTTTCCACGCACTGCAGGCGCAGGACAAGGAGACGAAGGCCGAGGATCCCCTCTTTCTGCGCACCGCCGCCCTCAAGGTCGCCATCGGGCGGGTCGCCCAGGCGACGTTGGAGCGTGGCATCTGGCCTTGAACCGCCCGGGGTGCAGGGTGTCGGCCTTCGCCAAACGCCCTGTGTCCCTCCCGCCCCTTGATATACACCTCTCCCACCGCCATCTAGGGAATAGCATTCATTGCCACCCCAGCGCAGAGAGATTCCCATGAGCACATCACACGACGAGATCCGCATGGACGACCCCTGGGTCGTTCCCACCCGATACTGGCACAAATTGGAAGACGGCCGCATCCAGTGCGACCTCTGTCCCCGCTACTGCAAATTGAAGAACGGCCAGCGCGGCCTCTGTTTCGTCCGCGCCGCCCTGGACGACCAGATCGTCCTCACCACCTACGGCCGCTCCAGCGGCTATTGCGTGGACCCCATCGAAAAAAAGCCGCTCAACCACTTCCTGCCCGGCACTCCGATCCTCTCCTTCGGCACCGCCGGCTGCAACCTGGCCTGCAAGTTCTGCCAGAACTGGGACATCAGTAAATCGCGCGAGATGGACACTCTGGCCGATCAGGCCGATCCCGAGACCATCGCCCGCGCGGCGGAGCAGTTAGGCTGCCGCAGTGTCGCCTACACCTACAACGACCCGGTGATCTTCCACGAATACGCCATCGACGTGGCCAAGGCGTGCCACGAACGTGGCATCCGTTCCGTGGCGGTGACGGCGGGCTACGTCAACCCGGAGCCACGCGCCGAATTCTACGCCCACATGGACGCCGCCAACGTGGATCTCAAGGGCTTCACCGAGGATTTCTACCACAAACTCACCGGCGGTCATCTGGATCCGGTGCTGGACACGCTCAAATATATCAAGCGCGAGACCGACGTCTGGCTGGAGACCACCACCCTGCTGATCCCCGGCCAAAACGATTCGGACGAGGAGATCGAACGCATGGCCCAGTGGGTGGTAGAGGAACTGGGGCCGGACGTCCCCATGCACTTCACCGCCTTTCACCCGGCCTACAAGATGATGGACGTACCCCCCACCCCTTACGAGACCCTGGCCCGTGCCCGCCGCATCGCGATGCGCAACGGTGTCCGCTACGCCTACACCGGCAACGTGGCCGACGACGAGGGCGGCAGCACCTGGTGTCACCAATGCGGCGCCCTGCTCATCGGCCGCCGCGGCTACGATCTGACCCACTGGGGGCTCGATGAACACGGCGCCTGCCGCGAATGCGGCGCCCCCTGCGCCGGGGTGTTCGAGGCCCAACCGGGCACCTGGGGATCCCGGCGCCTGCCGGTCCATCTGGCGGAGTTCCGTGCGGCGAGCGCCTGAGGCCGCCGAAACCGGGCCGCCACACGTTGCAGCCCCCTCCCGGGCGGGTGTGCCCCCTGCTACAGCCCCATCTCCTCCCAGCGCCGTTGCAGGCGCTTCATGGAGATGCGGGTGGCGGCGCCCACCTCCTGGGCGAACAGCGACACCCGCAACTCCTCGAACAGCCAGCCGATCTCCTCGATCCGCGCGTCGTGGCGACCGCTCTCGCGCAGGCGGGCCTCGCGCGAGCGCCACTGCTCCCACAGGGGCTGCATCGCCTGCATCCACTGCCGGTCGCGGGCGGCATTGAGCGGCAGCTTCTCCAGCCGCGCCTCCAGGGCCCGCAGATAGCGCGGAAGATCACACAACCGCGACCAGGGGGTGGCCAGCATAAACCCCTGGAACACCAGCCGGTCGAGCTGCGCGCGCATGTCCTCGAGCGAGGCGAGCCAGTTGATCTGGGTATGCTCCGCCAACCGCCGGCGGACGCGCTGGTAACGGTCGAGGATCTCACCCGCCAGGGTGGTGACCTCCTCCGTCACCCGAGGCAGATCACCTCGGTGCGCCTGGACCCGTTGTGCCAGCGCCTCGCCCGAACGCGGCAGGGGCGGCTCTGCGAGAAAGGTGCGGTCGAGGATCAACGCCGTGAGGTCTGCCTCCAGCGGCTGCGAGGGTTCGGGCGTGCGTCCCTTCACCACGGGCGCCTTGGCGTACTGCAACACCATCCGCTGCAGGCCGGGTAGGCCCTTCCGCAGCCGCGCCGCCTCCGCCCGCAATTCCAGCAGGATCAGCCGCCGCAGACCGGCGCGATGGACCCGTTCCGCCGTCTCGGCGCTGGTCTGCAGGGCCACCTCCACCCGGTCGCCCCGGT
The DNA here is from genome assembly GCA_026983675.1 of Sedimenticola sp. Classification (GTDB taxonomy): domain Bacteria; phylum Pseudomonadota; class Gammaproteobacteria; order Chromatiales; family Chromatiaceae; genus JALSTP01. Next base: position 14,143 of record JALSTP010000018.1, read on the forward strand.
CCACCAGCGCCGGCCAGGCCCGGCTCTCGACACCTCCGGCCTTCAACGGCATGCTCTCCGCCAGTTCAGCGAAGTCGAACCCCTTGATACGCCGGTCGCCAGCGGGCCGGGGCACCTGCCCGGCAAGGCTCCGCGCCGCCCGTTCCGCATGGCGCCGCTGCAGCGCCGCGAGGTCGTGGGAAACGGCGATCTCGCCGCCTTTCTCGTCCACCAGACGAAACTTCATGCGCAGATGCTCCGGCAGATCGATGCCTCCGAAGTCCCCCTCCCCCACCCGCACCCCCTTGAGTGACTTGAGGGTCTCCACCAGCCGGGGAAGCAGCGGCCCGCCAGGGATCATCGCCCGCACGCAGGCATCGGCGGTGTCGGGCACGGGTACCAGCGTCCGGCGCAGCGCTTTGGGCAATCCCCGCAGCAGGGCGACGATCTTCTCCTTCAGCAGGCCGGGCACCAGCCATTCACCGGTCTCCCGTGGGATCTGCATCAGCAGGTGCAGCGGCACCACCAGGGTCACGCCATCAGCGGCGTCGCCCGGTTCGAAGTGGTACGCCAGCGCCAACGCCACCCCCGCGACCTCCAGCCGGTCCGGAAAGGCCTCGGCCGAGACGGATTCGGCCCCCGCCTGCAGCAGGTCCTCCTGCCGCATGTGAAGCCGCCACCGCCCCTTGCCACGCAGCGCCTTGCGCGCCCACTGCTCGAACTGGGGTGTACTGTAGATGCCTTGCGGGATGCGCTCGTCGTAGAAGCGGAAGATCGCCTCCTCATCCACCAGCAAGCCATGGCGGCGCAGCTTGGCCTCCATCGCCTCGATATCCGCCCGCAACTCGCGGTTGTGGCGGAAGAAGGGCAGCCGAGTGTTGAAGTCCCCCTCCACCAGCGCCGAGCGGATGAAGATCTCCCGCGCCTGCGGCGGGTCCACGGGGCCAAAGTTGCAGCGCCGCCGCGCCACCAGCGTCAAGCCGTAGAGGGTAACCCGCATGAAGGCGCCTACCTGCCCACGCCGGGGTTGCCAGTGGGGCTCCGAATAGTTGCGCTTGACCAGGTGACCGGCGGCGGACTCGATCCACTCGGGGCGGATCTCCGCCACCATCCGGCCATAATGGCGGCGGGTCTCCACCCGTTCCGCCGCCATGATCCACTTGGGCGCCTTTTCCGCCGTCCCCGAGCCGGGCCAGATATGGAACCGGCCGCCACGCGCGCCGAGGTACTCCTTCTTCTCGCCGCGCACGCCGATGTGACCCAGCAGGCCGGTGAGCACGGCGCGGTGGATCGCCTCATAGCCGCCTGGCTTGTCGTTATCGCGGAAGCCCATATCGTGCATCTGGCGGCGCAGCTGAAGATGGATGTCCTGCCACTCGCGCACCCGGTTCCAGGAGATAAAGTGATTTCTACATAACTCGCGGAACTTGCTTTTAGACAAATGCTTGCGATTTTTTTCCAGAAACTCCCACAGGTTGAGAAGGGCGACGAAATCGGACCGTTCGTCCGCAAAGAGGGCGTGCATCGCATCCGCCGCCTGCTGCTTGTCGAGGGGGCGCTCGCGGGGATCCTGTATGCTCAGGGCGGCGGCGATCACCCGCACCTCTTTCAGACAGTGGGTGTGGGCGGCCTCAATCAGCATGCGCGCGATGCGGGGATCCACCGGCAGCCGCGCGAGCAGGCGCCCCAGCCGGCTGACCCTGCGCTCGCCGTCCACAGCCCCCAGCTCGGCCAGCAGCCGGTAGCCATCGCTGATCAGCCGGCGGTCGGGGACATCGACGAAGGGAAAACGCTCGATCTCGCCGAACCCCAGCACCTTCATCTGCAGGATCACCGATGCGAGGTTTGTGCGCAGGATCTCTGGCTCGGTGAACTCGGCGCGCGCCTCGAAATCCTCCTCGCTGTAGAGCCGGATGCAGATCCCCGGCGCCTCGCGGCCGCAGCGTCCCTTGCGTTGGTCCGCCGATGCCCGGGAGATGCGCTCCACCGGCAGGCGCTGCACCTTGCTGCGGTGGCTGTAGCGGCTGATGCGGGCAAATCCGGTGTCGATGACGTGACGGATGCCAGGCACGGTGAGGGAGGTCTCCGCCACATTGGTGGCGAGCACGATACGCCGCGCCGCATGGGGCCGGAAGATACGCGCCTGGTCGGCAGGACCGAGGCGGGCATAGAGGGGGACCACTTCCGCACCCGGCAGCTTCATCTCGTGCAGGGTCTCGGCGGTCTCCCGGATCTCACGCTCGCCGCTGAGGAAGACCAGGATGTCGCCCTGGTCCTCCCGCCCCAGTTCATGCACCGCCGCCGCGATGGCCTGCTGCATGGGCGCATCGCGTTCCGCGCCCGTCTCTTCCGGGGGGCGATACCGCACTTCCACCGGCCAGGTACGGCCGGAGACGGTGATCACCGGCGCCCCGCCGAAGTGCTCGGCGAAGCGCTCCGGGTCGATGGTGGCCGAGGTGACGATCACCTTGAGATCGGGCCGTTTCGGCAACAGCTTTTTCAGATAGCCCAGCAGGAAGTCGATGTTGAGGCTGCGCTCGTGGGCCTCGTCGATGATGAGGGTATCGTACTCGTCGAGAAAACGGTCCCGCTGGATCTCCGCCAGCAGAATGCCGTCGGTCATCAGTTTGACCCGGGTCGCGGGCGCCACATGGTCGTGGAAGCGCACCTTCCAGCCCACGGCCGTGCCGGGTTCCACGCCCAGCTCCTCCGAAATGCGCATGGCCAGTGACCGGGCGGCGATGCGCCGCGGCTGGGTGTGGCCGATGCGGCCAAAGACCCCACGGCCCAGCGTCAGGCAGATCTTCGGCAACTGGGTGGACTTGCCGGAACCGGTCTCGCCACAGACCACCACCACCTGATGCGCCTCGATCAGGCGGGCAATCTCCTCGTGGCGTTCACTGACCGGCAGGGCGGGCGGAAACCCGACCGCGGGGGCGAGGCGGCGCCGCGCCTCCGCCTGCCGCCGGGAGGCCTCAATCTCCTGTTCCAGCCGCGCCAACAGCGCCCCATCCACCGGCCCTTTCTCCCGCCGCCGGCGCAGCGAGGCGAGCCGCCGCCGGAGACGATGGCGGTCCGCCAGCAGGCACTGCGCGATGTCGGAGGATTCAGGAAGGATCGAGGATGACACGGACGGGGTTCGAACACGGACTCAGGTTCATTTTATTATTATTATTAACCCGGCAACAATATATATCGTATTCAGCCGTGGCGTGCCGGTTCGCAGCAAGGCGCCCCATCGCCGCTGTAGTCACTCTACAGCAAGATGGGGCAACGCAGTCTGCGGGCCGGCACGCCACGGCCTGTCTTTGAATATCATAGGGTTAGGGACTTCAGGCAGGCGCCTCTGGCGGTTCGAGGAGAAACGTCCGGGGTCGAACTCAACGGACGCCGCGTCACCCGGTCATCCACGGTGACCGGTGTAGTCCCGGTTCGGCCTATTGGCCCATATGGAACGCCTCGGGCGCGGGGCACATCGCCTTGATCCGCGCCGAGACCTTCTGTTGAAGCGCCTTGTCCTTGTCGACCTCCGGGTAGTCGCGCTTCAATTTGTCAAAGCACGCCTTGTTCCCCTCCATGTCGTCCTTCATGGATTCGAGCGCGGACATGTCACCCTTTTTCATCGCCTCGGCAACAGCGGTCATCTTCTCGTACATGGGCTTCAGGCAGGCGCAGGCGTCCTTCGCCGCCCGATCCACCGGATCGCCCCCGCAGGAAGCCAGCCCCAGGGTAGCAGTCACTGCGGCCCATACCGCCATTCTCTTTTTCAGCATTGTCGTTTTCCTCGTGGGTAGGTGCGGTAGTCACCGCAGAGAATGATCATGCGACTATACACCAACAGCGATGTGGCCGCCGCCGTTTAAAGTCGTCGGGCACGGTCTCTGCCGTGATCTCCTCGATACCGGCCGCCTCCTGAATGGCGGGATCGAGCCGGAAACGCCGCAGGTTGTTGGAGAAATAGAGCACCCCACCCGGCGCGAGCAGCCGCAGGCATCCCCGTATCAGGCGGGGATGATCGCGCTGCACATCCAGTACGCCGTCCATCCTCTTGGAGTTGGAGAAGCTGGGCGGGTCCATGACGATGAGATCGAAGCGCTCACCGGCGGCGGCCGCCTCTTCCAGATAGCGGAACGCGTCACTGCGCTCCCGGCGGTGGCGCTTCAGCTCCATGCCATTGAGCTGGAGGTTGCGCGCCGCCCAATCCAGGTAGGTGTTGGAGAGGTCCACAGTCACACTCTCCCGCGCACCCCCCGCCGCGGCGTAGACGGTGAAGCTGCCGGTGTAGGCGAAGAGATTGAGAAAGCGTTTTCCGCCCGCTTCGTCCTGCACCCTGGCGCGGGTCAGACGATGATCGAGGAACAGGCCGGTATCCAGGTAGCTGTCGAGGTTGACGAGAAACCGCAGTCCCCCCTCCCGCACCACTGCCTCACGGCCGCGCCTCTGCTGCTTGCGATATTGGGCGCTCCCCCTCTGCCGCTCGCGCATCTTGAAGGAAAAGCGATCGGCGGGCACCTCCAGCGCCTCCGCCAGGGCCTCGGTCAGCTCGCCCAACGCCGCATCCGTGAACGCCGGCCGCCCCTTGCGGGCATACTCCTGCACGTGCACCCACTCTTCGTAGCGGTCGATGGCGAAGGGGAACTCGGGGATGTCCCGGTCATACAGCCGGTAGCAGCTGATCCCGCGGCGGCGCGCCCATTTGCCCCAGTGACGGACATTTTTGCGCAGGCGGTTCTTGAGGGGATCGAGCGACGGCATGATGATAGACTTCCACGTTTTCAGACCCGCCGCAAATCCGATAATGACAGAGACCGCCGATTTCCCGTGGACCGTCTACATGGTGCAGTGCAGCGACGGCAGCCTCTACACCGGCGTCACCACCGACCTGGAAAGGCGGCTCGCCCAACACAACAATGGCCGCGGCGCCAAATACACCCGCGCCCGCCGCCCGGTGCGGCTGGTCTATGCAGAAAGGGCGGCGGACAAGGGCGCTGCGCTGCGCCGGGAGATCGCCCTCAAGCGCCTCTCCTCCGCCCGTAAAAGACGGCTCATCAACGCCGGAACAACCACATGATCAACGAGATCAGAAGGCTCGCCAGCACCATGGTGGTGATGGGAAAGTAGATCTTGAGGCCAGGCCGGTCGATAATGATGTCACCCGGCAGCCGCCCGAGGGGCAGCTTGGAGAGCCAGGGCCAAAGCAGACCCGCCAGAACCAGCGCAACGCCCGCAATGATCAGGAAGCGTTGCATGGCCGGGCGTCAGTGCCCGCCCCCTTTCAGCGCCGCCACCATGCCCTCAATGGAATCCTTGGCGTCGCCGAAGATCAGCGAGGTGTTGTCCTGGTAGAACAGCAGGTTGTCCACGCCCGAATAACCGGGCCGCATGGAGCGCTTGAGGAAGAACACCTGCTTCGCCTTGCCCGCCTCCAGGATCGGCATCCCGTAGATGGGGCTGGAGGCATCCTCCTTCGCCGCCGGGTTGACCACGTCGTTGGCGCCCACCACCAGCACCACGTCGGCGGTGGGGAACTCGGGATTGATCTCGTCCATCTCGAAGACGTGGTCGTAGGGGATGTCCGCCTCCGCCAGCAGCACGTTCATGTGCCCCGGCATGCGCCCTGCCACCGGGTGGATGGCGAACTTCACCTCCACGCCCCGTTCTTCCAACAGCTCCATCAGTTCCTTCAGGGCGTGCTGCGCCTGCGCCACCGCCATGCCGTAACCGGGCACGATGATCACCTTGTTGGCGTCCTCCATCCAGTAGACCGCATCCTCGACGGAGGCCGATTTGACCCCCTTCTCCGCCGCCTGCCCCACGGCGCTCGCCTCGCCACCGGATTCGCCACCGAAACCGCCGAACACCACATGCAGGATCGAACGGTTCATGGCCCGACACATGATGTAGGAGAGGATGGCGCCGGAGAAGCCCACCAGGGCGCCCACGATGATCAGCAGATTGTTGTGCAGGGTGAAGCCGGTGGCCGCCGCCGCCCAGCCCGAGTAACTGTTGAGCATGGAGATGATCACCGGCATGTCAGCGCCGCCGATGGGGATGATGAGGGTAAAGCCCACGGCAAACGACAACAGCGTCATCAGCACCAGCGACACCATGCTGCCGGTGGCGGCGAAATGGACCCCTAACAACACGATCACCACCCCGAGGGCGGCATTCAGCAGATGTTGCCCCTTGAACAGGACCGGCTTGCCCGAGATCAGCCCCTGCAGCTTGCCGAAGGCGATCACCGAGCCGCTGAAGGTGATGGCGCCGATGATGATGCCCGCCGACAGCTCAGCCATGAGGACGGGATTGAGGGTGCCCGCCGCATGGCGGTTGATGAAGGTCCCGATGGCCACCAGCACCGCGGCCATGCCGACGAAGCTGTGCAATGCCGCCACCAGTTGCGGCATGTCGGTCATCTGAATGCGCGCCGCCAGCACCGCGCCGATGACGCCGCCGATCACCACGCCGGTGACAATGAGGCCATAGGACTGAACCTCGTTGCCCATCAGGGTGGCGCCGATGGCGATGGCCATGCCGAGCATGCCGAAATAATTGCCCCGCCGCGCGGTGGAGGGATGGGTCAACCCCTTCAGGGCGAGGATGAAGAGCACCGCCGAAACCAGGTAGGCGAGCGCCTGTGCGTTGTCTGAAATCCCCATGCGCGACCCTTATTTCTTCTTCTTTTTGAACATCGCCAACATCCGGTTGGTCACCAGAAAGCCGCCGAAGACATTGATGGAGGCGAGCAATACAGCGAAGAAACCGAACGCCTCGGCGGCGCCGCCGGCCTCCTCCAGCCCGGTCACCAGCAAGGCGCCCACAATGACGATGCCGGAGATGGCGTTGGTCAACGCCACCAGCGGCGTGTGCAGCGAGGGGGTCACCCCCCACACCACGTAATAGCCGATGAAGCAGGCGAGCACAAAGACGTACAGCGCAACCAGGGTATCAGGCATTGTCGCCCTCCTTCTCTTCGTGTCCGGTCGCCACCCGCATGGCGGCGGTGATCTCGTCCTCCCCCAGATCCTTGAGCGCCAGCCCCCCCTCGCCCTGCTCCACCATGATATCGAGCAGGTTACGGATGTTGCCGGCGTAGAAGGCGCTGGCGTCCGATGCCATCAGGGAGGGGAAATTGGTATGGCCCACCAGCGTCACACCGTGCTTCTCCACCACGGCGTCCCGCTCCGTCAGCGGGCAGTTGCCGCCGGTGGCGGCGGCCAGATCCACGATCACCGAGCCCTCGCGCATGCGCTGCACCACCTCCTCCGTGATCAGCACCGGCGCGGGGCGGCAGGGAATCATGGCGGTGGAAACGATCACATGGGCCTTCGCCAGTTCGTCGGCCAGCGCCTGCTGCTGACGGGCCTTGGCCTCGTCGGACAGCTCCTTCGCGTATCCCCCTTCGCCGGTCCCGCTCTCGCCCACATCCAGCTCGATGGCCTTGGCGCCGAGGGACTCGATCTGCTCCCGGGTCTCGGGCCGGATATCGTAGGCGTAGACATCCGCCCCCAGCCGCCGCGCCGTGGCAATGGCCTGCAGGCCCGCCACCCCGGCCCCGAGCACCACCACCCGCGCCGGTTTGGCCGAGCCGGCCGAGGTCATCATCAGAGGGAAAAATCGGCCGTACCGGGCCGCTGCCTCGATCACCGCGCGATAACCGGCGATGTTGCTCTGCGAGGAGAGCGCGTCCATGGACTGGGCGCGGGAGATACGGGGGATGCGCTCCATGGCGAGCATCTGTACCTTGCGTCCGGCCAGCGCCGCCAAAGTGCCGTCGTCGTCGCACATCTCCAGGAAAGCGATGAGAATCGCCCCCTCGGCCAACTTTGCGATCTCGTCCATCGTCGGCCGGCGCACCTTGGCCACAAGGGGGGCGCCCCAGGCGGTGGCAGAGTCGACGATCTCCACCCCCGCATCGCGGTAACTGTCGTCCGGATAGTGGGCGGCGGCGCCGGCGCCCTCCTCCAGCAGCACCTGCCACCCCTGACCGATCAGCCGCCTGGCCACCTCGGGCGTCATCGCCACCCGGCGCTCGCCCGCGGCAGTCTCTTTGGGAAAACCGATTTTCATAACACTCCAGACCCGATCCTCGCCGAATCGACACCCACCCGTAAAATCGTCGTATTATCAGGATTCGGATGCCGCTTCTCAAGCACTATTCGGCCTTGCGCGGCAAAAGCGGCCGCCGTTCAGTAAAATCATACCCCATGGCCTGGCGCATCCGACCCGGCCAAATGCAGACAGAAACCCCATCGCCCATGCCGCTCGACTACTTCACCCTCGACCGCATACGCAGGCAGCACCCCGCCTGGCGCCTTCTGATGGCCGCACACGCGCCGCTGATCGTCAGCTTCCTGCAACGCGCCTTCATTGAACCGAACGCGCGCGTGCTATCCCAGTCGGAGCTGGCCTCGCGGTTGGAGGACATGCTCTATCAACTGCGCGAATCGCTGGGCGACGACGCCTTCCCCAAAACCGCCGGCCAGTACCTCGACGACTGGGCCCAGGACGACAAGGGCTGGCTGCGCAAGTTCTATCCAGCCGACTCCGACGAGCCCCACTTCGACCTGACCCCAGCCACGGAAAAGGCGATCGCCTGGCTGGAGAGCCTCGGCGGGCGCGCCTTCGTCGGCACCGAGTCGCGGCTGCTGACCGTGTTCGAACTGCTGCGCCAAATGGCGGAAGGCGCTGAGACCGACCCCCGCGCCCGCATCGCCGAACTGGAGAAGCGCAAGGCCGAGATCGACGCAGAGATTGCCCGCATCGAGGCCGGTGACATGGACATTCTCGACGACACCGCACTGAAAGACCGCTTCCAGCAACTCGGCGCCACCGCCCGCGAACTCCTCACCGATTTCCGCGAGGTGGAGCAAAACTTCCGCCAGTTGGACCAGTCGGTGCGGGAACGCATCGCGCTGTGGGACGGCGCCAAGGGCGCGCTGCTGGAACAGATCTTCGGCGAACGCGACGCCATCGCCGACTCCGACCAGGGCCGCAGCTTCCGCGCCTTCTGGGACTTCCTCATGTCGCCGAGCCGACAGGAGGAGCTGACCGCGCTGCTGGAACGGGTGCTGGCGCTGCCCCCCATCGAGCAGATGCGCCCCGACCGCCGCCTGAAACGCATCCACTACGACTGGCTGGAGGCCGGCGAGCAGACCCAGCGCACCGTGGCGCGACTCTCGCAACAGCTGCGCCGCTATCTCGACGACCAGGCCTGGCTGGAAAACCGCCGCATCATGGAGGTATTGCACCAGATCGAGACCCGCGCCCTGGCCCTGCGCGAACAACCACCGAAGGGGGATTTCATGACCATCGACAGCCCCGCCCCCGACATCCGCCTGCCGATGGAGCGGCCGCTCTACAGCCCGCCCTTCAAACCGAGGCTCGACGACCACATCGAACTGGGGAAAGACGACGTGACGCCGGAGATCCTGTTCGAGCAGGAATGGGTGGACAAGGCGCGGCTGAGCGGGCACCTGCGCCGCTCCCTGCAACTGCGCGAACAGATCAGCCTGCCGGAACTGCTGGCCGAACACCCGCTGGAACAAGGCCTGGCCGAACTGCTCGCCTGGTTTGCCATCGCCAGCGAATCCGACCACGCCGTCTTCGACGAAACCCGCCACGACCTGATCCAATGGCGCGACCCCGACGGCCGCGAGCGGCAGGCGCGCCTGCCGCGTATACTCTTCAGCCGATGAACGACACGACGCCAACCCACGAAACCGACGCCCTGCCCCGCGTCCTCATCGCGCTGCTGAAGGGCATCGTCTACGAAGAGAACGACCCGGCCCTCTGGCAGCAACTGCTACACCTGCAACCCCGCGTGCGCGACTACGTTGGCCTCATCGGCCTCGAACTGGTGCTCGACGAGGCGGAAGGCTACGCCTGGCTGCGCACCCGCCCGCCGCGCGAGGACGCGCCGGAACTGCCCCGGCTGATCACCCGCCGCCAACTCTCCTTCCCCATCAGCTTGCTGCTCGCCCTGTTGCGCAAGAAACTGGCCGAATTCGACGCGGGCGGCCAGGAGACCCGCCTGATCCTCTCCCGCGACGACATCGTCGACCTGCTGCGCGTCTTCCTCCCCACCGGCAGCAACGAAGTGAAACTGATGAAACAGATCGACAGCCAAATCAACAAGATCGTCGAACTCGGCTTCCTGCGCCGCCTGCGCGGCCAGGAGGGTCAATACGAAGTCCGCCGCGTCCTCAAGGCCTTCATCGATACCCAGTGGCTCCACGAATTCGACCAGCGGCTGGCGGAGTACCAACAGCGCATCCAGTGAACATTCCACTGGATGAATACTCCAGCCGATTGTCCCCTCTACCAAGACGAGGAGAAGGTTCAAACATCCACCTCCGCGCACGTTCCCCCCACCCATCGAGTGGTCAGGAAGCAAAATCCACATTGCCACCTAACGGCAGGGATTTTACGGATCACCTATCGGGGATTCTGAAACGAAATCCTTCAATAGTCTCGATTCCTCGACTTTATCATGTGCGAACAGCACGTATTTCCAGGACTTTACCCCATGCTCCAATGAGTACTCCGTCGCATGCCGACACCAGTTTTGCGCCGCTTCCGCCTTGGCGACCACATCG